>JAODMG010000167.1 GCA_025464895.1 Microbacteriaceae bacterium | reverse complement strand
TTAGGACTCCCTCCGCGAGTTCGCTTCTCCCGCCACGAGTGACAGTTACTCCCGCCGCGAGACGGTATCTCCCGCCACGACAACATCGGATCGCCCGAGCCGCGGGCCTCCCGCCGCGACAACACTCGATCCCGACCGAGTGCGGCTAGACGGTGGTCTCCATCGGCTCCGGCGGCGACGCGAGCACCACGTC
Source organism: Microbacteriaceae bacterium (assembly GCA_025464895.1). GTDB lineage: Bacteria > Actinomycetota > Actinomycetes > Actinomycetales > Microbacteriaceae > Parafrigoribacterium_A. Next base: position 36,043 of record JAODMG010000167.1, on the reverse strand, counting down.
GTGGCGGTCGCGCGGCATCGCCAAGGCCGCGACGCCGGTAGCGGCAGCAGCGATCACCACGGCGATGAAGACGCTGAGGGTGGCTCCTTCGACCGCGTGCGGACTGTTGTGTGCCGCCGCGGATGACCCGAGGATCGCATTCGCGACGGCGCCGAAGATCGCCACCCCGACCGCACTTCCCATCGAGCGCGCGAACATGTTGGTGCCGGTAACGACCCCGCGTTCGTTCCACTCCACACTGGACTGGGCGGCGATGAGGCTCGGCGGCGCGACCAGACCGAGTCCGACGCCGATGACGAAGCAGCTCACCGCGACGACGACGAGCATCGGCGTAAGGGTGAACGCCGCGAGTACCACGGCACCGAGCAGAACGAAGAATATCCCGATCAGCACGGTTCTCTTGAAGCCGATGCGGAGGTATACCCGCCCGGACAGCGATGCGGCCAGCGGCCATCCGATCGTCAACACGGCGAGGGTCAGTCCGGCGATGATCGGAGTCGCGCCGAGGGAGGTCTCCAGGTAGGTCGGGACGAAGGAGGTCAGACCGATCATGACGGCCCCGACCCCAAGCGAGACCGACGCTGTGGTCAACAGCAGGCGGCGGGAGAACACCCACAGCGGCAGGACCGGCTCGACCGCCTTGCGCTCCGCCAGGACGAACGCGACGAGAAGCACCCCGCCGATCGCGAAGGCGCCAATACTCTGCGGCGCGTCCCAGGCCCAGGCCTGGCCACCCTCCAGCACTGCGAGGATGATCAGCGTGAGCGCCGCGGTGAGGAGGCTCGCCCCGAGGTAGTCGACCTTGTGCCTGCGCTTCTCGATCTTCTCGTGGAAGGCGCGCACCAGCATCCAGACGGCAAGGATGCAGAGGGGCACGTTGACGAAGAAGATCCAGCGCCAGGACAGGTACTGCGAGAACACCCCGCCGAGGGTCGGGCCGACGACGGAGGAGATGGCCCAGACGCTCGCCAGGTAGCCCTGGGTCTTCGCGCGCTCGGCGAGCGTGTAGATGTCGCCGGCGATGGTGATCGCCATCGGCTGGACGGCACCGGCCCCGAGGCCCTGCACCACCCGGAAGGCGATGAGCGCCGGCATGCTCCAGGCGAAACCGCACATGATCGAACCGACCAGGAACAGGCCGACACCGAGCAGGATGATCGGCTTGCGGCCGACGACATCCGACAGCTTCGCGTACACAGGCACCGACACGGCCTGGGCGAGAAGGTAGATCGAGAACAACCACGGGAACGAGGAGAAGCCCCCGAGATCCTTCACGATCGACGGGACCGCCGTCGCCAGGATCGTCGAATCGATGGCGACGAGACCGGTCGTCAGCATCAGGGCGATCAGGATGGGCCCGCGTTCGCTGCGGAAGCCGACATCCATAGTGGCAGAACTCGAACTCACTGGTTTCCTTTGGTTTCTGGCGCGATTTTGCCCCTGAAGTGAAAGTTGCCAGCGGGCCGCGGCATTCCCGGGGACGCGAAATGGGCCGGGTAATGCCTAAAGCCGTCTGGCCTCGCGACCGCCCTGCTCAGGTCGCCGAGGCCCCGCGACCGCCCCGGCTCAGGCCGTCTTCTCGGCCTCGGCCTCCGCCTGCGCGACCTCGGCACCGAAGATGGCGACCAGCAGGCCGGACACCCACTCGATCAGCTCGGCGTCGGCGAGCTCCTTCTTCATCGGAACGGCCACCGCCTTGGTCTGGGCGAAATAGCGCGCGCCCGGGTACATCCGCTGCAGCCGCACCTGCACGGAGTCGGCGAGCTCCGCGCTCGAGATGCGAAGATTGCCGCCGGCGGAGACGACCTCGCTGAGGCCGGCCTTCTGCGCCATCCGTCGAAGCCGGGACACCGCGATGAGGCTGAGCACCTGCGCCGGCGGTTCACCGTAACGGTCGGTCAGCTCGTCGAGCACCTGGTCGAGCTGGGTCGCGGATGCCGCGGGCGACGAGGCCGTCGAGAGCTTCTGGTACGCCTCGAGCCGCAGCCGCTCGCTCTCCACGTATTCCTCTGGAATATGCGCATCCACCGGAAGCTCGAGCCGCAGTTCGGTCTGGCCCTCCGCCACTTCACCGCGGAAGGTGCTGACCGCCTCGCCGATCATCCGCAGGTACAGGTCGAAGCCGACACCGGCGATGTGGCCTGACTGCTCGCCGCCGAGAAGGTTGCCGGCTCCCCGGATCTCCAGGTCTTTGAGGGCGACCTGCATGCCGGCGCCGAGCTCGTTGTTGGCCGCGATGGTGGCGAGCCGGTCATGCGCGACCTCGCCGAGGGGCTTGTCCGCGTCGTAGAGGAAGTACGCGTACGCGCGCTCGCGGCCACGGCCGACCCTGCCGCGCAACTGGTGCAGCTGGCTCAGGCCGTACTTGTCCGCCCGGTCGATGATGAGCGTGTTGGCGTTCGCGATGTCGAGACCGGTCTCGATGATCGTGGTCGAGACCAGAACGTCGAACTTGCGCTCCCAGAAGTCGACCATGACCTGTTCGAGCACGTGCTCGGGCAGCTGGCCGTGGGCGACGGCAATTCTCGCCTCTGGGACGAGTTCCGCAAGTTGGGCGGCAACCCGGTTGATCGAGGACACCCGGTTGTGCACGAAGAACACCTGGCCCTCGCGCAGCAGCTCCCGGCGGATCGCGGCGCCAACCTGCCGGTCGTGGTACGGGCCGACGAAGGTGAGGATCGGATGCCGGTCCTCCGGCGGTGTCGCGAGCGTCGACATCTCGCGGATGCCGGTAACCGCCATCTCGAGGGTGCGCGGAATCGGGGTGGCGCTCATCGCGAGGATGTCGACGTTCGTCTTCAGTTTCTTCAGCGCGTCCTTGTGTTCGACGCCGAACCGCTGCTCCTCGTCGATGATGACGAGCCCGAGGTCCTTGATGACGATGTTCTTGGAGAGGAGCCGGTGCGTTCCGATGACGATGTCGACCGAGCCATCCGCCAGCCCGTCAATCGCCTCCTTCGACTCCTTGTCGGTCTGGAAGCGGCTGAGGGCGCGCAGGTGCACCGGGAAACCGGCGAACCGCTCCTGGAATGTCTCCATGTGCTGGCGCACGAGCAGCGTGGTCGGAACCAGCATGACCACCTGTTTGCCATCCTGGACCGCCTTGAACGCGGCACGAACGGCGATCTCGGTCTTGCCGTAGCCGACGTCGCCGGAGATGAGCCGATCCATCGGGATCGCCCGTTCCATGTCGGCCTTGACCTCGTCGATCGTGGTCAGCTGGTCGGGGGTTTCGGCGAACGGGAACGCTTCCTCGAGCTCGCGCTGCCACGGCGTATCCGGCGGGAACGCGTGGCCGCGACTCGCCATCCTGGCCGAATAGAGCTTCACCAGCTCGACCGCGATGTCGCGGACGGCTTTGCGCGCACGACCCTTCGCCGCCGACCAGTCGCTTCCACCCATCTTGCTGAGCGTCGGAGCCTCGCCGCCGACATAGCGGCTGAGCAGGTCGAGCTGGTCGGTCGGAACGTAGAGCTTGTCGCCTGGGTAGCCGCGCTTCGATGGCGCGTACTCGATCAGCAGGTATTCGCGGCTGTTCTTGACCGGATTGCGGCCGCCGGTCGAGACGACGCGCTGCACTAGCTCGACGAATTTGCCGATCCCGTGGGTCTGGTGAACCACGAAGTCACCCGTTTTCAGCTGCAGCGGGTCGACGACGTTCTTGCGCCTGCTCGCGAGTTTCTTGACCTGCCGCGCGTCGTATCCCGCCGCGCGACCGTAGAACTCGCTCTCGCTCAGCACCGCCAGCTTGAGTTCCGGATACTCGAAGCCGTGCTCCACGGATGCCTTGAGCAGGTAGGCGACGCCGGCGTCGGCATCCGGCCCGAACTCCTCGACCACGCGGGCGGCGTAACCGTGTTCGCCCAGCGCCTCGGCCGCGCGTTCGACCAGCCCGGTTCCCTGCGCGACGACGGCGACGGTCCACCCGTCGGCGAGCAGCTCTCCGACGTGATCGATCGCACCGTCGGCCTGGCCCTGGAAGCTCGGAACGGTGGTGGCGTCGAGGCGGATGTAGTGCTCGCCGTCGCGCAGCTCGCTGGTCGCGCCGGTCTCCACCGTGCCTTCTCCGGCCACGGCGTCCGCGCCGCTGTCGAAGCTGCTGAACGTCCACCATGCGCGGGATCCGGCCGCCTCGCGCAGGCCCCCAAGGGAGAGGAAGTCGCCTGAATCGAGGTCGATCGGGGCCTCGGCCCCTGCGGTCGCCGCGTTCCAGGCCGCCGCCAGGAACTCGCGGTTCGTCTCGGCGAGACTGACCGCGCGCGATGCGACCCGCTCCGGTGCGAGCACCGCGATCGCGGCATCCTTCGGCAGATAGTGGGAGAGCGGCACGAGCCGGTCGACGAGCGCCGGCGCGAGCGACTCCATCCCGTCCACCGGGATTCCCTCCGCGATCTTGGCCAGCAGCTGCGACAGGCTCGGAAACTCGTGCTGCATCTCCTGCGCGCGCTGCCGAACGTCGTCGCTGAGCAGCAATTCGCGGCTCGGCAACAGCTCGACCGCAAGAATCGGTTCGGTCAGCGAGCGCTGGTCGGCGACCGAGAACTCGCGGATCTGCTCCAGTTCGTCGCCGAAGAATTCGATGCGCCACGGATGCTCCGCGGTCGCCGAGAACACGTCGAGGATGCCGCCGCGCACGGCGAACTCACCCCGCCGGGTGACCATGTCCACCCGGGAATAGGCGAGATCGACGAGCTGCACGGACAGTTCGGCGAGGTTGTATCCGCGGCCGCCGGCGGTCAGCGCGAGCGGGTCGATGCTGGTCAGGTTGTCGGCGAGGGGTTGCAGCGCGGCCCTGACCGAGGCGACGACGATGATCGGATGCTGCGGGTCGGCCTGCCAATCCTGCAGGCGGCGAAGGGCTCGGATGCGCTTGCCGACCGTCTCCGCGCTCGGGCTCAGTCGCTCGTGCGGAAGCGTCTCCCAGGCCGGGAACTCGATGATCTCCGCCGTCGGGGCGACGCTGGCGAGGGACTCGCGCAGCGACTCGGAGTCGCGCCCGGTCGGGACAATCGCCAGCAGCGCGTGGTTGCCTTTGCGAGCATCCAGCAGCCCGGCGAGGAGGGGCGCCCGCAGACCGTCGACCAGCGAGAAAACGGCGTTGCCGGAGGCATAGGACAGGGCATTCTTAAACGTTCGGGCGCGCGAAAGTGCCGGAATTAAGCCCTCAAGTATCACTCGGTCAAGTGTACGCGGGCGGTCCGACGTGCTCGCGCGCGGTGCGCCTACTACTCCGCGGCCGAGGCCGTGTGGAAGCGGAGTTGCGCCGCGGTCAGGCCGTCGCGAGCTATCTGCTCGACCGCGTCAGCGGCATCCGCGAGCAGGTTCGGCAGAACCTTACGTTCGTCGGCGCTGAAGTCGCGCAATACGAAGTCGGCTGCGGGCTGGCGACCGGGCGGGCGTCCGATGCCGATGCGCACCCGGGTGAAATCACCGGTGCCGATCGCCGCGATGATGTCGCGCAGCCCGTTGTGGCCCCCGTGTCCTCCGCCGAACTTGAGCTTCAGCGAATCGAACGGGATGTCCAGTTCGTCGTGCAGCACGATCAGCCTCGACGGGTCGAGCGTGTAGAACCGCAGCAGCCCGGCAACGGCACCACCGGACAGGTTCATGAAACTGTTGGGCTTTGCGAGCACGAGTTTCGGACCCTCGAAACCGCTACGTGCCTCGGCAACAGCAGCGGGAGTCTTGTGATTCTTGAAGGTCGCGGATGCCCGGTCGGCCAGTTCGGCGAGCGCCATCTGCCCGACGTTGTGACGGTTGCCGGCGTAGTCGGGCCCGGGGTTACCGAGCCCGACTACGAGCCACTGGCTATCGTCCACTGGCTTGTCGTTCATTGGTGTTGCGGAAACCGACTACTCTGCGGATTCTTCGGCCTCGGGCTCGGCCGGTACCTCGGCCTCGGCAACCTCGCCGAGGTCCTGCTCCTGCGGCACGGAGACCGCGACGACGAGGGCTTCCGGGTCGGAGATCAGGGTCGCGCCTTCCGGCAGCGGGACATCCTTGGCGAGCACGTGAGTGCCTGCCTCCGCACCCTCGATGTCGACAGTGACGCTCTCCGGGATGTCGGTCGCGGCGACCTCGAGGAGCAGACGCTGGGTGTCGAGCTCCGCGACGGTTCCGGAAACCGGCTCACCGGACACGTGAACCGAAACCTCGACCTGCACCTTCTCGCCCTTGCGGACGACGACGAGGTCGAGGTGCTCGATGATCTGGCGCACCGGGTCCTTCTGCACATCCTTGACCAGCGCGAGCTGGATCTTGCCCTGGATGTCGAGCTCGAGCACCTGGTTCGCCTTGCGGATGATGAGGGCGACCTCGTGTCCAGGCAGGGTGACGTGCTGCGGATCGGTGCCGTGACCGTAGATGACGGCCGGGATCTTGCCTGCGGCACGGATCTTGCGAGCCGCACCCTTGCCGAAGGATTCGCGGACCTCAGTGGTCAGGTGATTGCTGGTTTTGTCAGCCATGGTGTTTCTCCTATCGGGGCCGAGGCCCACGTTTCATGTTCAACTCGAACGCATCGGCAGTTGATACAACACTGCAGCGTGAGGAAGACGTGTGCCCATGGGGAGTATCCCGATAGACGTGCCCGCTCCACCGCGTCGATTACGGAATTGCCGAAGGCAATTCCCTCGCCGAAGTTCAGTGGCCCAGCTTAGCCCACGCCGAGCCGAGCGCGCGCCTCGTCGACGACCTCGTCCGGCGACTGGTCGATCGTCACCCGGATGCCCGGCTCGTCCTGGCCGAGTGGCTCGAGGGTCGCGAGCTGCGAATCCAGCAGCGACGCCGGCATGAAATGACCAAGACGGTCGGACAGTCGCGCATCCAGCACCTCGCGGGAGCCTTCGAGGTCGACGAATCGAGTCGTCGGCTCCTCGGCCAGTATCGCGTCGCGGTAGGCGCGCTTCAGCGCGGAACAGGCGATCACGAGCCCCGTGTCATCCGCCCGGCTGAGCGCCTCGCCGACCTTCGCGAGCCACGGCCAGCGGTCGTCGTCGTCGAGCGGATGCCCTGCCGCCATCTTGTCGACGTTGGCCTGCGGATGAAGGTCGTCCGCGTCCTGGAATGGGACGCCGAGGCGGGAGGCCAAGAGCTCACCGATGGTGCTCTTGCCCGAACCGGAAACCCCCATGACGACGACGAGCGGCTTCGGCTGATTCGACATGGTTACAGGGTATCCGGGCTCGACCGGCCTCGTTCACGACGTCATCCAGACAGAAATCAACCTCAGATACACTGGCAATCGTGTTGTCCAAGGTAGCGAACAGAACAGAACCATCGGCGGTCCTGCGGGCGAATCCGATCATCGCGGTGCTTCGAGCGGCGGATGCCCGCGACTACGACGGCGTCGTGGACACCCTCGCGGCCAACGGCATCCGCTCGATCGAACTGACCCTCAGCACGCCGGGGACCTTCGAGCACCTGCCCGCGATGATCGAACGGGTCGGCATGGATGTCGAGATCGGTATCGGCACCATCGTCACGGCCGACCAGGCCAGGCGGGCCATCGACGCCGGGGCGCGCTACCTGGTGACGCCGATCATCAACCTCGAGGTCATCGCGCTCGCGGTGCACAACGCCATACCGGTCTTCCCGGGAGGACTGACCCCGACCGAGCTCTTCTCCGGATGGGCCGCCGGCGCGACCGCGGTGAAGATCTTCCCGGCCGAAACCGTCGGTCCGCAGTACGGCGGCCACCTGCGCGGACCGTTCCCCGACATCGAGTTCATCCCGTCCGGTGGAGTGGGCCTCGACGACATCCCGACCTGGCTGAAGGCTGGCGCCGTCGCGGTGAGCCTGGGCGGACCGTTGGTCGGCGATGCGCTCAAGGGCGGTTCGCTGGATGCCCTCGGCGAGCGAAGCAGGCGCGCCGTGGATGCGGCCGGGTCGGCGAGATGAGCCGCTCCGCGCCAACCCGCTCCGTGGTCACTATCGGAGAGACGATGGCGCTGATGAGCTCGTCCGGCGTCGGGCCGCTGCAGCACGAGCGTTCGATGACCATCGGCATCGGCGGCTCGGAGAGCAACGTGGCGATCGGCCTCAGCAGGCTCGGAGTGCCGGTCACCTGGATCGGCAAGGTCGGCGCCGACTCGCTCGGTGACCTGGTGGTGCGCGAAATCGGGGCTGAGGGTGTTCGGGTGGTCGCGAGCAGGGACGATGGCGCACCGACATCGCTCATGATCAAGGAGCGCCGCACCAGCATCGACACCCACGTCTGGTACTACCGACGGGGAAACGCGGGCTCGCGGCTCCGCGCCGACGAGTTCGACCACGACATCATCCGCGGAGCATCGCTGCTGCACCTGACCGGCATCTCCCCCGCGCTGTCGGAAGGCATGGCCGACACCGTTCTCGAGGCGATCAGGATCGCTCGCGACGCCGGCGTCGTCGTGTCGTTCGACCTCAACTTCCGCGGCAAACTCTGGTCGCGGCAGGCCGCCCAGGCGGCCTATTCACGGATCGTCCCGCTCTGCGATGTGGTCTTCGGCGGCGAGGACGAGGCGGCGATCGCCGTCGGGAAGGCCGGCACTCCAAGCGAGCTCGCCCGCGGACTGGTGGACCTCGGCGCCGGCCAGGCGGTCATCAAGCTCGGCGCTCTCGGCGCCATCGCGCTGGTCGACGGCGTGGAGTACGAGCGGGCGGCCATCCGCATCGATCCGATCGATACCGTCGGCGCGGGGGACGCGTTCGTGGCCGGTTACCTGAGCGAATACTTGGAGAATGCTGATGTCCCGACCCGGCTGACCACGGCGGTGACGACCGGCGCATACGTGTGTCTCGCCCACGGCGACTGGGAAGGCGCGCCTCGTCGGCACGAACTTGCCCTGCTGAACGGCGCCGAACCGGTCAATCGTTAGTCCCGCTCAGTTTTCGGATGGACGACGCTGGCTTTAACCTGTAACAGCGTGAAGACGCACCGGTCCACATCACTCGCATCGAGGAGCACCATGTCAGAAAACGGATCCGCAACGGCAAACATCGGCGTGATCGGACTCGCGGTGATGGGGTCGAACCTCGCCCGCAACCTCGCCAGCCGCGAGGGAAACACCGTGGCGGTGTACAACCGTTCGCGCGAGCGCACCGACCTGCTGGTGTCAGAACATCCCGAAGCCGGATTCGTGCCGTCAACGACCATCGAGGAGTTCGCGGCGTCGCTGAGCAAGCCGCGCACCGCGATCATCATGGTGCAGGCGGGTGCCGGCACCGACGCCGTCATCGACCAGCTCACCAAGGCCTTCGAACCGGGCGACATCATCGTCGACGGCGGCAACGCACTGTTCACCGACACCATCCGCCGCGAGAAGGCGGTGCGCGAGACGGGCATCAACTTCGTCGGCGCTGGAATCTCCGGTGGAGAAGAGGGCGCGCTCAAGGGACCGAGCATCATGCCGGGCGGCTCCGTCGAGGCGTACAAGACCCTCGGCCCGATCCTCGAATCCATCGCCGCGGTCGTCGACGGCGTCCCCTGCGTGACCCACATCGGCACCGACGGCGCCGGCCACTTCGTCAAGATGATCCACAACGGCATCGAGTACGCGGATATGCAGCTCATCGCCGAGGCCTACGACCTGCTGCGCAACGTGGCCGGCCACGAGCCGGCGGCGATCGCGGATGTCTTCGAGGTGTGGAACTCCGGGGACCTCGAGAGCTACCTGATCGAGATCACTGCTGAGGTGCTGCGCCAGACCGACGCGAAGACCGGCAAGCCGCTCGTCGACGTGATCCTCGACGAGGCCGGATCGAAGGGCACCGGGGTGTGGACCGTGCAGAACGCGCTCGACCTCGGCGTTCCGGTCGGCGGAATCGCCGAGGCCGTCTTCGCCCGCGCGGTCTCCAGCCACCCGGAGCAGCGCACGGCGGTGCAGGCGACGATCACCTCCCGCCCAGAGGTGCAGGATGCCGGGGACAGCTTCGAGGACGACGTGCGCGCCGCCCTCTACGCCTCCAAGGTCGTCGCATACGCGCAGGGCTTCGACGCGATCATCGCCGGCGCCGCGAAGTACGACTGGAAGATCGACAAGGGCGCAGTCGCCACGATCTGGCGCGGTGGCTGCATCATCCGCGCCCAGTTCCTCAACCGCATCGTCGAGGCCTACGCCAACGATGCGAGCATCCCGAGCCTGCTCGTCGACCCGTACTTCGCCAACGCGGTGAAGGAGGGCGAGGCGGCCTGGCGCCGTGTCGTATCGACCGCTGCCCTCTCCGGGATCCCGATCCCCGGTTTCGGTGCGGCGCTCAGCTACTACGACTCGCTCGCGTCGAAGCGCCTGCCCGCCGCGCTCGTCCAGGGCCAACGCGACTTCTTCGGCGCCCACACCTACAAGCGCGTGGACGAGCCCGGCGTGTTCCACACGCTCTGGAGCGGCGACCGCACCGAGATCGCGACGGAAGGCTCCTCGCACTAGGTTCGCACGGCTTCCACCCGCGCCGCGAGCGGGCAGAATCCGCCCTTCCCAGCACGTTTTAGGACGGTTTCTGCCCGCTCGCGCACCGCGAAGTGCGGTCAGGAGTTCGAAACGGCGGGCACCGGCGGGTGGGTCAGCCTCCGGATCGCCAGCCCGACGGCGAGCACCACGGCGGTTCCGACGATCGACTGCCATGGAAGGGTGACGGCGAGCAGGAGACATCCGACTAGCCCCGCCTGCTGCACGAGCCACGGCAGCCACCGCTCCGCCTTCGGCTGGCGCAACGCCGAAAGATTGGCGATCGCGTAGTAGCAGAGCACCGCGCACGAGGAGAATCCGATCAACGCGGTCGGATCGAGCAGCAGAATGCCCAGAATCGCGACGACCGCGATGGTCGCCTCTGCGACGATGGGCGCGTTCGTTTTCGGCGACACCCGCCCGAGGTCAGCGGGAAGGTCGCCACCCCTGGCCATCGCGAGGCTGGTGCGGCTGAGCCCGGCGAGAATGCCGACGAGCGAGCCGAGGCAGGCGATCGCGGCAACGATGCGGATGATGGTGTCCCACGGCTCCTGGCCGCCGACGAGATCGGCGACCGGCGCTGCGCTCCTCGCCAGCGCGGTCGGACCGAGCAGGGTCACGCAGAGCAGTCCGACCGTCGCGTAGATCGCGAGAGTGATGGCCAGCGCGATGATGATCGCTCGCGGCAGGGTGTGCCTCGGGTTCCTGACCTCCTCGCCCAGGGTCGCCATCCGCGCGTATCCGGCGAAGCAGAAGAAGAGGAGGCCTGCCGATCTCAGGATCCCCCACGGGTCGGTGCCGATGGGCGTGCCGACGAGGCCGCCCTGGGCGCCAACCGGGGGCGCGAACAGGGCCGCACCGACGATGACCAGGATGCCGCCGAGCACGAAGAACACGATGGTCGCGCTCGCGGCCGCCGTGCTCCGAATCCCGGTCATGTTGACCGCCGCGAGGACGGCGACCACGACCACCGCGACAACTCGTGCCTGCGCCGGCCAGAGGTAGCTGCCGGCGATCAGTGCGATCGCGCCGACCGACGCGGTCTTACCTGCCAGGAACAGCCAGCCGGCCGCGAATCCGGTCCACGGGCCGACGGTCGCGCGCCCGAAAGCGTATGCACCGCCGGACACCGGGTACGCCATGGCGAGCTGAGCAGAGCTGAGGGCGTTGAGGGATGCGACGATCGCCGCGACCAGCAGACCGATGAGAAGCCCGCTGCCCGCAGCATCCGCAGCCGGAGCCCAGACGTAGAACACGCCGGCGCCGATCATCGACGCGAGGCCGATCACGATCGCGTTGCCGAGGCCGAGTCGTCGCTGTAGTGTCGTCACCCTCCGAGAATAGCGATTCCGCCTGTCACTCTGCCTGTCCCCACGGTGACCGGTGCGCCCATGCGCCACCCCGGTTGGCATGGGACACTAGAGTGCGATGAGCGACCTTGAAGAACAACCTGAACTGGCTGGATACGAGCCGCACGGTGACAAACCACTGCGCAGCCGTACCACTGTCTGGATCATCCGGGCTCTCGTGATCCTCGGTATCGCGGCCCTCGTCGTTCCGGAAGTATTCACCACGATCAGCCTCGGCAAAGCGAACGCGCAGCGGGCCTGCCAGGCCTGGGTCGACTACGCCGTTCCGGATGCCACAGGGGCGATCGCGCACTTCGAACTGTTCGGCGAAGGCGGCATCGGGTGGCAGTGCTATTCGGTCGGGGCCTTCGGCGGGGACCACCACGTCGCATCCCTCGGCCTGATCCCCGGGCCGGCGAAGATTCCGACACCGCGAAGCAATAGCTAGCGCGTAAGAGCCGCCGCTCTGCGTCAGCCCGGGGTGAGGACGCAGAACTCGTTGCCTTCTGTGTCGGTGAGGACCACCCACGGCACATCGCCCTGGCCGATGTCGGCGTCGGCGGCGCCCAGAGCCCGCAGCCGGGTAACCTCTGCCGCTTGGTCGTCACCGGGGTACGGCCTCAGGTCGAGATGGACACGGGTTCGCACGGTCTCCATGTCGGGTGTGCGACGGAACTCCAGGTACGGCCCGACGCCCTTGGCCGAGCGCAGCCTCGCATGATCGTCGGTCACCTCGTGCAGGGTCCAGTCCATCGCCTCGTTCCAGAACCGGGCCATGGCCCGCGGATCCGCGCAGTCGACCACGACCGCGGCGATCGGCCCGGTGTCCCGGTAGATCGATCGAGGCTCCAGCACGCAGAACAGGTTGTCCTCCGGGTCGGCCAGGGCCGTCCATGGCACGTCACCCTGGCCCGTTTCGGCGGATGTCGCGCCGAGCTCCTTCAGGCGTGCGACCAATTCCGCCTGGTGGGCCGCAGAGGTGGTGGCGAGATCGAGGTGCGCGCGGTACTTCACCGTTTCGGGGTCCGGGACAGAGACGACATCGACGCAGACGGCAGCCGGGTCCGGCCAGACGAATCCCATGGGTTCGACGTTGGTCACGCCGGGTCCCTCGCTAGAAACACCCCAGCCGAGCGCCTCAGCCCAAAACCGGCCGAGCGCCGAGTCATCCCGAGCCTTGAAATTCACCTGAACAAGTCGCAGCGCCATGGCGCCCGAGCCTATCGCTGGGCAACACCGGATCTCGGAGACTTACGCGGCACCGTCGAACATCGACGTGACCGAACCGTCGCCGAAGACCTGCTGGATTGCGCGCGCGAGCAGCGGCGCGATCGGCAGGACGGTGAGGGTCGGGAAGCGGTTCGCCTCCGGAATCGGCAGGGTGTCGGTCACCACGACAGAGTTGATGAACTCCGACTGAAGGATCTCGGTCGCCGGATCGGAGAAGATCGCGTGGGTCGCCGCGACGACGACGCTGAGCGCGCCGGCCTCCTTGAGGGCCTGTGCCGCCGCGACGATGGTGCGACCGGTGTCGATCATGTCATCGACGATGAGGCATACCCGCCCGTCGACCTCTCCCACGATCTCGTGCACCGACACCTTGTTCGGCACTCGCGGATCGCGGCGCTTGTGGATGATGGCCAGGGGTGCGCCGAGCTTGTCACTCCAGATATCGGCAACCCGCACCCGTCCCATATCAGGCGACACGACGGTGAGGATGGTCGGATCGAGCTTCGCCTGGAAGTGCTCGAGTAGCACCGGCATCGCGAACAGGTGGTCGACCGGCCCATCGAAGAATCCCTGGATCTGGGCGGCGTGCAGGTCGACCGACATGATCCGGTCCGCTCCTGCCGCCTTGAACAGGTCTGCAACCAGCCTCGCCGAGATCGGCTCGCGACCGCGACCCTTCTTGTCCTGCCTGGCATACGGATAGAACGGCGCGACCACGGTGATGCGCTTCGCAGATGCCCGCTTGAGGGCATCAACCATGATCAGTTGCTCCATCAGCCACTCGTTGATCGGGATCGTGTGGGACTGGATGACGAAGGCATCGCATCCTCGAACACTCTCGTCGTAGCGAGCGTAGATCTCACCGTTGGCGAAGGTGCGGGCGTCGGTGTGCACGAGATCGGTGCCGAGCTCCTCGGCAATGTCGATGGCGAGCTGCGGATGTGCACGACCCGAGACGATCACCAGCCTCTTCTGTCCGGTGATTTTGATCTCGGACACGTGTCCTGCTCTCTGCCGCTGACGGCGCCGTACCAGTGGACCAGCGAGTTCAGTCTGCCAATTCTTCGTTCGCCGCCGCTGCCGCTTCCGCCGCATCGGTGCCAGGACGTTTCTCTTCGACCCAACCCACAATGTTTCGCTGCGGAGCCACGGTGATCGCCAGTGCGCCTGCGGGAACATCCTTGCGAACGATTGTTCCAGCCCCGGTCTTGGCTCCGTCACCAATCCTAACCGGGGCGACGAACACGTTGTGAGCCCCGGAATGAACGTGAGAGCCGATCTCGGTGGGGTGCTTGGCGAGGTCGTCGTAGTTGGCCGTGATCGTTCCCGCCCCGAGATTAGTGCCTTCTCCCACCGTCGTGTCGCCGATATAGCTGAGGTGCGGCACCTTGCTTCCCGCCCCGATTCGCGAGTTCTTCGTCTCGACAAATGTGCCGATCTTTCCGTTGTCTCCCAGGTAACTGCCGGGACGGAGGTAGGCGAACGGGCCGACGGACGCGCCTGCTCCGATCACCGCGAGCGTTGCATCCGTGCGCTTGACAGTCGCATTCTCGCCGACCTCGCAATCGACCAGTGTCGTGTCAGGGCCGATCGTCGCGCCGCGTTCGATGGTCGTCACGCCCTTGATCTGGGTGCCCGGCAGGATCTCGACGTCCTCGGCGATGCTCGCCTGCAGGTCGATCCAGGTCGTCGCCGGGTCGACGACGGTGACCCCGGCGAGCTGCCAGCGCCGAACGATCCTGGCGTTCAGCTCGACACCGGCCGCACCGAGCTGGGCGCGATCGTTGATGCCGACCACCAGCCACGGATCGCCGACCGGAACGGCCTCGATCCGACCGCCGGCGCTACGGATGCCCGCTGCTGCATCGGTCAAGTACTTCTCCTGCTGCGCGTTCTCGGTTCCGATCGCGGCGAGCGCGGCGCGGAGACGGGCCACGTCGAAGACGTAGACGCCGGCATTGATCTCGGTCACGAGCAGCTGCTCGGATGTCGCATCCTTCTGCTCGACGATCCCCTCGAACGCCCCATCGGCAGATCGGAGTATGCGCCCGGCGCCGGTCGGGTCGGAGAAGAACGCGCTCAGCAGGGTCAGCGCATTGTTCATCCGGGTGTGGCTGGCCACCAGTCCGTTGACCGTTGCGGCGTCGAGAAGCGGGACATCGGCACTCAGGACGACGACGTCGCCGTCGAAATCGTCCGGCAGGCCGGACAGCGCAAGCTCGACCGCGCGGCCCGTGCCGGCCAGCTCGTCCTGGTCGACGATGATGGCAGTCGGCAGGTGCTCTGCGATGACGGTGGCGACGGCGTCCCGTTCGTGACGCACCACCGCGACGACATGCGCGGCATCCAGCTCGGACGCCGTGCTGAGCACGTGGCCGACCAGCGGGATGCCAGCGAGTTCGTGCAGGATCTTCGGCCTCGCCGACTTCATGCGAGTGCCCTGGCCTGCGGCGAGGATGACAACGGCCAATCGTGGATTAGTCATGGTGCCATTCTGGTGCATGACGGAATGGTGTTTCGGAGACGCTTGCCCGATCTTCGATCGGTCTCGACAGAAAGAAGCCAGAGCGGCTCTCGCCTCGCCGATCTTCGATCTTCTCGAAAAATTAGGGGACACGGCTCAACCGAGACCAATCTTCGATCGGTCGTGCTCCGCACAGCGAAGCCCACGAATTAGCAAATCGTTGCTAATACATGAGCTCCGCCTCCAGGACTCGAACCTAGACCTAACAGCTCCAAAGGCTGCCGTGCTGCCATTACACCAAGGCGGACCGCGCGCTCCGTGACAATCGTGCCTGAACTTGCACGCTTGCAACAACATTGCACCGCAGCAACCAAGTCTGCCAGATTCTCGCCCGGTGCTGCCCCAGCAACCGGTCAGCGATAATGGGCAAATGTCCGAACACGATGAAGTCGACCGCATCGTCGACGCCTGGGAACGTGAACGCCCCGACCTGGACTTCGCGCCCCTGCAGGTTCTGTCGCGTGTCGGTAGGCTCGCACGACACCTCGATCGTGCACGGCGCACCGCGTTCACGGCATCCGAACTCGAGTCGTGGGAGTTCGACGTCCTCTCGGCACTTCGGCGGGCGGGCACCCCGTACCAGCTGAGCCCGAAGGCCCTGCTCCAGCAGACCCTGGTGAGCAGCGGCACCATGACCAATCGGATCGATCGACTGGTCGAGCGCCGGCTGGTGGAACGACGCACCGACCCGCACGACGGCCGGGGCATCCTCGTCGTCATGTCTTCGGCCGGGCAGAAACGAGTCGACACGGCGATCAGCCTGCTGCTCGAGGCGGAAGCCGAGCTGTTGGACAACCTGTCCAGCGGCGACCGGGAGAAACTTTCGGTGCTGCTGCGAAAGCTCAGCCTCGACTTCGACTAGGAAGCACGACTAGCGGCTTTTCCGCTCAGACCGCTGCGTCTCGCGGAATCTCCAGCCACAGGTCGACCTGGTCCTCTTCGTCGTCGTCCTGCATCTCGCGGCCGAGCGCGCTGGCGTGCCCGCCATCCGCAGAGCTCAATCCGACGACGGTGATCGCGGTATCGGAACCCTCCGGGACGGTCCTCGCGATCAGTTTGCCCGTCACGGTGTCCCGTATCGCGATTGCGAGATGGTTGAGAACGCGCTCGAGGTCCTCCTCGGAGAGGTCGTCGATGCCGCCCTCATCGAGCAGGGTGACGATGGTCCCCTTGCGGCGGGCGATCATGATCTGCTCCCGCACCCGATCGTTGAGCAGCTTGCGTCCGCGGATCTCATCCCGGATGGCGCCCTCGAGGTAGACACACTCCTGGCGTTGTCCCTTGGTGAGTTCACCACCGCTCGCCACGATCTGCCGCAGCATCGGCAGCGCCATCCGACTGGTCTGGCCGAGACGGAACTGCCTCTCGGACACATGCGCCTCCTGGGCGGCGCGCCACTCGACGGCCTCCCGTTCCGCCACCGCATACTGCCGCGCATCCCGCCCGGCCTTGGCCAGCGAGCGTGAGAGCAGGTGCGAAATCGCGACCCAGGAGAGGCTTCCGATGAGCCCGAACTGGGTGAGCGCACCGAAACCGGACCAGGCGATGGTCTCGACGGTGACGGCACACACCCCGATCCAGGCGAACAGGTTTCGCCGGCGGGTCGAGGTGATGACCATGAGAGTGCCGATGGCGGCGGTGAACCAGATCGCGTAGCCGTTGTCGTTGCGGGCATCCACCTGGCTGATGACCAGCAGGGGGATCGCGATGGACACCGCGACGTTGAACGAGGCCATCCAGAGCTGCATCCTCTGGGCCTTCGACGGCCAGAGGCTCGCGACAGTTGCGACCAGGTAGAGCACCATCGCGGCGACATACGGACCGACGTCCCTCGGCACACCGATCGACACGGTGGCGAGCATCAGGTGGTACGCGGAGAAGATGGCGGCGAGACCGACGATCAGATAGCGGGGGACGGTGATGATCACGACTGCAGGTCCACGGATTCGCGGACACCGGCGGTGTCATCGACGGTGTCCGGGAACGGCCAAAGGATGCTGATCACGGTTCCCTCTCCGACGGTCGAGTCGATCTCGACCGTTCCGCCGGCGTTGGCGACCCGCTCGATTATGGAGATGCGGAGGCCGAGTCGCTCGGTGGGAACGGTGCCGACCGCGAATCCGGAACCGGTGTCGCCGATGTCGACCTGGATGCCGCCGCCCGGCTTGCCGCGAATGCTCAGCCAGCGGGTGATGTCTGCGGACTGCCCGGCATGCTGAAGGCTGTTGACCATGGCCTGCACCGCCGCGGAGTAGACGGCTTCTGCAGCCTGGACCGGGAGGACACCGTGGCTCAGGTCCTTGGTGCGCAACTCGAACGGAGCGGACAGGGTCGCCGTCGCGCCCATGATGCGGTGGGCGAGTTGGGTGAGGCGCACCGTCGCGTCGTCGTCCGGGATTGCGGATGCCGCATCCTTCAGGTGCCCCATCGCGTTCTTCGCCATCCTGGTGGCGAGGTCCTTCGACTCCGGCGTGAACGCCTGTGCGGCCGAGAGCAGGGTGGTGAGGACGCTGTCGTGGACGATGGCGTCGACCTGGACCCGCTCCACCTCGGTCGCGTGCTGGCGCACCGCATGAGAGTAGCGCTCGAGTGCGGCGGCCTGCGCATTGTCGACCGCGGCTGCCGCCTGGCGCAGGAGCGTGATGATGATCAGGATCGCCCCGCCGAGGATGATGGCGTACGCGGTGTCGAGCGCGGCCGATCCGAAGTCCTTGCCACCGCCGGACGGCAGGGTGCGGACGATCCCGTAGGCGACCGGAGCGACGATCAGGTAGGCGGTGGCCAGCCAGGTTGAGAGCGAGAGTGCCGCCGCCGCGGTGGCGACCGTGCAGAGAAACCAGAGCCACGGACGCTCGGCTGCGATCTGGTGCGGGTCGATCACCGTGAGTGGCCAGGTCACCATCGCGGCGAGCCAGGTGAACGCGAAGAAGTTCGTGGTCAGGCGAACGTACTTCTTGCCGATCGATGCAACGGTCGTCAGCAGGAGTCCGCCGTAGATGGCGATCGGGATGACGAGAGCCCACGGGAGGCGCGACAACGACAACTGTTCGATGGTGGTCGGCACCGTCTGCGCGCCGAAGACGAGTCCGAAGATCGCCACCGACCGCGACGCTACGGTCTCGATCCGCCGACGGCTGATCGGATTGCGAGGGGGCTTCGCCTGCGACGCTGTTACTGCCGCTGGGGCACTAGCGGGCATCGCCGCCATCCGGATCGAGACCCGGAAGGATGCCGTCCTCCACCGCGCGACGCAGCAGATCGACCTTCGTCGGCGCGGGACGGCCGACCTCGACGTACTTCACCCGGATCCGATCCAGGTACTCCCGCGCGGTCGAGTATCCGATGCCCAACTGCTCCGCGGCGAGCTTCAACGGAAGGCCGGAGGCGTACAGGTGCAGGATTTCGCGCTCGCGACGACCGAGCTGAGCCTTGGAGAAGTCGCGATCGGCGTCGATCGCGGTCGCCCACTCCAGGTTGTTGAGGACGTCTCCCCTGGCCACAGTCGCAACGGCGGCCATCACGGTCTTGGTCGCAGAGGACTTGGGGATTACGCCGGCAGCGCCAGCCGCGAGGGCTTCCCGAACCGAGGCGACCCGATCCGCGATGCTGTGAATCAACACCGCAGAACCGGTGGCTTGTACCCGCTTGACGTTTTCGGTGACGGTCGAGCCGTCCCCCAGGGAGAGGTCGAGCACGACGACATCGCACTCCCGACCGGCAAGAGTGTCGACGAATTCCTGCACGGATGCCGCAGCCAGGACGAAATCGAAACCGGCCTCGATGCAGGCGGCCTTCAGCCCGAGCCGCACCGACTCGTGGTCATCGACGACGGCAACCCGCACGCCAGTCGGGCGGGCGGAAGTCGCGGTGTCGTCTGTTGTGGTCTGAACCATGGTCGTTCCTGTCTTCCCAGGGCGCCGGCAACCGGCGGTCGCCGCCTCAATCGTAATGGCCCCCGACGCTTTAGGGGCGCTAGCGCCCCTACTGCATTGTCGCGTCGCGCGTTCGCGCCCTGTCGAAGCTCAACGCCTGGTGAGAGTCGCCACCGCCTCGACATGGTGCGTGTTCGGGAACAAGTCGAATGCCCGCAGTCGAACCAGCTCGTAGCCGTGGCCCGCGAAAAGTGCGACATCGCGAGCGAGCGCGACCGGATCGCACGCCACGTAGACCACCTGGGCCGGGGCCAGCCCCGCGAGTTCACCGACTACGACAGCGCCTGCACCGGAGCGTGGCGGGTCCAGCACCACCGTCGCCTGGGCGAAGCGGTCGACCGGACTCGCGGATGACCGCAGCTGCCGCAGATAGCGATCCACCGGCGCGGTCACCGCGGCCGCCCCCACCCATTCGGCCAGGTTCTCCGCCGCGTGATCGGTCGCGCGCGAGTCGCTCTCCACCGAGGTGATCCTCGTCTGGTTGCCGAACTTGTCTCCCACCGCGGCGGCCAGCAGCCCGACCCCGCCGTAGAGATCCAGGTTTGCCGCGCGAGGATCGAACAACGCGTCGTCGATCGCCTCCTGCACCGCCCTGGTCAGTGTTTCCGCCGCGTATCGGTGAACCTGCCAGAATCCCAGGACATCGAGCCGGAATTCGCGATCGCCCACGCGTTCGACGATGGTCTGCTTGCGCGGCTTCTGTTTGCGTTCCGCGGGCGTGCGCTGTGCCCGCTTGCCGGTCTTCGCCCGCGGGGCGTCGTCTCCGGTGAGCACCCAGGGGTTGCCGCTGGACGGCGCGACGATGTCGATGGTCGTGGCCCCGGGGAATCTCTCGTCGAGCGGTGCGACCGCGGCCAGCTCGGCGGACGCCAGCGGCAGCTCGGTGACCGGGATGACCCGGTGCGAGCGCGCGGAATAGGGACCTGGGACGCCGTCATCCGACACGTGCAGGCGGACGCGGGTGCGCCATCCCGTGCCGTCCGCAGCTCCTGGGATCGCCTCGACGACGACATCGGTGTCGAGCGTCGCCATCCGCAGCAACGACTCGGCGAGCACCTGGCGTTTCAGTTCACGCTGGTGAGCAGGAGCAATGTGCCCGAACTCGGCGCCGCCCGCGCGATCGGCGGGGGCCTTGTCTATCGACGCCGCGGTCCAGACGTGCGGCTGGCGATGTTCGGACGGCGTCAGCACCCGCACGGTCTCGGCCCGCCAGAAGGACTTCTTCGAGTCATCGCTGATCTCCGCTAGCACCGTTTCGCCGGGGATCGCGTCGCTCACGAACACCACCCGACCCTCGTATCGTGCGACCGCGACGCCCCCGTGAGCTATTTTGGTAACCTCAAGTTCGACCTGCTTGCCCTGCTTTACGCCCATCCATCAAGACTCGCACGTTTCCCGTGCCCCTTCTTTAGCGTTGCGGCATCCGTTTTCTCACTACAGGAGCGCACGTGCGGCTGTATCTCGCATCGACATCGCCCGCCAGGCTCGCCACCCTCCGCGCGGCGGGGGTTGAGCCGATCGTGCTCCCGTCCGAGGTGGACGAGGATGCCGCGGTCGCCGCGGCCTCGCTCGAACGCCCCATGACTGCTCCAGCCATGGTCGAACTGCTCGCCCGGCTGAAGGCGGAAGCCGTGGTCGGCCGCCTCGTCGATGGAGAGCCGATCGACGGCTTCATCCTCGGCGGTGACTCCGCGTTCGAACTGGACGGCGTGACCTACGGCAAGCCGCACCTGCCAGAAGTCGCCCGGGAACGCTGGCTGCTCCAGCGCGGGCGAACCGGACACCTGCACAGCGGCCACTGGGTGATCGACCATCGTGGCGGCGGCGTCGGTGACGCATCTGGTCTCGTCTCCACCTCCGCCGTCACCTTCGCGGACAACATCAGCGACGAGGAGATCGACGCCTACATCGCCACCGGGGAGCCACTCAAGGTGGCCGGAGCGTTCACAATCGACAGCCTCGGTGGCCCGTTCGTCGCGGCGATCGAGGGCGATCCGCACGCCGTCGTCGGCCTGTCGCTCGCGGTCGTGCGCCAGCTGCTCCTCGGATTCGACGTGAGTTGGCCGTCGCTGTGGAATCGTCAGTCGTTGTAGAGGATGTCAGCGAGGCATCCGCCATTTTTGGAGGTTGGTGCCAAATGACCGGCGTCCGCGCCCAATAGGCTAGGGGACTATGCCCCGCATCACGAAGGTCCTGATCGCCAATCGCGGTGAAATCGCCGTCCGCGTCATCCGGGCAGCACGAGACAGCGGGATCGCCTCCGTCGCCGTCTACGCCGACCAGGATCGGGATGCCAGGCACGTCAGGCTCGCCGACGAGGCATACGCCCTCGACGGGGCGACCAGCGCGGACACCTACCTCGTCATCGACAAGATCCTCTCCGTCGCCAGGCGATCGGGGGCGGATGCCGTGCACCCCGGCTACGGCTTCCTGGCCGAGAACGCCGAATTCGCGCGAGCCGTGATCAACGCAGGCCTTATCTGGATCGGCCCTTCGCCCGACGCCATCGAGAAGCTCGGCGACAAGGTGTCGGCGAGGCACATCGCCGAGAAAGTCGGGGCACCGCTTGCCCCCGGAACCCTGAACCCGGTTTCCGGTGCATCCGAAGTCCTCGACTTCGTCGACACCCACGGACTCCCGGTGGCGATCAAGGCCGCTTTCGGCGGCGGCGGCCGTGGACTCAAGGTCGCCCGCACTCGCGAGGAGATCCCGGAGCTGTTCGAGTCGGCGACCCGAGAGGCCATCGCCGCGTTCGGCCGAGGCGAGTGCTGCGTCGAGACGTACCTCGACCAGCCGCGCCACGTCGAGACCCAGTGCCTCGCCGACGCCTACGGCAATGTCGTCGTCATCTCGACCCGCGACTGCTCGCTGCAACGTCGCCACCAGAAGCTGGTCGAGGAAGCGCCGGCGCCGTTCCTCACCAACGAGCAGAACGAACTGCTGTACAGCTCGTCGAAGGCGATCCTCCGCGAGGTCGGCTATCTCGGCGCCGGCACCTGCGAGTTCCTGGTGGCCCGCGACGGCACCATCTCATTCCTCGAGGTGAATACGCGACTGCAGGTCGAGCATCCGGTGTCCGAGGAGATCACCGGCATCGACCTGGTTCGCGAGCAGTTCCGGCTCGCAGAAGGCGGACGCCTCGAGTACGACGATCCCGTGCCCCGCGGCCACTCCTTCGAATTCCGCATCAACGGAGAAGACCCTGGACTGAACTTCCTGCCGTCCCCCGGCCCGGTGCACGTGCTGCGGATGCCGGGTGGCCCCGGCGTACGCGTCGACAGCGGGGTCACGACCGGAGACGTCATCAGCGGGGCATTCGACTCGCTACTGGCCAAACTCATCGTGACCGGCTCCTCCCGCGCTGACGCCCTCGAACGGTCCCGGCGCGCCCTCGATGAGTTCGAGGTCGCGGGCCTGCCGACGGTGCTCCCGTTCCACCGCGCGATCGTGCGCGATCCGGCGTTCACCTCGACCGACTCGTTCGGCGTGTACACCCGCTGGATCGAGACCGAATTCGTCAACACCATCGAGCCGTGGAGCGGAGAGCTCGAGCCGCAGAGCCCATCCGTTCCCCGCCACAGCGTCGTCGTCGAGGTCGACGGAAAGCGGATCGAGGTCTCGCTGCCGGCCAGGCTGACCGCCGGCTCGGCCTCCGCGGCGAGTCCAGCCCCTCGCCGTCGCGGTGGCGCGAACACCGTCGTCACCGCCACTGGAGACTCGGTGAAGGCACCGATGCAGGCGACGGTCGTCAAGCTGTCCGTCGCCGAGGGGGACAAGGTCGT
This sequence comes from Microbacteriaceae bacterium, assembly GCA_025464895.1. Classification (GTDB taxonomy): domain Bacteria; phylum Actinomycetota; class Actinomycetes; order Actinomycetales; family Microbacteriaceae; genus Parafrigoribacterium_A. Next base: position 12,802 of record JAODMG010000167.1, on the reverse strand, counting down.
CAAGGGCGACCTGATCCTGGTGCTCGAGGCGATGAAGATGGAACAGCCGATCACCGCACACAAGGACGGAACGATCGCCAACGTGAGCGCCTCGGTCGGCGCGACCGTGTCATCCGGTCACCTGCTACTCAACATCGTGTAACGCTGCGGGCCGACGCGGCAGCTGCCCGCCGCTCCTGCGTCGCTGCCCCGCATCGTCCATCAGTGCGCCGGTTTGTCATCAATGCGCCGGTTACAAACCACGCACTGATAACAAACCGGCGCATTGACGGATCGCGGGTGCTACTACCGCAGCCCGGCTGCGACCAACGTGTCGCGCAGCAGCGCCGGGCGATAGCGCCACCTTCCACGGCCAGCGACTCACGCGGTAACCGGCCGCCCGCAGGTCGTCCTCCCGCATCTTTTCGTCGTAGACCACTTGTTGCGGGGTTCGACCACGCAGAAACTCGGCCTCCATGTACTTGTGCTTGCCGTCGAACTCGCCGATGAGGTTCACAGACGGCCACCAGAAGTCGACAGTCCAGATCCGTCCGCTTGCACCGACCAGCTCGACCTGCAATTGCGGCGGTGGAAGCCCAGCCACTCGCATGCTCACCCGGCTCATGGACTCGCCGGGTCGATCCGCCGCCCCATCCGCGAACTCGATCACGTTGCGCGCCCTGGCCGAACCGTGGCGCAAGGGAATGCGGTCGAGCTCTCCCTCGAGGTCTGCCCTGGTCAAGAGGGTGCGGGGAACACCCTCGATGGGGTGAAGCGTTCGACGAAGCGCGGAATCGGCGAGAGTGACGGCCCGTCCGAATGACTCGGTCCTGGCCAGATCGACCACCGTCCGCGCGAGCGCGGTGACTTCGAGGCCGTCGATCTCAACTCGATCGTCAGGAACACCACTAGTGTGCCGGATGAACATCGCGTTCGACCGGCCGCCCGCCGCGATCGGCTCTACAGTATGGGCCCGTTTCGGCCAGTCGCCGATCCACGCCAGCCGCCAGAGCGCCGCCGCGGAATGGTTCGAGAAAACCGGCCTTTCGTCAACCGAGATCGCAGATGCCGCGGAGCCCGAGGCGTCCGTGGGTGCCGGGATTACCTCACAATCGGCGGAGGCCGCGGCGGCCTTCACCCGTGCTCGGTAGCGTTCATCGTTGCCGAGTGAGCTCCAGCGCTCCGCCCGAACGAAGACACCCCGGAAAATCGGCACGAATTCGCGCCGTCGCACTCGCCGAAAGAACTCCGCGCGATCTCCGGGCACCACGAGGTCCCGGGTGAGGATGACGTTGTCGCGCCATTCGAGGGCTACCGGGTCGGACATCCGTCCATCGTCGGCCCCCACGCGCTGTGTCTCGACGTCGATCCGGCGTTCTGTGGATAGCGCGGCGTCACCCCGGATGTTGCGGAGTCGAGGTTGGGGGGGTCGTCCGCCGCATCGAGCCGACGCGAGCCTCGCCATCAGTGCGCCGACTTATTGTCAGCGCGCCGGTTGGAAACGGCGCACCGACAACAAAACGGCGCACCGACGACTTCGGCGTTCGGAGAGCCGCCGTACCGCTAGTGGACGATGTGCATCGCGCGCGCGGCATCAGTGATGCTGCCGGTGAGCGACGGGTACACCGGGAAGGCCTGGGCCAGCTGGTCGACTGTGAGACGGTGCTCGACGGCGAGCGCGATCGTAGCGATCAGCTCCGAGGCGTTCGGGGCGACGATCACCCCGCCGATAACGGTACCGGAGCCGGTGCGCGCGAACAGTTTCACGAACCCGTCCTTGATGCCCATCATCTTCGCCCGAGGGTTGGATGCCAGCGGCAGTTTGTAGATGTCGCCCTGGGCGATGCCATCCTCGATCTGTTTCTGCGACCAGCCGACCGTGGCGATCTCGGGCTGGGTGAAAATGTTCGACGTGACATTTCGCAGCTCCACCGGGTTGACCGCATCTCCCATCGAGTGGAACACCGCCGTGCGCCCCTGCATCGAGGCGACGGATGCCAGCGGCAGGAAGTCCGAGCAGTCACCGGCGGCATAGATGCTCGGCATCGAGGTGCGGGCGACCCGGTTCACCCGGATGTGACCGGTCTCGGTCAGCTGCACCCCGACCTCCTCCAGCCCGATTCCCGCGGTGTTCGGGATCGATCCGACCGCCATCAGGCAATGGCTGCCTTCGACGGTCTGGCCGTCGGAGAGCGTCGCGACCACGCCATCCTTGGTGCGCTTGATCGATTCGGCGCGGGACTTCGACAGCACGGTCATCCCGTTGCGCTTGAAGACATCCTCGATCACCCGTGCCGCATCCGCATCCTCGCCCGGGAGGACCTGGTCGCGGCTGGAAATGAGGGTGACCTTCGATCCGAGGGCAGTGTACGCCGACGCGAACTCCGCGCCGGTGACGCCGGACCCGACGACGATCAGGTGCTCAGGGGTCTCCTCGAGCCCGTAGAGCTGGGTCCAGGTCAGGATCCGCTCACCGTCGGGCGTTGCCGATGGCAGGATACGAGGACTCGCACCGACCGAGATCACAATGGTGTCCGCGTCGATTTCGTCGAAGTCGGTCGCACCCTTGCCCTTGCCGGTCGCGACCACGATCCGGCTCGGACCGTCGAGGCGGCCCTCCCCCTGCACGATGGTCACCCCGGCTTTGATCAGCTGCGACTTCATGTCTTCCGACTGTTGGCGCGCGAGGCGAAGCAGCCGCTGGTTGACCGCGGCGAGGTTCACGGTGACCTGCGGCCGCACCGGCCTGCCCGCGTCACCTTTCGTGAAGAACTGCACGCCGAGATCGGTTGCCTCCCCGATCGCCCCGGCCGCGCCTGCCGTGGCTATGAGGGTCTTCGACGGAACGACATCCGTCAGCACGGCGGATCCGCCGACGCCGACGCGCTCGACAAGGGTGACCTCGGCGCCGAGCTGGGCGCCGGTGAGTGCAGCTTCGTAGCCGCCTGGCCCTCCCCCGAGAATTGCAATGCGCTGTTTTCGCTCGAATTCATAGGCCATGCCACCATTCTTGCCTAGCGCGGATGCCGCACCAACCTGGCACCCCTCGGCGGGTTTTCGAAAACGCAGGAGATTTAGCCCCGAACGGGCACGGGGTGGGACTATCTCGCCGGATCGGCCCGATCTCCTGCGTTTTCGGAAGAAGGCTCCTGCGTTTTCGGGACGAGGGAATCGGCCCCAGGACGGCCCCGGAGAATTAGAGTGTACGGATGTCAACGACGCAGCCGAATCCCCTGGACGATCCCGCCGCCGACCCATTCGAAATCGCCGCAATGGCCGCGGCCGAGATCACGCTAATCACCGGGGTGGCCAGGCACGACATTGCCCTCACCCTCGGCAGCGGCTGGGCGAAGGCGGCCGATCTCATCGGCGATACGACCGCCACCATCCCGGCGACCGAGATCAGCGGATTCAGCGCGCCGGCGCTGGCCGGACACGTCGGTTCGCTGCGGTCGATCCTCCTCCCGAACGGCAAGCGCGCGCTCGTGATCGGGGCTCGCACCCACTACTACGAGAACCACGGTGTGCGCCGCGTCGTACACAGCGTGCGAACCGCGGCCGCGGCCGGCGCGAGGGTGATGGTCCTCACCAACGGCGCGGGCGGCATCCGCAAGAGCTGGACTCCCGGCACCCCCGTGCTGATCAGCGACCACATCAACCTCACCGGCGACTCGCCGCTCGAGGGCGCGACCTTCATCGATCTGACCGACCTGTATTCCGCGCGCCTGCGCGAGATCGCGCGGGGGGTCGACCCGAGCCTCGACGAGGGCGTGTACGTGCAGAACCGCGGGCCGCACTACGAGACCCCGGCCGAGGTGCAGATGGCGAAGGCGATCGGCGGCCACATCGTCGGGATGTCCACCGCGCTCGAGGCGATCGCGGCACGCCAGTCCGGCATGGAGGTGCTGGGCCTCTCGCTCATCACGAACCTCGCGGCCGGCATCCAGAAGACACCGCTCAGCCACGGCGAAGTGATCGACGCCGGCCGGACGGCCGAACCGGTGATCAGCGCCCTGCTCGCGAAAATCGTGGCCGAACTGTGAGCGAGGCGGTTGAGACCGGCTCTCCCGAAACGCGACCAAGCGACAGCGCCGACCTGTTCGAACGGGTGCAGGCCTGGCGCGCGCAGGATCCGGATGCCGAGACCCGCGCAGAACTCGACGCACTGCTGGCAAGCGCGAAGGCCGACAACGCTTCAGCGGTGACCGAGTTGCGGTCGCGCTTCGACGAGAGACTCGAGTTCGGAACCGCGGGACTCCGCGGCCGGATCGAGGCCGGTCCGAACCGGATGAACCGCGTGCTGGTGTCGCAGGCCGCCGCCGGCCTCGCCGCCTATCTCCTGGAGAAGGGCCGCACGCCATCTGTGGTGATCGGCTACGACGGCCGCAAGAACTCGCGAATATTCGCCACCGACACGGCCGAGATCATGGCCGGCGCCGGTGTGCGCGCGATCCTGCTCCCCCGACTTCTGCCGACACCGGTGCTCGCCTTCGCGGTGCGGCACCTCCGCACGAGCGCCGGCGTCATGGTGACCGCGTCCCACAACCCGCCGCAGGACAACGGCTACAAGGTCTACCTGGGCGGAGACGACCACGGCTCGCAGATCGTTCCGCCGGCCGACGCCGAGATCGCGCACCAGATCCTGGCGGTGGCAACGAGCCGCAATGTGCTCGACATGCCTCGAGCGGAATACGAAGTCGCCGGGGAGGATGTGCTCGACGAGTACGTCCGTCTCACCGCGGCGATCGCCAATACGGCGTCCTTGTCCAGTGCGGCGTCCCGGTCCAGGACCGAGCTACGCTTCGTCTATACCGCGATGCACGGGGTCGGATGGGAGACGGCCAGCCGGGTGTTCGCCGCGGCCGGTTTCGGCCCGCCGATCGTCGTCACGGAGCAGATCAACCCCGATCCGACCTTCCACACTGTGGCCTTCCCGAACCCGGAAGAGCCCGGCGCGATGGACCTCGCCATCGCGACCGCGACCGAGGCCGGTGCTGATGTCATCATCGCCAACGATCCAGACGCGGACCGGCTGGCCGTCGCGGTCCCCGATGCCGGCGGCTGGCGGCGCCTCAGCGGGAACGAGGTCGGCTCCCTGCTCGGCTGGCGGATCGCCGAGCGGGTGGCGGCGGCGGGCAATCATGGCAGTGCGGCGGACGGTATCCTCGCGGCATCCATCGTCAGCTCACCGGCGTTGAAGGAGATCGCACGCCGGTACCGACTGGACTACGCCGATACTCTCACCGGGTTCAAGTGGGTTTCTCGCGTCCCCGGCCTCGTCTACGGCTACGAGGAGGCGCTCGGCTACCTGGTCGACCCCGAGAAGGTGCGCGACAAGGATGGCATTTCGGCCGCGGTCGAGTTCCTCGGCCTGATGGCAGACCTGGCGCTGTCCGGCAGGACCTTCGCCGATCACGAGACGGCCTTCGCCGAGAAATTCGGCGCGTATGCGTCGTCGCAGATCTCGCTCCGGATGACCGACCTCGCCGAGATCCCGCGGATCATGAACCGCATCCGGCAGAATCCGCCGGCCTCGATCGGCGAATCGCGGGTGGATCGGATCGACGACTTCTCCGACGGTTTCGAGGAGTTTCCCCCAGGCGACATCCTGCGCATCTGGCTGGCCGACGGCTCCAGGGTTATCCTGCGTCCGAGCGGCACGGAGCCGAAGCTCAAGGTCTACATCGACGCGTCGAGCACCGACGGCACGGCGGCCGAACGGCGCAACAATGCGGATCGGACGGTTGCCGCGCTGGATGCGGCGATGCGGGAGCTGCTGGCCTGACGGGCGGCGGGCGTCAGGGGCGGCCGAGCGGAGCTATCCGAGGGTCGCCCGCAGCTTGCGGGTCAGCTCGTCCGTGTCGAAGAAGTTGTCGATCACGATCACGTCGGCGTAGGTCTTGCCGATCGCCTCCACGAACTCCGCAGAGGTGAGGATGACCTGGGCATCCTCAGCGGCCCACGCAACGGTCGTGATGTCTGCCGCGGTGACCTCCGCCAAGATGTCGAGGCGTTTCAAGACGCGCTCGGCGTTGACTTTCAGGATGCCGGAGCTGCCGATACCGGCGCCACAGATGGTGACGATCTTCACTGCTGTTCTCCCAGGTTTCGCGTGTTCCCGAAGATGGCAATGACCTCGTCGATGCTCTTCGCGTCCCTGAGCGCCGGGATGGCGCTCGAATCGTTGAAAACGTTGGCGAGCTCCGCCACCGAGGCGAGATGGACGTCGGAGCGCTCGATGGCGAGGCCGATCACCACGCTTACCGGGTCGTTGTGCGGATGCCCGAACGAGACCGGTTCCGCAAGCGTCACCACCGCGAGTCCGTCCGCGAGCACCGCGGGGCCCGGTCGCGCGTGGGCTAGCGCAAGCCCCGGGGCGATCACCACGTACGGCCCGTGCTCTTCGATCATCCGGATCATCTCGTCGGCGTAGGCCGGCTTCGCCGCACCGGATGCGGCAAGGGCGGACCCGGCCAACCGCACCGCCGCGCGCCAATCGTCGGCGTGTGCTCCGAGCACGATCGCCGATTCTGGCAGCGGGGGTAGCGGCATCCTCAGGCCCGTTCGAAACCGGCGCTGATCTGGTCGGCCAGGTCTTCGCGGTCCTCGAGCGGAAGAAAGCTCGCAGCGGCGGCATTGAGCTGGAAGACCTCGAGGTCGCTGAGGTCGTAGCCGAAGGTCTCGCTGAGAAGGGCGAGCTCCTTGCTGAGCGATGTGTTGCTCATCAGCCGGTTGTCCGTGTTCACGGTCACCCTGAAGCCGAGCTGGTAGAACAGATCGAACGGATGATCGATGAGGTCGTCGCCCCACGCCGCGATCGCCCCGGTCTGCAGGTTCGACTGCGGCGAGAGCTCGAGGGCGATCTCCCGATCCTTGACCCACTGGGCGATCGGCCCGAGGGTGACGTAGCTGTTCTCGTCGTCCTCGCTCTCGAAGGAGATGTCTTCGGCCAGTCGAACGCCGTGGCCAAGCCTCAGGGCGCGACCGTCGAACAGCGCGCCACGGATGCTGTCGAGGCCGTCCGCCTCGCCCGCGTGCACCGTCGCCGGAAAGAGATGCCGGGCCAGATAATCGAATGCGTCCCGCAGCCTGCCTGCCGGGAAGCCGGCCTCTGCCCCAGCGATATCGAAGCCGACAACACCATTCGTGCGGTGACGAACCGCGAGTTCGGCGATCTCGAGTCCGCGGTCGGCGTGACGCATGGCACTCACGAGTTGGCCCACCCGGATGCGACGGCCGGTGTTGCGCACATCCTCGACCCCGGCGTCCAGCCCCTCCTGCACGGCCTCGACCGCCTCGTCGAGGCTCAGGCCGTGGCCGAGATGCTGCTCCGGTGCCCAACGGATCTCGCCATAGATGACGCCGTCCGCGGCCAGATCCTGCACGAACTCGCGGGCGACCCGGGCGAGACCCTCCTGCGTCTGCATGACTCCGGTGGTGATGTCGAAGGTCTTCAGGTACTCCACCAGCGAGCCGGAGTCCGACTTCTGGGCGAACCATTCCCCGAGTGCGACGGCATCCGTCTCCGGCAACTCCAGCGAAACCGACTCGGCGAGTTCGATGATCGTCTGGGCACGCAACCCGCCGTCGAGGTGATCGTGCAGCGAGACCTTGGGCAGCGCGGTGATGTTCGCGCCATCGCCGGGCAGCAGGTAGTCCGTCGGAACTATGTTCATGAGTCAAATCTACCGGTTGTCGACCTCCACTAACCTTGGAATCCGCGAGTGGGAAGGCGAACAACGGATGCCGAAGAAGATGATCCTCGATTGCGACCCCGGCCACGATGACGCGATCGCGCTGCTGCTCGCGCACGGCAACCCCGAGGTCGAGCTGGTGGCGGTGACGACGGTGCATGGAAACCAGACCATCGACAAGGTGACCCGCAACGCGTTGGCGGTTGCGAGGATCGCCGGCATCACCGGAGTGCCATTCGCCGCGGGCGCCCATCGCCCCCTCGTGCGCGAGGTCGAGACCGCGGGAACGATACATGGCGATTCCGGCATGGACGGGCCGACCCTGCCGGAACCGACGCTCATCCTCGACGATCGTCACGCGGTCGACCTCATCATCGACACGATCATGGCCAGCGAGCCGGGCGAGATAACGCTGGTGCCCACGGGGGCCCTGACCAACATAGCGCTGGCCGTGCGCAAGGAGCCGCGCATCGCCTCCAGGGTCAAAGAGGTCGTGCTGATGGGCGGCGGATATCACGGGGGCAACTGGAGCGCGGCGGCCGAGTTCAACATCGTCATCGACCCGGAGGCCGCGCACATCGTGTTCAACGAACCGTGGAAGCTCACGATGGTCGGCCTCGACCTGACCCACCAGGCGCTCGCGACGCCGGATGTCGTTGCCGCGATCGCCGCCGTGGACACCGCCCCCGCGCGTTTCGTCCTGGAGCTGCTCGAGTTCTTCGGCCCGCGCTACAAGGAGGCCCAGGGCTTCGATTCCCCGCCGGTGCACGATCCGTGCGCAGTCGCACTGGTGATCGATCCGTCGGTGATGGATGTCGTGCCGGTTCCCCTGGACGTCGAACTCACCGGAACACTCACCCTCGGCATGACGGTCGCCGATTTTCGCGCGCCCGCGCCGGCCGACTGCACGACGCACGCGGCGACCAACCTCGACCACGCCAAGTTCTGGCATCTCATCGTCGATGCGCTCGAGCGCATCGGCGACCCCGCCCCGAGCTAGCCGCCGGCTCTGCAGCTGCTGCCCGCGCGCCTCCCGCCCGTCGCCTGTCCGCCTGCCCGTCGCTCAAATGCAGGACCGCAGCCAGTTTTGCACGCAACAGTTGCCGGAATCCGGGGGTTTAGCGGAACTCTAGTGGGCTGCGGTCCTGCATTTGAGCTACGAAGGACAGACGGGCCAGATGCTCGGGCCAGGCGCGCAGCCGAGGCTCGCGGCGGACAGTACTGCTAGCCGCCGATGCGCTCGACGATCAGCGGACCGCGCGCCGGAGCGGTGTCGGCGATGCTCCAGCTGCCGCCGAGCGCGTCGAGTGCGCGGTCGAACCGGGCCGGCTCGTCCGTGTGCAGCGTGAACAGAGCTTGGCCGCGGGTCACCCTATCGCCGGGCTTCGCGTGCAGCTCGATCCCGGCGGCGGCCTGCACCGAGTCCTGTTTGCGGGCGCGACCGGCGCCGAGCCGCCAGGCCGCGACGCCGAACGGCAACGCGTCCTGGGTCGCCAGCACGCCATCGCGGTCGGCCGTGACGACGTGGTTCTCCTTCGCGACCGGGAGCGCCGCGGACGGGTCGCCGCCCTGCGCGGCGATCATCCGGCGCCAGGTGTCCATCGCCCTGCCATCAGCCAGGGCGGCCTCGACGTCGGCGTCCGGCTGGCCGGCGAGTGCCAGCATTTCCCGGGCGAGGCCGAGCGTGAGCTCGATCACATCCGCCGGTCCGCCGCCGGCGAGGACCTCGACCGATTCCCGAACCTCGAGAGCGTTGCCGATGGTAAGGCCGAGCGGAACGTTCATGTCGGTCAGCAACGCCCGGGTGGCGACGCCGGCATCCTCACCGAGCGCCACCATCGTCTCGGCGAGCTTGCGCGACTGCGCGATGTCCCTGAGGAAGGCGCCGGAGCCGAACTTGACGTCGAGCACTAACGCGGATGTCCCTTCCGCGATCTTCTTGCTCATGATCGATGACGCGATAAGCGGGATCGCCTCCACGGTGCCGGTGATGTCCCGGAGCGCGTACAGCTTGCCGTCGGCCGGGGCGAGCCCGGAGCCGGCCGCGCAGATGACGGCGCCGACCTCCTCGAGCTGGGACAGGAACTCCTCGTTGCTGAGGGATGCCCGCCAGCCGGGAATGCTCTCGAGCTTGTCGAGGGTGCCGCCGGTATGGCCGAGGCCGCGTCCGGAGAGTTGGGGCACCGCAACGCCGAACGAGGCCACCAGTGGGGCGAGCGGCAGCGTGATCTTGTCGCCGACCCCACCGGTCGAATGCTTGTCCGTCGTCCGTTTCGACAGTCCGCCGAAGTCGAGGGTTTCACCGCTCGCGATCATGGCGAGGGTCAAATCGCGGATCTCCTGCCGTTCCATTCCGTTCAGGAAGATCGCCATCGTCATCGCGGCCATCTGCTCGTCCGCGACGTATCCGCGGGTGTAGGCGTCGACCAGCCAGTTGATCTGGGCCGTGTCGAGCGTCCCGTGGTCGCGCTTGGCCCGGATCAGGTCGACGACGTCGAACGGTTCAATCGAGCTCATGGTTTTGTCCTTGCTCTAGTGCGCGAGTCGCCGATCGGCGATCTGCGCGAGTCGGCGATGGGTCGGTGCCCCGGAGCGGCGACCGCTCAGGCGTTCTGGTAGTTCTCGAGCTCTCGCGGCCCGAATGCGTCCGGAATGACCTCGTCGATCGTCTTGATCCCGGACACCGTCTGCAGCAGCATTCCTGGAGCGGAGTGTTCGTACAGCAGCTGCCGGCAGCGGCCGCACGGCATCAGCGTGTTCCCGTGTCCGTCGACGCAGGCGAAGGCGAGGAGACGCCCTCCCCCGGTCATGTGCAGGCTCGACACGAGGGCGCACTCTGCACACAGGGTGAGGCCGTACGACGCGTTCTCGACGTTGCATCCGGAGATCAGCCGACCGTCGTCGACGAGCGCGGCCACCCCGACCGGGAATTTCGAATACGGAACGTAGGCGTGGGTTGCCGCATCGTTCGCCATGGAACGGAGGGTGTCCCAGTCAATCTCGCTCATTCTTACACCTTTATATAGGGGCGGCCATCTGCGGCTGGCGCTCGCGACCTCCCGACGAAGCCGGCTACCGCGAAGATCGTGACGACGTACGGAAGCATCAGCATGAATTCGCTCGGAACGGGAGAACCGAGGATGTTCAGAACGCTTTGTAGGTTCGAGGCGAAGCCGAAGAGCAGCGCGGCCAGGGTCGCCTTGATCGGATCCCAGCGACCGAAGATAACGGCGGCGAGGGCGATGAACCCGTTGCCGGCCGTCATTTCCTTGGTGAAGCCGCCGACCGAGCCGAGGGTGAAGTACGCCCCGCCGAATCCGACGATCGCTCCGGCCAGCGAGACGTTCCAGAACCGGGTGCGGTTGACGTTGATGCCGACCGTGTCAGCGGCCTGAGGATGTTCGCCGACCGCGCGCACCCGCAGTCCCCACCTGGTCTTGAACAGCGCGAACCAGACCGCGGCGACCGCGATGTACATGACGTAGACGATGATCGTCTGCTGGAACAGCACTGGACCCAGGATCGGGATCTCGCTGAGGAGCGGGATGTTGACCCGCTCGAACTGCGGAGGCGAATTCATCAGATCGCCGTTCGGGCTCAGCACCGTCGTATAGAGGAAGCTGGTGATTCCGGTGACCAGCACGTTCAGCACGACACCGACGATGACCTGGTCGACGACGTACTTGATCGCGAACGCGGCGAGGACGAACGACACCAGAACACCGGCGACCATCGCGGCGATCACACCGAGAAGAAGCTGCTTCGTGACGGACGCGACGACGGCCGAGACGAACGCGCCGGCGAGCAGCTGACCCTCGATCGCCACGTTGACCACACCGGCACGCTCGGAGATGACACCGCCGAGGGCACCGAAGATCAGTGCGGTGCTGAGCCCTACGGTGCCGATGAGCAGCCCCGGCACGTAGATCGAGTGGGCGGCCGGATCGGTGACGGTTGCGGCGGCCCAGGCCAGGAATCCGATAACGAAGAGCGCACCGAACACCCCGGTCAGCCAAGCCGGCGTCTTGCGGTGGCTGGCATAGAAGACGACGCTGGCCGCGGTTATCCCGACGAGAATCACGGTCAGCACGATTCCGGTCGCAATCGACGGAACGGAGATCGGCGGAAGCTGGATGACGTCGGTCGCGGTCGACAGCCGGAACATGCTGGTTCCCGGGCGCCGCAGGATCACGAACAGCACGATGGCCAGGACGCTGAAGACGGCCAGCGCGATCGGGGTCTTCAGGCTGCGCACGACGGTGGTTGCGCGCACGATCGTCGATCCCGGCGCGTGACCGCCCTGCTCGGTAACGGTAGTCATCGGGTCACCACAGCCTTTCGTGCCGATGTCTTGGCTGTTCGTAGACGCACGCCGGTCGGCTGCGGCAGTCGGAACACCGAACGCACCAGCGGCGGCGCGGCGATGAGGAGAACGATGACCGATTGGACAACGAGGATGATGTCGATCGGCACTCCCTGCTGGGCCTGCATCGAGAATCCGCCGGCCTTCAGGGCACCGAACAGGATGCCGGCGAAGAAGACACCCCACGGGCGGGACCGCCCGAGCAGCGCAACGGTGATCGCGTCGAATCCGATGCCGGCGTCGATGCCTGCACCGAATCCAGTGGTCACCGTTCCGAGCACCTGGGATACACCGGCGAGACCGGCCAATGCACCAGAGATGAGCATCGCGTAGACGTACATGTTCTTGACGTTCATGCCGGCCACCCGCGCCGCGTTCGGGTTCTCGCCGACCGCGCGGAACTGAAATCCGAGGCTGGACCGGTTGAGCAGCCACCAGACCACGACGGTCGCCGCGATCACGATGATGAAACCGAGATGCACCGAGTACTGCGGCCCGAGGAGCAACGGGAACACCGCTGTCGGATCCATCGGCGGGGTCTTCGGGTTGCTGGAGCCCGGCTGCTGCAGCACCGGGGTCTTCAGTAAGTAGAAGAGCAGGTAGTACGCGACGTAGTTGAGCATGATGGTCGTGATGACCTCGTGCGCCCCGGTTCGAGCTCGGAGCAGGCCGACCAGCCCACCCCAGAGCGCGCCTCCGATCAGGCCGGCGAGCAGCGCGACGACGAGATGGATGCCGTACGGCAGGTGCAGGCTGAACCCGACCC
>JAODMG010000139.1 GCA_025464895.1 Microbacteriaceae bacterium | reverse complement strand
CGACGAGAAGAGATCGAGCTGCACACGGCGGACGGACTGACCCTTGTCGGCGAACTGGCGCTGCCGGTCGATGCGGAGCCGGTTGCGACCCTGGTCATGCTCCACCCGTTGCCGACGGCGGGCGGTTTCATGGATTCGCACCTGATCCGAAAGGCCGCGGCTCGGCTCCCGGCGATGGCGGACCTCGCGGTCCTGCGCTTCAACTTCCGCGGCGTATCCTCCCCGCGGGGCAGGTCAGAGGGGGAGTTCGGGCACGGTGTTGCCGAGCGCGACGACCTGGCGGCAGCGATGTCATTCGTCGCCGAACGCGGGCTGCCGCATCCTTGGCTGGTCGGCTGGTCGTTCGGAACGGAAGTCGTCCTGAAGTACGGGTTGGAGCATCCGATCGACGGAGCGATCCTGCTGTCTCCTCCTCTGCACAGGGCGACCGACGCCGAAATCGCCGCCTGGGCGGGCAGCGGCATCCGACTGGTCATCGTGATTCCGGAACTCGACGACTATTTGCGTCCGGCAGAGGCCGCCGTGCGGTTCGCCACCGTGCCAGAGGCAGAGATCGTGAACGTGGCCGGCGGCAAACACCTGTGGGTCGGTGAGCTTCAGACGCGTCGAGTGCTCAGCGAGATCCTGCTGCGGGTGAATCCCGCTGCGCTCCCGCTTCCGGAGACCTGGGAGAGCAAGGACAGCGATGTCCGGAATGCTTAGCCCGTCGTCCGCGGAGGACCGGCTCGTCGGGAAGCGCTACAGCTCGTTCTGACGCGGAACGAAGACCTGGTCGATGATCAGGAGCACGGATGCCGCCACCGGGATCGCGATGAGCGCACCGAGGATCCCGAGCAGCGATCCGCCTGCCAGCGCGGCGATCACGACGATCACGCCCGGAACCTTCACCGCCCGGTTCATCACCCGCGGGTTGATGACGTATGCCTCGATCTGCATGTAGGCGAGGTAGAAGATCGCGACCCAAAGTGCGGTGCCTGGACCGTTGAACAGCAGGGCTCCGAGGGTGATGATCACCGACCCGGAGAGGGTACCGACCAGGGGGATGAGCGCGAACAGGAAGGCGAGGAACGCGAACAGCGCCGAGTACTGCACCCTGGCGATGAAAGTCAGGAAGATGAAGCTGGCGATGCCGTTGGCGAGTGCGATTGTCGCCTGTCCGACAACGTATCTTCCGACCGACGCGGTGATCTGTTCGGCAATGTCCGCGAACTTGGCTCGCTTCGACGCCGGAACCAGCTTGTACAGTCCGCGCTTCATGCTGTGCAGGGATGCGACGAAATACAGCGTCAGGATGAGCACGATCAGCACACCGAAAATGCCACTCGCGATCCCGAGTCCAACCGAGAGCAGCCCGCTGCTGATCGCGGTGATGTTCTTTGAATTCTGGAAGAAATTCACGACCTGGTCGATGATTCCCTGCAGGTCGATGAAGTTCGGCAGGCTCGCCTGGGTCTGTTTGATCCAGGATGGCGCGGACACGGTGTTGATGAAGCCAGGAAGCTGCTTGATCAGCAGGTTCATCTGGTCCACCACGACCGGAACAACGGCGAAGACGAGACCCGCGAACACCGCGAGAATCGCGAGCAGGACGGTCAGGGTCGCGAGCCAGCGTGGAAACTTGTGCCGCTCCAGCCAGGAGACGGCGGGGTCGATGCCGAGAGCGATGAAGAGTGCAGCACCGATGTAGGTGATGATCGTCGCGAGTGTCGTGACCGCTCCGCCGATGGCGAGTGCGACCAGCACACCCAATCCACCGAACAGGCCGAGTCGGAAAGCGTTGTGGATCTTCACCGTGCGGCCCTTCTGCTGCTGCTAGCTTTCTGAGGTCACTTTCTCCGCGTGGGAGAGCACGGAGTGCAGGCTCTCGAAATAGCCTGCAACCGCTTCGCGCTCAATCCTAATCTGGGCGAGCCGCGCTTCCGCGTCAGACACCAATTTCTCGGTTCGCGTCTCGGCTTCGGAAATTATCGCCCTGGCGCGTGCCTCGGCGTTGGCGAGGATCTCGGCGGCCTGGGCGTCCGCCTTCTCCCGAGATTCACTCGACATGGCCTTGGCGGCTGCACTGGCCGCATCCGCCTCCTGCCGCTTCTCCTTGGCGTCCCTGGTGGCCTCGGCGAGCTGCAACTGCGCTTCGTCGAGGTACTTCTGGGTCTGAGCGACGGCCTCCTGGTGGGTGGAAAGAAATTCCTTCTCCGCTTCGTCCCGCCGGGACTTCAACTCGATGTCGAAGTCGATCCGTCCCTGTTCCGCATCTCGCTCGAGCTTCGTGCGGGTCTCGTCGACGTCGAACGCCAACTGGGCTTGCACCTGCTCTAACTCACGCGTGACTTCGGCCCTCCTCGCCTCGATCTCGCGTGCGAGGTTGGTGCGCTGCTCCTCGATGTCGTACGCGAGAGCGGTGCGCTCGGCGATGACCTCGAGTTCGAGCGTCGTCCTCGCCTCGGAGATCTCCTGCTCGAGGGCTGCGCGGGCCTTCTTGGCGTCCAGGTCGCGTGCGGCCTTGGCCGCGGCGTTCTCCTGCTTGATCGCGGATCGTGCGGCGGCGGTCTCACTGGCGAGTGCCGCCTTCGCCGCAGCAGTCTCCTGCTCGATGTCGGATCGTGCGGCGGCCGTCTCGTTCTCCAGCGCCGCCCTGGCTGCTGCCGTCTCCTGTTCGAGTTCGGCCTTGCCAGACTCGATGTCCCTCGCGAGATCGGTTCGCTGCTGTTCGATGTCGCGGGCGAGGTCTCCCCACTGCTTCTCGGCCTCGCTGGTGAACTCCACCCGTCCCTGTTCGGTCTCCCGTGCCAGAGCCGCGGCGCTCTCGCGTGCCTCGCTCACCTCGCGGCTGGCGACGACCTGGAGTTCGGCAGCTTCGCGTTCCGCTTCTGCGCGAACCGCTGCCGCCTCCCGCTTCGCCGTCGACCGGGCTTCTGCCGCTTCGGTGGCGACGGCGCCTCGGATGGCCGCGGCTTCCCGCAGCGCCTCCTGGGTGATGGTCTCGGCGTCTTCCTTGCTGTCGGATACGGTCCCGGCGGCCTCGGCGCGCGCGGCGTCGAGGATGCTCCCCGCCTTGGCCTGGGCCTCCGCAATCAGCCGTTCTGCGGCCTCGGCCGCCTCGACCCGAAGCTTGTGGATCTCGCCGTTCACTCCGCTACGAAGTTTTTCTGCGTCGATGTCGGCTTGGCTGATCAGACGGGTCGACTGCTCTTCTGCGACCCGCAGGATGTTCTCGAGCTTGCTTCCGAGGCCGCTGTAAGTCGGGCTGCCGGTCTCTTCGATCTCGGCCTGCAAGTCATCGACGGTCGCGGCCAGGCGCTTGATCTCTTTGTTCGCCTCAGCCTTGTCGGTGTTGGCTTTTATCAGTTCGCGCCGAAGGTCCCTGATCGCGCCGTCAACCTCGTCACGGTTGTATCCGCGCATTGCGGTGGTGAACGCTTCATCATCAGTGGCCACGGTGTCTCCTGTACGTGTTTATGGGACTCTGTGTGTTGTTATAGGCCGTCTTGGTGAACGGAATATGAGTTTTTGGGCGGCGTGTGCTGTCAGCCGACACCCGAGCCTTTTCGGGCGAATCATCCGAGTTTAGCGTGCGGATGGGGCCCTCTCAGGGTCCTTACGCTATTCTGGAATGTCTTTGTCTGTTGCCGCCCCGGATTTCAGTTGTCCAGGGACCCCTGACCTCGTCCCCTAGTACGAGTGCTCGTAGGAGCTTGCGAACAGGGTTGTCGACGCCCCGGTCGATCCCGGCAACACGAAAGGAGTTAGTACTTGCGGTTCATTTTTGCCATCGTGAGTTTCGTTCTTGCCTTCGTTCTTATCGGCTACGGAATTGCACAGCGCACCATCTTTGCCGCGCCCGACTTCGTGACCGCATCGGCCACGATGCACTCGAATGCGCCGGTCACCATCATCAACGCGTCGACCATGATGGCGCGTGCCGGTCACCAGACCGTGACCATTTCCGGAGCGAGCACCGTCTTTGCAGCCTACGGTCGCACATCGGATGTTCGCGCCTGGGTCGGTGACGCCAACTACAACCAGATCGGCGTGAACTCGGCCAAAACGGCTCTCACGAGCAAAGAGGTGACCGGCAAGGCGAACACCGTGCCCGATCCGAAAGGCTCCGACCTCTGGCTCGGAGAGTTCAGCGGCAAGTCCGGGTTGAGTTTTACCGTGAACGTTCCGGCCGGCATCTCCCTCGTCGTCGCCTCGACCGGCGCAAAGCCCGCGCCGACGGACATCTCGATCCGCTGGCCCGTCGACAACCGCACGCCATGGTCTGGTCCGCTGATCATCGGCGGTGTGTTGCTGTTGCTCGCGGGCCTCGGAATGTACCTGTGGGCACTGGTTCATCTGCGGCGGGCTCGCGGACCCCGGCGGAAGACCCCGAAGACGCCCAAGATGCCGAGGGTGCCGATGCAGCGCGGCTACCAGCGGCCGAACACGAAAGCGGTCGAAGTGAAAAGCGGTCGACGACGTTCCACCACCAGGCGAATGACGGCCATCGTTCCGCTCGTGCTGGTCGGAATGGTTGCGCTGAGCGGCTGCAGCGCCGCCCAGTGGCCCACGTTTCTGGGCGGAGGCGGGACGCCGACTCCTACCTCGACAATCGCTCCAGGGGCGGTCACCAAGCTCAAGCCGCCGGTTGTGACTGATTCCCAGGTGAAGGCCATCGTCGCCAATGTGTCTGCCGTGGCAGCCGCGGCAGACAAGGCGAAGGATGCCACGCTGCTTGCGACCAGGTTCGAGGGCCCCGCCCTCGAGCTGCGCTCGGCCAACTACGCGATCGGCAAGGCGGACAGCACCTATGCGACGCCCGCGGCGATCCCGGCCGGGACCGTCGAGATCGCACTTCCGCAGCAGTCGGTGACCTGGCCGCGCACCGTGTTCGCGGTGGTGCAGAACCCCAAGGACAAGACCATCGCCCCGATGGCCCTGATGCTCATCCAGGCGACCCCCCGTTCCAACTACAAGGTCGACTACGCGATGAGCCTCCAGCCGAAGGTGCAGGTTCCGAAGGTCGCCGCGGTGGATGTCGGAGCTCCGCGGCTGTTTCCGACCAGCAAGCTGCTGCTGCTCTCGCCGGACCAGCTGGCGACCGCCTATGGCGACATCCTCAACACCGGTCCCGCGAGCCAGTACAACAAGTATTTCGACACGGCGAGCGACAACCTGGTCAAGGCGGTCGGGCTGGATTCCAAGAATGCGCGGAAGAAGGCCCTGCCGGCGTACGCGTCCATGACATTCTCGAATGCCGCCGGCAGCGGCCAGACGATCGTGTTCGGCACGAACGACTCCGGCGCGATCGTGGCGGTCGACCTGAACGAGACCGAGACGGTGACTCCGACGCAAGCCGGGGCCTCCATCACACCATCGGGCGCGACGAAGACGCTGTCCGCTATCACCGCGACCGCGAAGGGAATTGTCTCGGTGCACGGCGACCAGCTTCTCTTCTACGTACCGAAGCTCGGTAGCACGCAAAAGGTAGTCTTGCTCGGCTATGCAGAAGGACTCATCTCAGCCAAGGAGAAGCAGTGACCAACTTGCCGCCGTCAGTCGCCAACCTGCGAGGGGCGGTCGACCTGTCCTCGCTCGTACGGCCTCCGGCCCAACAGTCGGGACCGCCGGCGGATGACCTCGCGGTGCCATCGCTTGTCGTCGAGGGCACCGATGCGAACTTCACCGGCATCCTCGAACTCTCGAACACTGTGCCTGTCCTTGTCGAGCTCTACGCTGGTGCGCCTTCGCCGACGTTGAACAGGATCATCACCGAGCAGGGCGGTCGCTTCATCCTCGCCACCGTCGATGCGCAGAAGAACCCGCAATTGCAGCAGGCGTTCAAGGTGACTGCTGCGCCAACCGTCGCGGCAGTGATCGGCGGTCGCCCTATTGCGCTCTACGAGGGGGAATTGCCCGAGGTCGAGGTACTCGATGTGCTGAAGCAGCTGGCGACCCTTGCCGCGCAGAACGGTGTGACCGGAACGGTGACGCCGACGGATGACGCTGCGGCTCCGGCAGAACCGGTCGAGCCTCCACTTCCTCCGCATCACCAGGAGGCGTACGACGCGATGTCCAACGGAGACTTCGACACGGCGATCGCCGAGTACACGACCGCGATCGCCCAGGATCCGCGTGACCAGCTCGCCGTCGCCGGGCTGGCGCAGGTGTCGTTGCTTGCCAGGCTCAGCAAAGCCGACCCCGACCAGGTCAGGGCGGCAGCCGCCGCCGCGCCGGACGACGTCTCCGCCCAACTCGCCGTTGCGGACCTGGATGTCAGCGGGGGTCACGTCGACGACGCGTTCGCCCGACTGCTCGACCTCTTCCCGCGACTGGACCAGTCCGGCAAGGACGCGGTGCGCGCACGCCTCCTCGAGCTGTTCGAGATCGTCGGAACGGACGACCCGAGAGTCGCGGCCGCCCGTCGCAGGCTTACCGGACTGCTGTACTAGATTCCGCGCGATAGTCGCAGTTCCGGCGGTTAGTGGGCGCTGCAGCACGCACTAGCCGCCGGAACTGCCACATTCAGCGCCTCGCTAGCGACGGAGCTTCAACCAGAGCCCCGCGAGCGGCGGGAGGGTGAGCTCTGCCGACGCAGGGCGTCCGGCCCATGGAGTGTCGGTGGCCGTCACCGCGCCGAAGTTGCCGACGCCGGATCCGCCGTACTCTGTGGCATCCGTGTTCAGCAGCTCGTCCCAGATCCCGGCGAACGGAAGACCGGCCCGGTATGGACCGACCGGATTGCCGGAGAAGTTCTGCAGGATGGCGATCGGCTGGCCATCGCTCGACCAGCGCAGGAACGAGACGACGTTGTGCGCGGAATCTCCGGCCTCGAGCCATTCGAAACCGGACGGCGTGTTGTCCTGCTGCCAGAGGGCTCCCTCTGCGCGGTAGACCCGGTTGAGAGCACCGACCAGGCGCGAGAGCCCCTGGTGCACCGGCTGGTCGAGGATCCACCAGTCGAGTCCCCGCTCCTCGCTCCACTCCGATGGCTGGCCGAACTCCTGGCCCATGAACAGCAACTGCTTGCCGGGATGCGCCCACATGAACGACAGGTAGGCGCGAACGTTGGCCAGCTTCTGCCACTGGTCGCCCGGCATCTTCGCCAAGAGCGATCCCTTGCCGTGCACGACCTCGTCGTGGCTGATCGGGAGCAGGAAGTTCTCGCTGAACGCATAGAGGAAGCTGAAGGTGATGTCGTTGTGATGGTGCGACCGGTACATCGGGTCTTCCTGCATGTACTGCAGGGTGTCGTGCATCCAGCCCATATTCCATTTGAGTCCGAAGCCGAGACCGGATTGCGAGGTCGGCTTGGTCACACCGGCCCAGGAGGTCGACTCCTCGGCAATCATCACCACGCCGGGGTTGCGCTTGTACGCCGTCGCGTTGACCTCCTGCAAGAAGCTGATCGCCTCGAGATTCTCCCGGCCGCCCAACTCGTTCGGCTCCCATTCGCCGTCTTTGCGCGAGTAGTCGAGGTACAACATGGAGGCGACAGCGTCCACTCGCAGGCCGTCGATGTGGAACTCTTCGAGCCAGTAGAGCGCGTTCGCGACCAGGAAGTTGCGAACCTGCGAGTCGCCGAAGTTGAAGACCAGCGTCCCCCAGTCCGGCTGCTCACCCCTTCGCGGATCGGTGTGCTCGTAGAGGGGCTGGCCGTCGAAGTTGGCAAGCGCCCATTCGTCTTTCGGAAAATGGGCGGGCACCCAGTCCATGATCACGGCGATATCGGCCTGGTGCAGGCGATCGATCAGGTAACGGAGGTCATCCGGATGCCCGAAGCGGCTGGTCGGGGCGTAGTAGCCGGTGACCTGGTATCCCCACGATCCCCCGAAGGGATGCTCCGCGAGCGGCATGAACTCGACGTGGGTGAAACCGAGCTCGTGGATGTAGTCGATCAGCTGGTCCGCTGCGTCGCGGTAACCGAGGCCGGGACGCCACGAGCCGAGATGCATCTCGTAGATGCTCATCGGTGAATTGTGCGGGTCGCGCGTTCCACGCTTCTGTAGCCAGCCGGCGTCCCCCCACTGGTACTCGGTCTTGCCGATCACGGATGCCGTCGCCGGGGGAGTCTCGGTGTAGCGCGCCATCGGGTCCGCTCGTTGGACCCATTGCCCCGCGGCGGTCTGCAACTCGAACTTGTAGGTGTTTCCGGGATCCAGCCCCGGGATGAACAGCTCCCACACCCCGTTGTCGTCGAGCCTGCGCATCGAATGGGCTGCGCCGTTCCAGCGGTTGAAGTCACCGATCACCCTGGCCGCCTTCGCGTGCGGAGCCCACACGCTGAAACTCGTTCCCGCGACACCCTCGTGCGGGCGGTAGTGCGCGCCGAACACCTGCCACAGCTGTTCGTGCCTGCCCTGCCCCCACAAGTAGAGGTCGAGGTCCCCGACCGACGGAACGAAACGGTACGGGTCATCCGCGGTCCAGTCCGGGCCGTTGGCATACGCGGTCTCGAGCCGATAGGCCTGTCCGTCCCCCTGGGCGAAACCCTGCCAGAGTCCGTCGGCGACATGATCGAGGGGAATGCGCTCGCCGTCGGCACGGATGGCCGTGACCGACGACGCCAGGGGTCGGACGGCGCGGATGATGTAGCCGTTCTCGTGCGGATGTTGCCCGAGTGTCGCGTGCGGATGGGGGTGGCTGCCTCCGACGATGGAGGAGATCAGGTCCGGATGCAGTACTGGCAGCGCGATTGCCGACGCCTTTTTGCCGCCAGACTCGGTTCCGGTGGTGGATTTCGACTTGGCCATCATTTACCCCTCGGGAATTCGACACGCAGGATGTGCACCGGCTCGCCGAATGCGTCGAGCCGTACGTAGTTGTCTGGGCCCCAGGCGAACTTTTGTTTCGTGATCAGGTCGGTGACGTCGAATTTCTCGCCGGGATCGATTCCGAACTTCGCCGGATCGAGGTGCACGGTGGTCTCGCGCACCGAGTGCGGATCGACGTTCGCGACCACGATGATCGCGTCGCTCCGGCCGGAGCGGGTGTGTTTGCCGTCCAGGTACTTGCTGTAGACGATGATCGATTCGTCATCGCTCCAGTGCAGCTCGAAGTTGCGCAGCTGACGGAGCGATGCGTGCTCCGCGCGGATCCGGTTGAGCTGGCCGATGTATGGCGCCAGCGACTTGCCGGCCTCCTCCGCCGCCCGGAAGTCGCGCGCCTTGTATTCGTACTTCTCGTTGTCGATGTTCTCTTCTGAACCCTGGCGGGCGACATCCTCGAACAATTCGTATCCCGCATAGACCCCCCAGCTCGGAGCCGCCGTTGCCGCGATCGCCGCACGGATCTTGTAGGCCGCCGGGCCACCGAACTGCAGGTACTCGCTCAGGATGTCCGGGGTGTTGACGAAGAGATTGGGCCGCAGGAAGTCGCTGGTCTGGTGCGAGAGTTCGACCAGGTATTCGGCGAGCTCCTCCTTGGAGTTCCGCCAGGTGAAGTAGGTATAGGACTGCTGGAATCCGAGCTGGCCGAGCGCGTGCATCATCGGCGGTCGGGTGAAGGCTTCAGCGAGGAAGACGACGTCGGGGAATTCCCGATTGACCTCGTGCAGCAGCCACTCCCAGAATTGGAGCGGCTTTGTGTGCGGGTTGTCGACGCGGAAGATGCTGATGCCGAGACCGATCCAGTACTTGACGATCCGCAGCACTTCTTCGCGAATGCCGATCGGATCGTTGTCGAAGTTGATCGGATAGATGTCCTGGTACTTCTTCGGCGGGTTTTCGGCGTAGGCGATCGAGCCGTCCGGCAGGTGGGTGAACCATTCCGGATGCTCGGTGACCCACGGATGATCCGGCGAGCACTGCAGTGCGAGGTCGAGGGCGACCTCGAGGCCGCTGTTTTTCGCGGTGTCGACGAACGCAGAGAAGTCTTCGACCGAGCCGAGGTCGGGGTGGATCGCGTCGTGGCCCCCCTCTTTCGAGCCGATCGCCCAGGGGGAGCCGGGTTCGTCCGGCCCAGGGTTCATCGTGTTGTTCGCGCCCTTGCGAAAGCTCGTGCCGATCGGATGGATGGGCGGGAGGTAGATGACGTCGAAGCCCATCTGCGCCACGGCGGGCAGGCGCCTGGCGGCCGTTCGGAAATTGCCGCTGGCCCATGCGCCGTTCTTGTCCTTCTTCGCTCCCTCCGAGCGAGGGAAGAATTCGTACCAGCTGCCGACGCCGGCCCTGGTGCGTTCGACCCGCACGGTGAGGGGGAGGCTCAGGGTCTGCAGACTGGCGAGCGGCTGTTTTTCGATCTCTTCCGTGACGCGAGGATCCAAGGCCACCGCGAGGCGGGCCGGCGGGGCAAGGCTCTTGCTGGAGATCGTCTTGGCCGCATCCTTCAGGATCTTGTTGTCGCCGGCGGCTTTCGTCGCCCGAGCGAGCAGCAGCGAGCCCATGCTGAGCATCAGTTGCACGTCGACGCCGGCCGGGACCTTGATCTCGGCGTTGTGCAGCCAGGTGGCCCATTCGTCTTGCCAGGCCTGGACGCTGTAGACCCATTCGCCCGGTGAATCGAGCATTACGTCGGTCTGCCAGATGGCGGTTCCCTCGTCGATCTGGGTCATCCGATGCTTCGTCTGCGCACCGGTCGGGTCGGAGAGAAGAAGGTCGACGCCGAGAAGGTCGTGACCGTCCTTGAAGACGGTCGCCCGAAACGGCACCACTTCGCCGACGAACGCCTTTGCAGGCCACGAATTTTCGGGTTGTTGGGGGGACAGATTGCGGATCGGGATGCGACCCAGCTTTGGTTCGTACGCAATAGCCACTATTCGACCGTAGCGAAAATCCCGCCGAATAGCGTGATTCGGGCCAAACCGGGGCGGCGTCAAATCTCGCGGTCGCGAGGCTCCCCTAGGCTGGTGGATCGTGAAGGCCATTCGTCGATTTACTGTCAGAACTGTTTTGCCAGACTCTCTCTTTTCGCTCGAGGAACTTGCAACGAACCTGCGTTGGTCGTGGCACCTGCCGACCCGCCAGCTCTTCGAGCGGATATCGCCAGAGACCTGGGAGGTCACCGGGCACGACCCGGTAGGCCTTCTCGGAGCCGTCGAGCCGTCCCGGCTGAACGAACTCGCCGCCGACCAGGATTTCGTCGCGAAGGCGAACGAACTTCGCGACGATCTGCACGCCTATCTCACCGAGCCGCGGTGGTACCAGTCGCTTCCGGCCGACGTCCCGAAGTCGATCGGCTATTTCTCGCCGGAATTCGGAATCGCCGCCGCGCTGCCCCAGTATTCCGGCGGGCTCGGCATCCTGGCCGGCGACCACCTGAAGAGTGCGTCGGACCTGGGTGTTCCGATCATCGGCGTCGGACTGTTCTACCGCTCCGGGTACTTCGCGCAGTCGATCTCCGCGGATGGCTGGCAGCAGGAGTCGTATCCGGTGCTCGACCCTGACGGCCTTCCTCTTTCAGTGCTGCGGCATCCGGACGGCACCGCCGCACAGGTCGTCCTCGCGCTTCCGGATGGCGGGGCGCTCTACGCCCGCGTGTGGCAGGTGGCGGTCGGCCGGATTCGGCTACTCCTGCTCGACACGGACGTGCCGGAGAACGAGCACGAGCTGCGCACGGTCACCGATCGCCTGTACGGCGGTGGGGGAGAGCATCGGCTGCTGCAGGAATTGCTTCTCGGCATCGGGGGAGTTCGCGCCATCAAGTTGTTGGTAGACCTGACGGACGCCGAAGCACCCGAGGTATTCCACACCAACGAGGGGCACGCGGGATTCCTCGGCCTCGAACGGATCAGCGACCTGATCCGCGGGGGACTGACCTTCGATGAGGCCCTGCAGGTGGTGCGCGCTGGCACCGTGTTCACCACCCACACGCCCGTTCCAGCGGGCATCGACAGGTTCGAGACGTCCCTGATCGAGCGGTACTTCGATGGCGAGTTGCTTCCGGCGGTATCCATCGGCGACGTGCTCGCGCTCGGAGAAGAGAACTACGAGGGCGGAACGCCTGGCACCTTCAACATGGCTGTCATGGGGCTGCGGCTCGGCCAACGGGCGAACGGCGTCTCAAAGCTGCACGGGGAGGTGTCCCGTGGCATGTTCGGCGCCCTCTGGCCCGGATTCGACCAGGACGATGTGCCCATCACCTCGGTCACCAACGGGGTGCACGCCCCGACCTGGACCGATCCGTCACTGTATGAGCTCGCGGCCTCCAGGCTGGGAGCGGCAGATCCGGCGATTGCCGACTGGGCGTCCCCATCGGTGACCGACCTCGACCTGTGGCAACTGCGCAACGGCATGCGCGCCCAGCTGGTTCAGGATGCGAGGCGCAGGGTCTCCACCGCGTGGCGTGAACAGAACCCCGGCCTCGGAGCGCCGACCTGGATCTCCGAACTGCTCGACCCTTCGGTGCTCACGATCGGTTTTGCGAGGAGGGTTCCGACCTACAAACGCCTCACCCTCATGCTGCACGACCCTGACCGACTTCGCTCGATCCTGCTGTCCGAGGCGCATCCTGTGCAGATCGTCATCGCCGGCAAGTCTCATCCGGCCGACGAAGAGGGCAAACGCCTGATCCAGAAACTCGTCGATTTCACGGCGGACCCGGAGCTGCGAACCCGAATGGTGTTCCTCCCGAACTATGACATCGCGATGGCGCAGCTGCTCTATCCGGGCACGGACGTGTGGTTGAACAACCCGCTGCGACCGCTCGAGGCGTGCGGAACATCCGGGATGAAGGCCGCGCTGAATGGTTCGCTCAACCTGTCCATCCTGGACGGATGGTGGGCCGAGTTCTATGACGAGGAGAACGGCTGGGCGATCCAGAGCGCCGACTCCGCGGGGGACTCAGCCGAGCGGGACAAGCTCGAGGCCGAGTCGATGTACGACCTCATCGAGCACCAGATCGCGCCACGGTTCTACGAAAGGAACAGCGAGGGCGTTCCTAGCCGCTGGGTGGACTCGATCCGCCACACGCTCTCGACCCTGTCACCCCAGCTCTCGGCGGACCGGATGGTGCGCGAGTATGTCGAGCGACTGTATCGTCCGGCCGCGGCAGCCGAACGTGCGGTGGCGGCGAACGGATATGCCGGAGCGCGCGACCTCGCCGCCTGGAAGGCGCGGGTGACGGCGGCCTGGCCGCGGATCTCGGTTCCCCACGTCGAATCCGGCGGCGTCGATGCCGTACCGCAGGTCGGCGACATCCTGCGCGTTCGGGCGCTGGTCTACCTCGACGGTCTGACTACGGACGACGTCGCGGTCGAGGCCGTGTACGGTCGCGCGAGGGATGGCGACAATCTCGAGAACGTGCAGCACGTCGAGCTGGTGGCGACGCCGGACCCGGCAGCGCCGTCCGGTCCTGGGCAGCCGGTGCAGTTCACCGGCTCGGTGCGGCTCGAGCGGGCGGGCAGCTTCGGCTACAACGTGCGAGTCGTGCCGCGGCATCCTCTGCTGGCAAATCCCGCCGAGTTGGGGCTCATCACCGTCGCGCGCTAATTGAGCCGGCCGACGCCATCAGTCGCGAGCGATCGGCGCGATGGTGGCGGATGTGACGCTCACCAGGTCGGCCGGCGCGAGTTCGATATCGAAGCCGCGCCTGCCGCCGGAGACGAAGATCGTGTCGAAGAGTTCTGCCGTCTCATCCAGGACCGTGGGCAGTGCCGTCTTCTGCCCGATCGGACTGATTCCGCCGAGCACGTATCCGGTCTTCCGCTGGGCGACCGCCGGGTCCGCCATGACGGCACGCTTGCCTCCGACCACGGCGGCGAGGGCCCCGAGATCGAGGGTGCCGGTCACGGGAACTATCGCGGTGACGAGTCGGCCGTCGACATCCGCCACGAGCGTCTTGAACACCCGTTCAGGGTCGAGTTGCAGCGCGCTCGCCGCTTCCAGCCCGAAGTTGTGGTTGCCACGGTCGTGTTCGTAGGCGTGCGCGGTGTACACGACTCCCGCCGCGGCGAGGGCGACGGTGGCCGGGGTTCCGAGCGCCATCAGTGTGCCTTGAACAACTGCATCGACGCTCCAGCGACGCTGAGCGACGTTCCCGGCTCATGTTCTTCCGCCGTGGCGTCGTCCGCCGCGCTGTTCCACAGCAGGGTGTATGAACTGACGCCGTCATGGGCCGGAAGCGTGACGGTTTCATCGGATTCCAGACCGTGCACGATCAACAGGATCCGGTTGAAGCCCTCGAACTCTGGTGTGGATGCCGCGAGGAACTGCAGGGTGCGCTCTGTCGGCGAATCCCAATCCTCGATCGACATCGATGCGCCGTCCTTGTTGAACCAGTCCATCTGGCTGGCGGACGGCACGGTCTCGCCGAACACGCCGTAGCGCACCGGACGAAGGGCAGGGTTCTCCCGCCGAAGCCGAAGCAGGGTGGTCGAGACCACGAGCAGGTCGTCCTGCCAGTCTTCGCGTTCCCATGGAAGCCAGGTGAGCACACTGTCGTGGCAGTACGCGTTGTTGTTGCCGTGCTGGGTGCGACCGAACTCGTCGCCGGCGGTCAGCATGGGCAGCCCCGCCGAGAGCAGCAGCGTGCCGAGCAGGTTGCGGATGGCCTTCTCGCGCGACGCGATGATACCGGCGTCGTGGCTCGGACCCTCTACCCCGTAGTTGAAGGAGTGGTTGTTCTCCGTGCCGTCCCGGTTGTTCTCCCCATTGCCGAGGTTGTGCTTCTGGTTGTACGAGGTCAGGTCGGCAGCGGTGAGCCCGTCGTGAGCGGTGATCAGGTTGACACTCGCGAGCGGACCACGCTCCGGCGTGAAGGTGCCAGCGGAGCCGGAGAGCTTCGACGCGAGCTGGCCGATACCGATCGGCGCAACCCCGGTCGCCCTGGTCGCGGCGATATCGGTCAGCCAGAAATTGCGGACCCTGTCGCGGTAGTCGTCGTTCCATTCCGACCACTTGTCCGGGAACTCTCCGACCTGCCAACCGCCCATCCCGACGTCCCACGGCTCGGCGATCATCTTCACGCCGGCCAGCTGCGGGTCGTTCACGATGGCCTCGAGCAGCGGATGCTCGCGGTCGAAGTTCACCTGCGCGTCTCGGCCGAGCGTCGCGGCCAGGTCGAAGCGGAACCCGTCGATCTGCACCTCGTTCGCCCAGTACCGCAGCGAATCGAGGACCAACCGTTGGGAGACGGCCGACGCGAAGTTAACCGTGTTGCCGCATCCGGTCACATCGATGTATTCGCCTTTTGCCGTCTGGCGATAGTAGGTGGAGTTGTCGAGCCCGCGCAGCGAGGTGGTCGGACCGTCCAGACCCTCCTCCGAGGTGTGGTTGAAGACGACGTCGAGGATGACTTCGAGGCCGGCGTCGTGCAGCAGCCTGACCATTCCCTTGAACTCTCGCAGCACCGCTCCTGTGCCACCGAACTGGGCGTCGCGGGACGCCCACTCGGCGTGCGGGGTGAAGAAGTTCAGCGTGTTGTAGCCCCAATAGTTGCTGAGGCCCTGCTTCACCAGTCGCTGTTCGCTGACGAATTGATGGATCGGGAGCAGTTGGATGGCGGTGACGCCGAGATCCTTCAGGTAGGCGATCGCGGTGTCGTGGGCCAGGCCGGCGTAGGTGCCGCGCAGTTCCTCTGGCACGGCGGGATTCAGCTTCGAGATGCCCTTGGCGTGTGCCTCGTAGATCACCGTGTGGTCGAGCGGGGTATTCGGTTTGACGACCCCCGCCCAGTCGAAACCGTCGTCCTGCACGTACGAACGCCACTCGCCGTTGGTGGTCCTCGCGAGCCCGCGGGCGTACGGATCGAGCAGGTGGAGGGTGCTGTCGAACCGGTTTGTCGGACCCTTCGGTCCCGATGCCCGCAGCGAGTAACGGGTGCCTGCGACGAGGTGCGGAGACGATCCGGACCAGACGTTCGCGTCATCCTTCACCAGCTGGATGCTCTCGGACACCCAGTTGGTGTCTTTGCCGTCGAGGAGGCAGAGTTCGATCGCGCTCGCCGTGGCGGAATACACCCGGATCTCACCGCCAGCCGGGGTCGCGCGAACGCCGAGGTCTCTCAGCGGATCCAGTTCAGGCACGCGTTCTAGAGTAATCACTGCGGAGCATGCGCTTTCACGCTCTTAGCTGTGCTGGCGCCCCAAACGACCATGGGAGGAATCGGATGCCCGTCTATCTCGACCATGCCGCGACGACTCCCATGCTTCCTGCGGCGCGCGATGCGTACGTCGCCGCGCTCGACGTCGTCGGCAATCCGTCATCCATCCACAGCCAGGGGCAGAACGCGAAGCGGATGCTCGAGGAGGCCCGCGAGCAGGTCGCCGCTTCGCTCGGCTGCGATCCGATCGAAGTGGTCTTCACCTCCGGCGGCACCGAATCGGTGAACCTCGCGATCAAGGGCCTGTATTGGGCCAGGCAGGATTCGGATGCCGCAGCGGTAGCCAGGCGCCGCATCCTGGTCCCGCGCGGCGAGCACCACGCCACGGTCGACACGGTCGAGTGGCTGGAGCGGTACGAGGGTGCGATCATCGAGTGGGTGCCGATCGACCACCTCGGCCGGATCTCGCTGGCCGCTCTCGCCGATGCGATCGCCGGCCACAACGACATCGCCCTGGTCACTCTTCTTTGGGCGAACAACGAGGTTGGCACCGTCCAACCCGTTTCGGAGGTGGTGGCGCTTGCCACCGCGGCGGGGATTCCGGTGCACGTCGACGCCGTTTCTGCCTACCGGCACCTGCCGATCGACTTCGCGACCTCCGGGATCGCCGCATTGAGCGTGTCCGCGCACAAGATCGGCGGGCCATTGGGCATCGGAGCCCTGGTCCTCGGGCGAACGGCGACCGTTGTGCCGCTGATCCACGGCGGGGGCCAGCAGCGCCAGGTGCGTTCTGGAACCCAGGACGCACCCGCGGCGATCGCCTTCGGAGTCGCGGCCGCGCATCCGTCGCCATCGTTGCTCGCCTTGCGCGATCGGGTGATCGACGGTGTGCTGGCCGCCGTGCCCGCGGCCGTCCTCCGGGGCGACCCGGTCGACCGGGTCGACAACAACGCCCACTTCACCTTCCCGGGGTGTGAGGGCGACTCTCTGCTATTCCTGCTGGATGCCGCGGGGGTGTCGGTCAGCACCGGTTCGGCCTGCCAGGCCGGAATACCGGAGGCGTCCCACGTCCTTCTCGGCATGGGACTCGGCGAAGACGAGGCCAGGGGAGCACTCCGCATCACCGTCGGCCACACGACGACGGAAGCCGACGTCGACGCATTCCTGGACGCTCTGCCGGCTGCCTACGAGCGGGCGCTTCGAGCCGGGCTGTCGGATCGCGTCGTCGGTGGTGGTGCGGCTACCGATGCTCGCGCCGGGGCGGGTGCCTGAGTGGTGCAGTCTGTATGGACCGACGCGCCCCGTGCCAAGCGGATGCGCGTTGCCGCAGTCGCGCTCATTGTCGCTGCGGGTATTGCGCTGGCCACGACCGGGTGCACGGCGGGCACGGCGAAGGCGCCATCACCGACGGCATCCGCATCCCACCCCGCGACGGCCTCCCCGTTGAACCCGGTCGTTCCGGCGACGCTCACCGCGGACACCGCGAAGACCGAGACCGTTCGGATCGCGGACGCTATCGAGACCATCGTCGGCCCATCGAAGATCGTGCACGTGGAC
>JAODMG010000059.1 GCA_025464895.1 Microbacteriaceae bacterium | reverse complement strand
CTTCATCGACGGGCTCGACGGGCTGGTCTCCGGGGTCGCGATCATCGCAAGCGTCGTGTTCCTTATTTACAGTTGGATTCTCGCGACCAGGATCGCGCAGGCGGAATACTTCAACCTGGCCTCCCTGCTGACTGCGGTGCTGATCGGAGCCTGCGTCGGCTTCCTGCCGCTCAACTGGCACCCGGCAAAACTCTTCATGGGGGATGCCGGGGCACTCCTCGTCGGGCTGCTGATGGCGACATCCGCAATCTCGGTCACCGGCCAGGTGGACATCGCATCGCTGACCTTCAAGAAGGAACTGCTCCCGGCCTTCATCCCGATCCTCTTGCCGTTCGCCATCCTGGTCGTTCCGCTGCTCGACTTCGGGCTCGCGGTGCTGCGCAGGCTCCGCGCGGGAAAGTCGCCGTTCAGCGCCGACCGCAAACACCTCCACCACCGCCTGCTCGACATGGGGCACTCGCACTTCCATGCCGTTCTCATCTTCTACGCCTGGACGGCCGTCGTCTCGATCGGCTGCCTGCTGTTCATGTTCATGCCGGCGATCTGGGCGCTCACCTTCATCGCCCTCGGCCTGATCGCCTGCACCTGGCTCACTCTCGCGCCCCTCACCAAACGCAAGGCGGTCGAGGCCGCCGTGCAGTTGGCCAGTCCGGATCGGGCGTCGGAGGCCGATGCCAACCGCTTCGATCCGCTCGACCGTGCCGCTAACATCTCCGAGGCGGGCGATCACGAATCCGCCGACACCAAGGCAGCGAAAGCACT
Organism: Microbacteriaceae bacterium; assembly: GCA_025464895.1. Taxonomy (GTDB): domain Bacteria; phylum Actinomycetota; class Actinomycetes; order Actinomycetales; family Microbacteriaceae; genus Parafrigoribacterium_A. Next base: position 6,688 of record JAODMG010000059.1, on the reverse strand, counting down.
CGCACTGGAGGCGCTCAAGGCGGAGCAGTCCGCCAGGGCGGCAACCACAGACAAGGGACGAAGCACCGCATGAGCGCAATTCCGGTATTGAAGCGCATTCTGGCCTGGGGCGGCATCCTCGCCGCGGTGATCGCGGTAGGTGGGTCCATCCTCGGCTTCCTCGCCGCGGGCGTGCCCGGCATCGTCAGCGCACTGATCGGCACGGCGATGGCACTGATCTTTCTCGGAATCACCTCCCTCAGCGTCGTGGTCGCGAGCAAATACGACATGATCGTGTTCTTTGCGATCGTGATGGGAGCATGGCTCCTCAAGTTCGTGCTGTTCCTGGTTCTGGTCATCGTCCTCAAGGATCAGCCGTGGATCCAGACCACCGTGATGTTCCTGAGCCTCATCGTCGCAGTGGTCGGAACGCTCGTCGTCGACGTCGTTGTCATCGCCAGATCGCGCATGCCGTACGTCAGTGATATCGCCCTTCCTGGCGACCCAGACGACAAGCCCGAGTCGACCTGAGGATTCGGTGGGCAGCGATTCTCTTGATAGAGTTTCTGACGTTCGCCCCCCACTTTTTTCTCGCCGCGTGAAACCACGCCCCGAATCTGGAGACAGCGCTGTTACTTAACGCTCACAACTCGCTCCTCCCCTCCGCCACCGATGGCGGCACCGGGGGTGGAGGTTTCGTGGGTCCCACGATCGCCGAGTTCTTCCCTCCCGTCGTGCTCTTCGCCGGCACCCCGTTCGAACTGAACCGGGTCATGCTGATCAGGATCATCACGACGCTGGTGATCGTGCTTCTCTTCTGGCTCGGTACCCGCAGGATGACGCTCGTTCCCAGCCGAGGGCAGTCCCTCGTCGAGATTGGCCTGAACTTCGTCCGCGTCGGCATTGCCGAGGATCTCCTCGGCAAGAAGGACGGTCGTCGCTTCCTCCCGCTTCTCACCACCTTCTTCTTCATGATCCTCGCGATGAACCTCACCGGCACCGTTCCGCTGATGAACATCGCCGGCACCTCGGTCATCGGTGTTCCACTGTTGCTGGCCGCCATTGCCTACGTCACCTGGATCTACGCGGGGCTCAAGAAGCACCCGGGCACGTTCTTGCGGAATGCGCTATTCCCTCCTGGGGTTCCGTGGGTGCTCTACATCATCGTGACGCCGATCGAGATCCTGTCGACGTTCATCGTCCGGCCGGTCACCCACACCCTTCGACTTCTGATGAACATGATCGTCGGGCACCTGTTGCTGGTGTTGTTCTTCCTCGCGACCCAGTTCTTCTTCTTCGAAGCGCCCGGCCTGTTCAAACTGTTCGGAGTCGGCACCCTGGCCTTCGGTTTCGTCTTCACGCTCTTCGAACTCCTGGTGGCAACGCTTCAGGCGTATGTCTTCACGATTTTGACCGCTGTCTATCTCCAGCTCGCGCTGGCAGACGAGCACTAAGCGAGCCGGGCAACCGCCCGATTCACCATCACGGAAGGAAACACAACGTGGACACCACCACTGTCGCCGCCATCAGCGGAAACATCGCGACTGTCGGATACGGACTGGCGGCCATCGGTCCGGCCATCGGCGTCGGCATCGTCGTAGGCAAGACCATCGAGTCGGTTGCTCGCCAGCCCGAGCTGCAAGGGCGCCTCACGGTCCTCATGTATATCGGTATCGCCTTCACCGAGGCGCTCGCCTTCATCGGCATCGCCACGTACTTCATCTTCACGAAGTAATGCTCCCGGCACTCGTTGTAGCGGCTGCGGCGACCGAGAACCCGCTCATTCCGGCGATCCCGGATCTTGTCTGGGCGACGGTCTGCTTCCTGATTTTGCTCTTCTTCTTCTGGAAGAAGATCCTTCCGGCCGTGCAGAAGAACCTCGACGCTCGCGCCGAGGCCATCGAGGGTGGCATCCGCAAAGCCGAGCTTGCTCAGGCCGAGGCGGCGGCCAATCTCGAGAAGTACACGGAACAGCTCGCCGAGGCTCGTGCGGAAGCGGCGAAGATTCGTGAGACGGCTCGTCAGGATGGAACGCGCATCCTGAACGAGCTCAAGGAGCAGGCGACGGTCGAGGCAGCGCGGGTCACCGCGAACGCGCTCGCCCAGATCGAGGCGGAGCGCAAGAGTGCACTCATCTCGCTGCGTGCGGAGGTCGGATCGCTCGCGATCGACCTCGCCTCCGGCGTGCTCGGCGAGAGCCTGTCCGACGACAAGCGCGCGGCAAACCTGGTCGACCGGTTCCTCGCCGACCTCGAGGCGTCAGAGGCGAAGAAGTAGTCATGGGTTCAGCGACCAGGGAAGCACTCAGCTCGGCATTGGCGGCGTTCGCGGGGCTCAGCTCCGGCGCGGTGACGCTGCAGTTGACCGAAGAGTTGTTCGCGGCGAATCGGGTCATCGGCGACTCGTCACAGCTGCGCGCGCTGCTCTCTGATCCGTCGATCGAGCCGGACCAGAAGAAGGCCGCCATCGCGGCGGTGTTCGGTTCGGCAGTACACGAGACAACCCAGCAATTGTTGAGTGTTGTCGCAGGCAGCCGCTGGTCGAGCAGCCACGACCTTCTCGAAGGCATCGCTGAGCTCGGCTATCGTGCGGCCGCCGAATCCGCTGGCACGACGATCTCCGTCGACAGCGAGTTGTTCGCCTTCGCGACTGCGGTGAGTTCCGACGACGAGCTGGAACTCGCTGTCGGCAGCAAGCTCGATGACGGTGGCGCGAAAGTGAAGCTGGTGGAGCGATTGCTGTCGAAGACGGCCTCTCCGCAGACCCTCGCGATCGTGCGGCACATCGTGCAGATGCCAGGTGGACGTCGGATCGGCGCGGCCCTCCAGCACGCGGCATCCATCGTCGCGGACCAGGCCGGTCTGTCGATCGCGACGGTGACCAGCGCTGCTCCGATCGCCCCGGCACAGCTCGCCCGACTGCAGAAGGGGCTCGCCGCGAGCCACGGCCGAGAGCTCCGCATCAACCAGGTGATCGATCCGAGCATCATCGGTGGCCTGCGCGTGCAGGTCGGCGACGACGTGATCGACGGCAGTGTCGCCAACAAGCTCAGCGAACTCCGACTCCAGCTCGCAGGATAGCCGCGGGCGTCGGCAGGCGCATCGCTCAAAGAATTCGGGACGAAGTGTCCCGTAAACGTAAAGGGAAAAAATGGCAGAGGTAACGATCAGCCCGGACGAGATCCGCGACGCGCTCAAAGAGTTCGTCAAGTCATACGACCCGACTAAAGCCTCCAAGACCGAGGTCGGTCAGGTAGTGGATGCCGCTGACGGAATCGCCCACGTCCAGGGTCTCCCCGGCGTCATGGCGAACGAGCTCATCCGCTTCTACTACGGCACCCTCGGACTCGCCCAGAACCTCGACGAGAACGAGATCGGCGTCATCGTGCTGGGGGAGTTCAGCGGCGTCGTCGAGGGCATGGAGGTCACCCGCACCGGTGAAGTCCTCTCCGTCCCGGTCGGCGACGGCTACCTCGGACGCGTGGTCGACCCGCTCGGTAACCCGATCGACGGCCTCGGCGAGATCGCGTCGGAAGGCCGTCGTGCACTCGAGCTGCAGGCGCCAGGCGTCATGCAGCGCAAGTCCGTCCACGAGCCGATGCAGACCGGCATCAAGGCCATCGACGCCATGATCCCGATCGGCCGCGGACAGCGCCAGCTGATCATCGGCGACCGCCAGACCGGCAAGACCGCCATCGCGATCGACACGATCATCAATCAGAAGGCGAACTGGGAGTCCGGCGACGAGAACAAGCAGGTTCGCTGCATCTACGTCGCGATCGGCCAGAAGGGTTCGACCATCGCGGGCGTCAAGGGCGCGCTCGAGGATGCCGGAGCGATGGAGTACACCACCATCGTCGCCTCCCCGGCCTCGGACCCGGCCGGATTCAAGTACCTCGCCCCATACACCGGTTCTGCCATCGGCCAGCACTGGATGTACGGCGGCAAGCACGTCCTGATCATCTTCGACGACCTGTCGAAGCAGGCAGAGGCCTACCGCGCCGTGTCGCTCCTGCTGCGTCGTCCGCCGGGGCGTGAGGCCTACCCGGGTGACGTGTTCTACCTGCACTCCCGCCTGCTCGAGCGTTGTGCCAAGCTCTCCGACGAGCTCGGCGCCGGCTCGATGACCGGACTCCCGATCATCGAGACGAAGGCGAACGACGTCTCCGCGTACATCCCGACCAACGTGATCTCGATCACCGACGGCCAGATCTTCCTGCAGTCCGACCTGTTCAACGCCAACCAGCGCCCGGCGGTCGACGTCGGAATCTCGGTCTCCCGCGTGGGTGGTGACGCCCAGGTCAAGTCGATCAAGAAGGTGTCAGGAACGCTCAAGCTCGAGCTGGCCCAGTACCGCTCGCTAGAGGCATTCGCGCTGTTCGCATCCGACCTGGATGCGACGAGCCGCCGCCAGCTGGCCAGGGGCGCGAGGCTCACCGAGCTGCTCAAGCAGCCGCAGTACTCGCCGTTCCCGGTCGAGCAGCAGGTCGTGTCCATCTGGGCGGGAACGAACGGCAAGCTCGACGAGGTTCCTGTTGAGGACATCCTGCGGTTCGAGCGTGAGTTCCTCGACTACATCGGGCGCACGTCGAGCATCCTCGACACGCTTCGCGACACAAACGTCCTGAGCGACGACACGGTTGCAGAACTCGAGAAGGCCGTCGATGCCTTCAAGCTCGAGTTCCAGACCGGCGAGGGCAAGGCGCTCGCCTCCGTCGGTAAAGAGGTCTTCACGCCGACTGCGGCAGAAGACGTCAACCAGGAGAAGATCGTTCGCCAAAAGCGCTGATCGGATGACCCATCCGGGCAGCCGAATCACACAGACGAAGAACTAGAGGAAGAAAGACATGGGAGCGCAACTTCGGGTCTACCGGCAGAAGATCAAGTCTGCCCAGACGACCAAGAAGATCACTCGGGCCATGGAGCTGATCTCCGCCTCGCGCATTCAAAAGGCGAAGGCGCGGATGGCTGCATCCGGCCCGTATTCGCGCGCCGTCACCCGCGCGGTCTCGGCCGTCGCGAGCTTCTCGAACGTCGACCACATCCTGACCACTGAGCCGGAGAAGGTCGAGCGCGCCGCTATCGTCGTGTTCGCCTCCGACCGTGGCCTCGCCGGCGCATTCAACACGAACGTGCTTCGTGAGGCGGAGGAGTTGACGACGCTCCTGCGCAGCCAGGGCAAGGAAGTCGCCTACTACCTGATCGGTCGCAAAGCGGTCGCCTACTTCACCTTCCGCAAACGCGTCGCGGTGCAGAGCTGGGTCGGTGAAACGGATAACCCGGAGTTCTCGACGGCGAAGGAGATCGGCGACGCGCTGGTCGCAGCATTCATCACGCCGGCGGCCGAGGGCGGGGTCGACGAGATCCATATCGTCTACAACCGATTCGTCAACATGCTCACCCAGACCCCGGAGGTTGTTCGCCTGCTGCCGCTCGAAGTGGTCGAGGGTGTCGAGCCTCCGTCCAAGGACGAGCAGTTGCCGCTCTACGAGTTCGAGCCAGAAGTCGACAATGTTCTGGATGCCCTGCTCCCGGTCTACATCGAGAGCCGCATCTTCAACGCGATGCTGCAGTCGGCCACGTCGAAGCACGCGGCAACCCAGAAGGCGATGAAGTCGGCGAGCGACAACGCCGACAAGCTCATCCGCGACTACACGCGTCTCGCGAACAACGCTCGCCAGTCCGAGATCACCCAACAGATTTCCGAGATCGTCGGCGGCGCCGACGCTCTCTCGGCGAAATAGACCAGCCCAGGAGAATAGAGATCACATGACTACTACAGCCCCCGCTGAGAAGCCTGCTGCTGGCAAGGCCGCAGCCGAGACGGACAAGCCGACCGGCTCCGCCGGTGTCGGTCGTATCGCCCGGGTAACCGGACCGGTCGTCGACATCGAGTTCCCGCACGATTCCATCCCGGGCATCTACAACGCCCTGAAGACCACGACCACGATCGACGGCAAGACGTCGCAGATCACCCTCGAAGTCGCCCAGCACCTCGGCGACGACCTGGTGCGTGCCATCGCGTTGAACCCGACCGACGGTCTGGTCCGCGGCCAGGAGGTGCGCGACACCGGCGAGCCGATCACGGTTCCGGTCGGCGACGTCACCAAGGGCAAGGTCTTCAACGTCATCGGCGAAGTGTTGAACGGCACCCCGGGCGAGACGATCGAGATCACCGAGCGCTGGCCGATCCACCGCAAGCCGCCTGCATTCGACCAGCTCGAGTCGAAGACGGCACTGTTCGAGACCGGCATCAAGGTCATCGACCTGCTCACCCCGTACGTGCAGGGGGGCAAGATCGGCCTGTTCGGTGGCGCCGGCGTCGGCAAGACCGTCCTCATCCAGGAAATGATCCAGCGGGTCGCGCAGGATCACGGTGGTGTCTCGGTGTTCGCCGGGGTCGGAGAGCGCACCCGTGAGGGCAACGACCTCATCGCCGAGATGGAGGAGGCCGGCGTCTTCGACAAGACGGCCCTGGTCTTCGGCCAGATGGACGAGCCGCCGGGGACGCGTCTTCGCGTCGCCCTCTCCGCCCTCACGATGGCGGAATACTTCCGTGACGTGCAGAAGCAGGACGTGCTGCTCTTCATCGACAACATCTTCCGCTTCACGCAGGCCGGTTCCGAGGTCTCGACGCTGCTCGGCCGCATGCCGTCCGCCGTGGGATACCAGCCGAACCTCGCCGACGAGATGGGTGTTCTTCAGGAGCG
>JAODMG010000055.1 GCA_025464895.1 Microbacteriaceae bacterium | reverse complement strand
GGACGATCACTCCCAACTCGTCGCCGCGACCAAGACGACCGGTTCGTACTACGGGGTCCTCCGCACGATCACGCTCGACCCTTCGGTGAACCCCGTGAGCCTCGCGGCAACCGTTGTCGCGAAGCTGAAGGCCGCCGGCTGGGTGCAGCGGCAGGCATCCGACACCGGAGGAACCTCCATGATCACGCTCTCGAGCGACCCGACCGCCGCAGAATCGTGGTTCGTCCTCATCGGGGGTGACTCGTCGGTCGCCGGGCAGTCGGTCGTCACGGTGCAGCTCCTGAGCCCAGACCTGCCATGAGTCGAGGCGCCCCGCCCGCCTGATGCGCCCCGCCCGCCGCCCGACCTGCTTTCGGAAATTCAGGAGATGGCACGCGGTTGTCGCTCCTGCGGCCCGATTATGGCAACACGGCGACGGAACTCCTGAATTTCCGAAAGGTGCGGCGACGGTGCTCCGAACGGCGATTGCCGGATTGCCTGCGTCCAGGGAGCCGTGCGTACACTTGACCGGTGAAGGTTTTGGCAGCGATGAGCGGCGGGGTCGACTCCGCAGTCGCCGCGGCGCGCGCGGTTGAAGCCGGTCACGAAGTGGTCGGGGTCCATCTTGCACTCAGCCGGATGCCGGGCACACTTCGCACCGGAAGCCGCGGATGCTGCACCATCGAGGACTCGATGGATGCACAGCGGGCCGCCAACATCATCGGCATCCCGTACTACGTCTGGGATTTCTCCGAGCGCTTCAAGCTCGACGTCGTCGACGATTTTATCGCCGAGTATTCCGCCGGACGCACCCCCAACCCGTGCATGCGCTGCAACGAGCGGATCAAGTTCGCCGCCCTTCTCGAGAAGGCCATCGACCTCGGCTTCGACGCGGTGGCCACCGGCCACTATGCATCCATCCAGACGGATGTCGACGGCAATCGCGAGCTGCACCGCGCCGCGGCCTGGGCCAAGGACCAGTCCTACGTGCTCGGCGTGCTCACCGCGGACCAACTGGCGCACAGCATGTTCCCGCTCGGCGCGACGCCGTCCAAGGCCGAGGTGCGGGCAGAGGCCGCCGCGCGCGGATTCAGCGTGGCGAGCAAGCCGGACAGCCACGACATCTGCTTCATTCCCGATGGCGACACCCGCGGCTGGCTCGCCGACAAGGTTGGCGCGGAACAGGGCACGATCCTCGATAGAAGCGGGGAGATCGTCGGCTCGCACGACGGAGCTGCGGCGTTCACTGTCGGCCAGCGCAAGGGATTGCACCTGGGCGTTCCGAGTCCGGATGGCCGACCGCGTTTCGTGCTCGAAGTGCGTCCGAGCAGCAACGAGGTCGTCGTCGGACCGAAGGAGGCACTCGACCTCGCCCAGGTCTCCGGAAGCAAATTCAGCTGGGCAGGGCTGCCGCCGTCCGACCCGTCCGTTCCATTCGACTGCCACGTGCAGGTGCGCGCCCACTCCGACCCGATGCCAGCTGTTGCCGTGGTGCGCGGCGGTTCGCTCGTGATCACGCCGAACGTGCCGCTGAACGGTGTCGCTCCCGGCCAGACCGCTGTCGTCTATGTCGGAACGCGGGTGCTCGGACAGTGCACGATCGACACCACGGTGAGTGCGGTCCCCGTTCCCGCCTGATCGGCAGGGTGGCTGTCTGATCGGTGACCGGGGACCGTTCGGATGACGGGGGTGCTGCCTAGACTTGACCCGTGACAGACACCTACAGCACGTCCGAGTTGGAGGCAGCCGGCGTCGAAGCGGGGCGCCTGACGACGCGCATCCTGGAGCTGCGAGACGCGTACTACGAGCGTGATACGACGCTCGTCTCGGACGAGGAATACGACCTCATGCTGCGGAGGCTGCAGGCTCTCGAGCGGCTGTTTCCCGAGCTGCAGAGCCAGGACAGCCCCACCCAGACGGTCGGCGGCCGAGCGCAGGCGAGCCTGTTCGACCCGGTCACCCACGTCGAGCGGATGCTGAGCCTCGACAATGTGTTCAGCATCGACGAGTTCGAAGCCTGGGCGGCCAAGGTGGAGCGGGACTCTGGCAGGCACGTTGACTACCTGTGCGAGCTGAAGATCGACGGCCTCGCCATCAACCTCCGGTACGAGAACGGCAGGCTCGTGAGCGCGGCCACCCGCGGCGACGGCGTCGTGGGCGAAGACGTCACGGAAAACATCGCGTTCGTTCCCGGGATCCCGCGCCGGCTCGACGGCGACGGTCATCCGCCCATCGTCGAGGTGCGCGGAGAGGTGTTCTTTGCGGTGGAAGACTTCGAGAAGCTCAACGCCGACCAGGTGGAGGCGGGGGAGAAGGTCTTCGCGAACGCTCGCAACGCCGCATCCGGAAGCCTGCGGCAGAAGGCGGAACGGAAGACCGCGGCGCAGCTGGCGATCATGCGCAAACGACTTGGCAAGCTGCGGATGCTCGTGCACGGCATCGGCGCCTGGCACAACCCTCCCGTGGCGGCGCAGTCCGAGATCTACGAACTGCTGGCCGGATGGGGCCTGCCGGTCAGCTCGCATTTTCGCGTCATGACGACGGCGAAAGCGGCGGCGGAGTTCATCGAGTATTTCGGCGAGCACCGCGCAAGCGTCGAGCATGAGATCGACGGCATCGTGGTCAAGGTCGACGAGCTGGCCCTGCACGAGGAGCTGGGCGCGACATCCAGGGCGCCGCGCTGGGCGATCGCGTATAAGTATCCCCCGGAGCAGGTCAACACGAAGCTGCTCGACATCGTGGTGAGCGTCGGGCGTACAGGACGGGTCACCCCATTCGCGGTGATGCAGCCGGTGCGGGTGGCCGGCTCGGTTGTTCGCCAGGCGACCCTGCACAACCAGGATGTGGTGAAGGCCAAGGGCGTTCTGATCGGGGACACCGTCGTACTCCGAAAGGCCGGGGATGTCATCCCCGAGGTTCTCGGCCCGGTGGTCGAGCTGCGTGACGGCTCAGAACGCGAATTCGTCATGCCGCAGTTCTGCCCGGCGTGTGGGTCGGAACTCGCGCCGGCCAAGGAGGGCGACGTCGACCTGCGCTGCCCCAACGCGCGCGCCTGCCCGGCACAGGTCCAGGGTCGAGTCGAGCATGTCGGCAGCAGGGGAGCGCTGGATATCGAGGGTCTCGGCGAGGTTGCGGCGGCGGCACTCACCCAGCCGCTGCATCCGGTCGAAGCGCCGCTCGTGACCGAGGCTGGACTGTTCGCCCTGCGGATGGAAGACATCTTCCCGATCCGGGTGATCGTACGGGACCCGGAGACCGGGCTTCCCAAAGAGACAGAGGACGGTGAGATCAAGGCGGTCGCCCCGTTCAGCCGCAAGAGGAAGAAGACCGGCAAGGATGCGGATCCGCCGTTCGACCCGACACTGTCAGGTCCGGATTCGGCAGAATTCGCCGGTGACGAGGAGTACGTGCCGTCCGCGGCCGCAGAGGAACTCCTGCGAAACCTGGAGACGGCCAAGACGAGTCCGCTCTGGCGCATCCTGGTCGCCCTGAGCATCCGGCACGTCGGCCCGGTTGCCGCGCGTGCGCTCGCGAACTATTTCGGATCGCTTGACGCAATCCGCGCGGCATCCAGGGACGAACTCGCGGCCGTCGACGGGGTCGGCGGTATCATCGCCGACGCGTTGATCGATTGGTTCGCTGTGGACTGGCACCGCGAGATCATTGACAGTTGGACGGATGCGGGGGTGCAGTTCGCGACTCCGGGTCATCCCGGCCCTGGCGCGGCGGCAGCCGCGGGCGGCGTATTGGACGGAGTCACCGTCGTCGCCACGGGGAGTCTCGAGGGATTCACCAGGGAGGGGGCCCTCGAGGCGATTATCGCGGCAGGGGGGAAGGCGGCGTCGAGCGTCTCGAAGAAGACCGATTTCGTCGCGGCGGGCCCGGGAGCCGGCTCGAAACTCGCGAAGGCAGAAGAGCTCGGGCTCCGAATCATCGATGCTGCGCAGTTCGCCCGTCTCGTGAGCGAGGGACCTTCGGCCCTTGACAGCTGAAAACTTTTCAAGAACGATGCGTAAATCCTTGGTATGCGAGATTTCCTACCCCTAGGATTGGGGGTACACAGAACTGCGTCAAGGAATGGGCCCCTTCGCTGCGCTGATGTCGAACAGTTAGGCCGTTCTTGCTGTATGAAATTGCAGCGTTACTTACCACCTCTGGCGCTCTAGGTGGCGTCCCGGTGGCCTTCAGCGCGCATGAAATCCAGCCGCAAGAACTCTCCATTGTGACGACCGTCGCCCCGTCTCTGCAGTACTCGCTGAAATCGTCGTTTTCGGGGGACACCGCCACCGGTCCGCTGTTGCAGTCGGCCGTTTCGCCTTGGAGCGTTCCAGGGTCGGTGTCGGCCTGGTCCGTCACGGACACGGCTGATGCATCGTCGACGACGACGGCGACCGGTCGGGAGGGTGCCTCGCTGCTGCCCAAGTCGACCGGGGTCGCGTTGCTCGAGCAACTCTCGCTTCTTCCGCGCAACGACCTCGCCAAGTTCGTCGCGCACAACCCGTCGTCGATAAAACAGCTGGTCAGCAACCCACCGAGCGCGCGGCAGGTCGCCTCGTTGTGGTCAACGATGGACAGCGCGGGTAAGGCCTCGTGGCTCGCGGTGGCCCCAGGTGTCTTCGGCAATCTCGAGGGTGTGCCATTCGGGGTGCGGGACACCGCAAACCGCAACTACCTGCGCGAGTCGATCGCGGACTTGACGAGCGGGATCAAGTCCGGGATTGGTCGTGGCGAGCTGGTTGCCGCTCGCGCGAGGCTGCAGATGCTCCAACAAGTCCAGGCTGCGCTGGTCACCCCGTCATCCGCTTCCTCGGCAACGCCTCCCCAGGCCCGCCACCTTCTCAGCCTCGACCCGTCCGGTGTAGGCCGGGCAGCCGTGGTCGTCGGAGACCTATCGACTGCCGACTACGTGAGCTACCTGGTGCCGGGGATGTTCTTCACCGTCGACGGGCAGATGGTCGACTGGACGGTCATCGCCCAGGACCTGAACAGCGAACAGGAGAATTGGGTCTCGCTGCTGTCGAAGACCGACCCGTCGATGGCGGGCAAGAAGGTCGCGACCGTTGCCTGGATCGGATACCAGACGCCGGGACTCACCGGGATAACCTCCCTCGGCCTGGCCGACGACGGTGCAAACAAGCTCGGCAGTTCGATCAAGGGCGTTCAGGCTGCTCGCGCGGGCCACGAACCATTCGTGACCATCGTTGGGCACTCCTACGGATCGACCGCCGCGATGATCGAACTCGCCAAGGGCGGCGTGAATGTCGACGCCCTCGTGCTGATCGGTTCGCCGGGGAGTGCCGCGCAGTCCGCGTCCGATCTCGCGGTTCGAGGCGACAACGTGTATGTCGGAGAGGCCGCCTGGGATCCGGTGGTCAACACCGCGTTCTACGGAAGCGATCCGGGCGCGGCGTCGTTCGGGGCGCACAAGATGGATGTCAGCGGCGGGGTCGACCCGATCACGCACAAACTGCTCGCTCCCGCGATCGGCCACCTCGGCTACTTCGACGCCGGCACGGAAGCGATGCGCAACATCGCGTTGATAAGCCTGGACCGCGACTCGCTGGTGACCAACGGCACGACCATGGATGCGAGTCGCACCCTGCGCTGGTCAAACCTGCGCTGGTCAAACCTGCGCTAGTCAACCTGCGCTGGTCAAACCTGCGCTGATGCACCCTGCGCCGATGCACCCTGCGTTGATGCACCGATGCGATCTGCGGCCGCATCGATCGGCCAGGACGGGCAGCCGTCGCGCATCGTCACTCGAATAGAATTGGCCAGTCCCCTCGAACACGACTCGGAGTCGCATGTCTGAAATCACCAACGACCAGGTCTCGCATCTCGCGAACCTGGCGCGCATCGCGCTCACCCCGGAAGAGATCGACAAGCTCACCGGAGAGCTCGGTGTCATCATCGATTCGATCGCCAAGGTGTCGGAGGTTGCGACGGCGGATGTTCCTGCCACGAGTCATCCGATTCGCCTGGTCAATGTGTTCCGGCCCGATGTTCCCGGCCCCACCCTGACTGCGAAGCAGGCACTCGCCGGAGCGCCGGAGCACGACGGAAGCCGGTTCAAGGTGTCCGCGATCCTGGGGGAGGAGCAGTAATGGCAGACCTGACCCGGCTGACCGCGGCAGAGTTGAGCCAGAAACTGCAGGCTCGGGAGATCTCGAGCGTCGACGTGACCCGGGCCCACCTGGATCGCATCGCCGCGGTCGATGGTGACATCCACGCGTTCCTGCACGTGTCATCCGCGGCGCTTGCCACGGCAGCGGATGTCGACACTCGCCGTGGAGACGGAGAGAAGCTCGGACCGCTTGCCGGGGTGCCGATCGCGATCAAGGACGTGCTGTGCACCTTTGACATGCCCTCGACCGCCGGCTCCAAGATCCTCGAGGGCTGGGTTCCGCCATATGACGCGACCGTCGTCCGCAAACTCCGTGAAGCGCACCTGGTTCCGCTCGGCAAGACCAACATGGACGAGTTCGCGATGGGGTCGTCAACCGAGCATTCGGCCTTCGGTCCGACGCACAACCCGTGGGACCTCGACCGGATTCCCGGCGGTTCCGGTGGTGGCTCTGCCGCCGCCGTCGCGGCCTATGAGGCACCGCTCGCCCTCGGATCCGACACCGGCGGATCGATCCGCCAACCGGCGGCAGTAACCGGCTCGGTCGGGGTCAAGCCGACCTACGGCGGGGTGTCCCGCTACGGCGCCATCGCCCTTGCATCGTCGCTCGACCAGGTCGGTCCGGTTACCCGAACCGTGCTCGATGCCGCACTCCTCCACGATGTGATCGGCGGTTACGACCCGCGCGACTCGACCTCGTTGAAGGATCCCTGGCCATCGTTCGCCGATGCGGCGCGCACCGGCGCTCGCGATCGATCGCTCAAGGGAGTACGGGTCGGTGTCGTCAAGCAGCTGAACGGCGATGGCTTTCAGGTCGGAGTGCGCGATCGCTTCGCCGAGTCGCTCGAGGTGCTCGCCGCGGCCGGTGCCGAGATCGTCGAGGTGTCCGCTCCGAACTTCGAGTATGCGATCGCCGCCTACTACCTGATTCTTCCTGCAGAGGCATCCAGCAACCTGGCCAAGTTCGACTCGGTGCGCTTCGGCCTCCGGGTGAATCCGAAGGGCGGCGGGACGGTCGAGGATGTCATGGCCGCGACCCGCGAGGCCGGCTTCGGTCCCGAGGTGAAGCGCCGCATCATCCTCGGAACCTACGCGCTGAGCGCCGGGTACTACGACGCCTATTACGGCAGCGCGCAGAAGGTTCGGACCCTCATCCAGCGCGACTTCGACGCAGCATTCGAGCGGGCCGATGTCCTGATCAGCCCCGCAGCGCCGACGACGGCGTTCAAGCTGGGGGAGAAGCTGGAGGATCCGCTGGCGATGTACCTCAACGACGTGACGACAATTCCGGCGAACCTGGCAGGGATCCCCGGAATGGGTCTGCCGATGGGACTCGCGCCCGAGGACGGCCTGCCGACCGGCATCCAGCTGATGGCGCCGGCGAGGGCCGATGTTCGGCTCTACTCCGTCGGTGCGGCGCTCGAGGCGCTGCTCGAAGACAGGTGGGGGCACACCCTCATCTCACAGGCTCCTGAACTGGCGGTGGCCCGATGACGCTGCTCACCTCGTTCTCTGAAGGGAAGGTCAGCTGATGGCCAAGGCAGAACTGATGGACTTCGACAAGGCACTCGAGCTATTCGAGCCAGTGCTCGGTTTCGAGGTGCACGTCGAGCTGAACACCCGCACCAAGATGTTCTCCGACGCCCCCAACTTCTTCGGAGGCGAGCCGAACACCAACATCACCCCGGTCGACCTCGGCCTGCCGGGTTCCCTGCCGGTCGTGAACGAGCAGGCGATCCGCTATTCGATCAGCCTGGGTCTCGCCCTCGGCTGCGAGATCGCGCCGTCGTCGCGGTTCGCCCGCAAGAACTACTTCTACCCGGACCTCGCCAAGAACTACCAGATCAGCCAGTACGACGAGCCGATCGCCCACGACGGCAACGTCGAGGTCGAACTGCCGAACGGCAAGGTGTTCCAGGTGTCGATCGAGCGGGCACACATGGAGGAGGATGCGGGCAAGCTGACGCACGTCGGCGGTGCGACCGGTCGCATCCAGGGCGCCGAATATTCGCTGGTGGACTACAACCGCGCCGGGGTTCCGCTCGTCGAGATCGTCACCAACATGATCAGCGGCGCGGAGCACGATGCTCCGGAGCTGGCCAAGGCGTACGTGTCGACCATCCGTGACATCGTGGTGTCGCTCGGAATCTCCGACGCCAAGATGGAACGGGGCAACCTGCGCTGTGACGCGAACATCTCGCTCAGTCCTCGCGGCTCCGGCAAGCTCGGGACGCGTACCGAGACCAAGAACGTGAACTCCCTGCGCAGCGTCGAGCGCGCCATCCGTTACGAGATCCAGCGGCAGGCGGCCATCCTGGCCAAGGGCGGAACGATCACCCAGGAGACCAGGCACTGGCACGAGGACACCGGAGTGACTTCCGCCGGCCGTCCGAAGAGCGACGCAGACGACTACCGCTACTTTCCGGAACCAGATCTGCTGCCGGTCGAGCCGTCCGAGGCCCTCATCGCCGAGTTGCGGGCCGCGTTGCCTGAGGCGCCGGCGATTCGCCGTCGTCGGTTGAAGGAGGCATGGGCATTCACCGACCTGGAGTTCCAGGACGTGCAGAACTCGGGTCTCGTGACGGAGATCGAGCTGACCGTCGCCGCCGGTGCGGCTCCCGCCCAGGCCCGAAAGTGGTGGACGGGGGAGATCGCGCGCCTCGCGAACCTGGCGTCGGTCGACGCGTCATCGCTCGTGTCGCCGCTGCACGTGTCAGAACTGGTCGCGATGATCGACAACGGCGAACTCACGGACCGCCTCGCCCGCCAGGTGCTCGAGGGCGTCATCGCCGGCGAGGGTTCTCCGGCAGAGGTGACGAAGTCGCGTGGCCTGGTCGTCGTCTCGGATGACGGTGCGCTCATCGCCGCGATCGACGAGGCACTAGCGGCTCAACCTGACGTGCTCGAGAAGATTCGCGATGGCAAGGTTCAGGCCGCCGGAGCGGTGATCGGTGCCGTGATGAAGGCGATGAAGGGCACCGCGGATGCCGCGCGGGTGCGCGAACTCGTCTTGGAGCGCGCGCAGCAGTAGGCGCAGAAGCAGGGGCAGGCGGGGTGGCTGCACCGGCATTGCGCCGGGCAGCCACTGCCGCTGTAGCCGCTACCGCTACATCGCGATCTGTTCGCCGACCTCGACACTTCCTCCGTGGCGAAGGCCGGGGCATCCCGAGGCGACATCGACTGCCTTCGCCGAGTCGGCCGCATCGATGATGACGTATCCGGACAGGGCGTTGGCCCCGGCGCCCTCGCCGAGCAGGGTGACGCCGCCGATTCGACTTCCCATGTCGGTGACGGTGCTGCCGAGGCTCTGGAACCAGGCGCCCCACTCGTCGACTTCTTCCTGGCTGGCCGTCACGTCTGGATCGTTGCGAAATGACAAAACGTAGCTGGACATGGTGTGTTCCTTCCGATCGTGGGTCGGCTGGATTGCCGACTCACTGCTACGACGGTCGGGGGCTCGCCAAATCGACACGGCACGCCAAATCGACACAGCGCAACCAAACCGGCGCCGAAAGACGAAACTGGGGGACGGGTAGGAGCGAGATCCGCTAGGAGCCGAGGATGATGCCGTGGGCGGCCATGGCCGGTTGCGGATTCACCGTGAGACCGTTCACCCGATACTCGAAATAAAGGTGGCATCCGGTGCTGTCGCCGGTCGAACCGACCAGCCCGATGTTCTGGCCAGCACTGACCTGTTCGCCCTGCGTGACCAGGATGCCGCTGTCGTACATGTGGGAATACGCCGTCGAAATCCCCCCGGCGTGAGTGATCACGATCTCATCGCCGGCGAGTCCCGCACGGGTGATCGAGGTCACAACACCAGCCGACACGGCGTAGAACGGGGTGTTGCACGGAGCCCCGAAGTCGTCGCCACGGTGGAACCCGGAGTCGCAGCCGACACCGGGGGTGCAGATAACCCCGCGCGGACCCCATCCTGAGGTGATCGGACGGTGGATCGGATTGGCCCACCCGCTGGTGGTCGAGGTGCCCGCTCCAGGCTGCCGCTGCCCAGGTCTCGTCAGGGTCACCTGGGTGTTGTCCCAGCTCACCGGCTGGTCGAGCGCCGCGCCATTCACCGTCATGGACTGTGCGGGCACCGTGGTCGTCGACTGGACCGCACCCTGGTTCGCCGTTGCGGCTGTCGCGGGAATCGCCATCGTCGCGGCTAATCCGACCACGGCCAGCATCGCTCCGGCCGACGCGATCATCTTGCGAAACGACGGCCAGCGAAGGGGGTGAGGCTGGCGCCGAGGCCGAGTCGAAGAGTGCTTGCCGGAGTGTGCTGCCATAGAAATAAATCCCAGAAAAATCTGCCGTCGGGTGAATAACGGGTTGGTAACGTCCGGACAACCATAATTCACAATCGCGCGACGGCCTAACCGATCGACGGCGTGGTGCCGTGTGCACGGGTCGGGTCGGGCCGCCTCCGAAATCTTCTGGGGATCGATATCTATACTGCGAAGGTGGACGATTCCCCGCGCATCCTTGTGGTTGAAGACGACGCGCGCCTGTCGACGATGCTCGAAGATCTTCTGAAAAGTGAGGGTTACCTCGTTACGACGGCACGCGACGGCCAGCGCGCCCTCCACGACGGACTCACCCAGAAGTTCGATGTGATCCTGCTCGACCGCGGACTCCCGGTCCTGGACGGACTCGATGTACTGACCAAGCTCAGGCAGAGTGGCGTCACCTCCCCGGTGCTCATCCTTTCGGCCCTCGGCAACCCGGCCGATCGAGTTGAGGGACTCGATCTGGGCGCGGAGGACTACCTCTCGAAACCATTCGACATCGATGAACTGCTCGCCAGGCTTCGCGGGCTACGCCGACGACTGTCATCGAGCATTCCGGTCCTGATAGTGCCGGGGGGCGCCTACGACGTTGCCGGCCGTTCGGTCACGAGGGACGACGGAGAGGAGGTCGCCCTGTCCGAGCGGGAGGGTGACCTGCTCGAACGGCTCGCCAGGAGACCGGAGCAGGTCTTCACCAGGGACGACCTGTTACAGACGGTGTTCGCGGATGCCGACGACCCCGGCGTCGTGGACACCTACGTGCACTACCTGCGCAAGAAGCTCGGACGCGCGCTGATCTCCACGGTGCGAGGCATCGGCTATCGACTCGGCCGCCCGACGTGAGCAGCCCGACGTGAGAAGCGCGGATGCCGCGGATCTCAGGCGCACCTCCATCCGACTCGCGGTCCAATTCACCGCGCTGATCCTGGTGTTGTTCGCACTTCTGATCGGAGTCGCCTTTGCCATCGTCAGTGCTGGCCAGGCGGAGGCCAATCATCACACGTTGATCGGTGCCGGCCAACACCAGTCCCCGGCGGATGCCCCGGCCGGCGTGCTCGTCGCGATCCAGACGGATGCGGGCACCATGGTCACGCGCAATGCGCCTTCCTGGTTTCCCGACCAGTCGGCCATGCAGAAGGTGACCGAATCCGGTGGCGCGATCGAGACGACGCTGAGCGAGGGCGGACGGGACTACGTCGTGCGAACGAGTGCCGATCGCGGCCGGGTGGTGCAGGCAGCACTCGACACCCGAGAGAATTCGGAAGAGTTGAGCCGACTGGGAATCGCACTGGTGATCTCCGGGTTGCTCGCCGCTGTGGCCGCCGGCTTCGTCGCAGTGCTGATGGGAAGAAGGGCGATGCGGCCGATGGTCGATGCGCTCGCGCTGCAGCGGCGCTTCGTGGCGGATGCCAGCCACGAACTCCGAACCCCGCTGACCCTGCTCAGTACGAGGGCGCAGTTGGTTCGGCGACGGCTCGCGGATGCGAGCAGCGATGCGAACGCGGACGACGTTGCCGATGGGATCGATGAGATCGTCCAGGATTCCCGCGTGCTCGGCGAGATCCTGGAGGACCTGCTCATCACCGCCGACCCGCGTGAGTCCGTCGAGCTGACGAAACTCGACCTGGTGGCGCTGGCGGATGACGCGATCAACTCACTCGATTCTGAGGCGGAGAGTCGTGGCATCCGATTGCACCGGGCTGAGCCGGGACTCAGCGTCGTCGTCGACGGTGCCAGGGTGTCGATGCTGCGCCTGTACACGGCGCTCATCACCAATGCCATCGATCACGCCAGGTCCGACGTGACGATCGAGGTGCGTTCTCGAGGCCGGTTCGCGGAGATACGGGTCAGCGACGACGGCCCTGGCTTTTCGGAGGAGGCCAGGACGCCGGCCTTTGAGCGGTTTGCCACCTCCCGTCCGACCTCCGATGGGGGTGGGCATGCCCGCCACTACGGTTTGGGCCTCTCGCTGGTGGCGGAGGTCGCCGCCCGCCATCGCGGCGGGGTCGCGCTCGAACCGCCGCGGCCCGGCATCGGCGCCGTGATCGTCGTGACGATTCCGCTCAGCGGGTCATAGCCGACGTCGAAGCCCCAGTTCGCTTTGTGCGAGCCCTTGACGGCCGCCGCGTCATCGACTATTTTTAGATGATCAACCAATCGGTTGATCAAATAAAAAGGTGAATACGTGATAGACGAGGATGAGACCCGGTTGGATCGAGCGTTCGTTGCGCTCGGCGATCCGGTGCGTCGCGCGATCATCGCGAGACTGTCTCGCGGACCGGCGACGGTCAACGAACTGGCCGAGCCGATACCGATGACACTGCAGGGTGTGTCCAAGCACATCCAGGTGCTCGAGCAGGCGGGCCTGATCACCCGCAGCCGCGATGGCCAGAGACGGCCGTGCCACCTCAACGCGGTCGCACTCGAAGCCCTGACCGCATGGATCGACAACTACCGCCTCATCGCCGAGCGGCAATTCCGTCGCCTCGACTCCGTGCTCACCGCCATCACCCCGATGCAGGAAGAGGAAGAGAAATGAGCAATCCAACTATCGTCACAGCACAGCCGGGCGTTCCCTTCGTCGAAATGGAGCGCGAATTCGATGCGCCGGTCGCATCCGTGATCCGTGCGTATACAGACCCTGCGCTTCTCATCCAATGGTTGGGGCCGTACAGGCTCGAGATGGAGATCAAGGAATACGACGTCCGCCCGGGCGGCTCGTGGCACTACGTGCACACCGACCAAGAGGGAAACGCCTACGAGTTCCGCGGCGTGTTCCACAGCGTCACCGACGACACCATCGTGCAGACCTTCGAGTTCGCGGGAGCACCGGGTCACGTCAGCCTCGACTCGGTGACGTTCGCGGATGCGGGCGACGGCCGCACGCGGGTGTCGTCACACTCGGTATTCCAGAGTGTGGAAGCCAGGGACGGCATGGTCGAAAGCGGCATGGAATCCGGAATAACCCAGGGCTACGAGCGCCTCGACACCGTGTTGGCCGGTCTCTGACGTTCAGCCGCGGTGGTCGCCTTCAGCGTCAGCGCCGTTCCTGTCAGCGCTGTTCTGTCAGGCGCCGTTCCTGTTAGACACGGCGGCGATCACCGCATCCACGGCGGCGACTTGCCCCTTCACCAGCTTCACCCGGGCGTCGGCAACCGACAACCAGCGCGCGACATCGATCTCTGGGAAGAGCTGCGTTCGACCGGATCGTGGCGGCCACTCCAGTTCGAATGTGCCGCCGGTGATCCGGTCGAGCGCGATGTCCGCCTCCGCAGCGAAGATCGTCACGATCTTGCCGGAGGCCTGGCGGAACTCACCGAGCAGATCGTAGGGAACGGATGGCGCCGGAATGCCGATCTCCTCCTCGAACTCGCGGAGGGCGGCCCGGAGCGGCGTCTCGCCGGGCTGCGGGAGTCCTTTGGGAATCGACCAGGCCGCTGCATCCTTCCGCGCCCAGAATGGGCCACCCATGTGGCCGGCGAATATCTCCAGCTCCGGCGCGACGCGGTAGAGCAGGATGCCAGAGCTACGTTCGACCACGTCGGTGTCCTCGACCCCCGTCGAGGTGCGCGAGTAATTTCGCGAGCGGATCGGGTGCCCGGTCGGGGTCGAGCGCGTCGACCATGGCTCGGGCGTACCGGGATTTTCGCCCGCTGAGCGTTCCGGCGAAGCGACGGAGCTGCTGCTCGGCGGACCGCTCGCGCTGCGCCGGCTGACTCTTGAACGTGGCTAGCGCGCGTGAGTCGCCCTGGGCATCGACCACCCGCTCGACCTCGGTTACGCCGAGCGCACGAATCAGCTCGTCCTCGAGGTCGACGACACAGACGAAGAAACCGAGCGATTCCATCGCCGCACGGCTGAGGGCGGAGCCAAGGCCGGCCCGTTCGATGGCACGGGAGAAGAAGTGCTCCTCCCCGGCATCGCAGAGTCCGCAGAGGCGGATGCCGAGCCCACGCGGTCCGAGGAACTCGACGAATTTCTGGACGCTCGTGGCGCCGCCCATCGGAATGACCGCGACGCCGTCGAGGTCGAGTTCACGAGCTGCCGCCAGTGCTTCCACCGCGACCCGGTCGCTTTCCCCCTCCACCAAGACGACCGTATGCACGGCGGGCGCAATTCTGCGCGCGATGGCCGCGGCATCCGCGGCGCCGGGACCGGCGACCGCCCAGTCGGCGACCGCGGACCGGAACTGAGCCGCGGCATCGCCGGCACGTGGTGAGGAGCGCCGGGACAACCTCACGCGATTGCCCCGGCGTTGGTTCTACTGGTCGCCAGCGCGATTAGTGCTGCGCGGCCGGCCGGTGGTGGCTGCGCTCTTCTGTACTCGGTTTGATTGCCGTCGCCGTGACAACCGCGGCTATCAAGCCGGCGACCCACGACGTCCAGGCTGCACCGGTGCTGGCTACATACGCGCCGAACCACGGGGACAGGAAGAGTAGCGCGGCGATTACCACCTGCGCCCATTCCATGGCGGGCATTCCTGGCATGGCCAGATTGACCAGCGCAGTAATGACGAGCAGAGCGCCGAAGATGAGCATGAGGAGCATCGATGCGCCCATCTGTGGCATGAACAACGTCGAGAGTGCCGCGAAAAGCCCGGCAACCAACGCTACCCAGTCCTGCCAGCGTGTCCATTTCTTCATTGAAACCAACCTCCTAAATGTTGGCTCCCTCGAAAAGGGGGTCAGCCACGATTTTACTCCCGAAGCTCGAAATCGGTACAGGCCGGAGGCGCCGCCGACGATGGCCAGGAGTGTCGCAGCACGTGGCCAGGGAGCACCCCGAGAGGTACCGCGGTGAGGCTCCCGAGCCACTTTGGCCCGACCGGGAACGATCCCGCGCGCCGGGTGGTTGAGCGGAGAGTGCGCCTGTGCCGCGCGCGAAAAGCCACGAAACGAAAAAGGTCCGCTCCATGCCCATCCCACTCTCCATCCTCGACCTGGCACCGATCGCACCGGGAGGGACAGCGCGGGAGAGTTTCGCGGCCAGCGTTCTGCTCGCCCAGACGGCGGAGAAGCACGGCTATCGACGGGTCTGGTACGCGGAGCACCACAACATGCCGACTATCGCATCATCCGCAACCAGCATCCTGATCGGCCATGTCGCCGCGCAGACCGGCACCATTCGACTCGGCGCGGGCGGCATCATGTTGCCGAATCACGCACCGTTGACCATCGCCGAGCAGTTCGGCACCCTCGAGGCCCTCTATCCGGGGCGCATCGACCTCGGGCTCGGCCGGGCTCCGGGAAGCGACCAGAACACCATGCGCGCGATGCGGCGGGACGCGATGTCATCCGACCAGTTCCCGCAGGATGTTCTCGAACTGCAGGCCTACCTGCGCGGCGAGTCGCTGATTCCCGGAGTGCAGGCGGTGCCTGGTGGCGGCAGCAATGTTCCGCTCTACATACTCGGTTCCTCGCTGTTCGGCGCCCAGTTGGCAGCCGCGCTTGGTCTGCCATACGCCTTCGCGTCCCACTTCGCGCCGGATGCACTGCATGACGCCGTCGCGACCTACCGTCGTGATTTCGAGCCGTCCGCCCAGCTGGCCGAGCCGCACGTCATCGTCGGCGTGAACGTGATCGCTGCGGAGGACGAGGCGGATGCGGTGCTCCAATTCGAGACGACGCGTCGCGCGAGGGTGCGCGGCATGATCTCCCGCGGGCCGGGTTCTCCCGACTACAGCGACGAGCAGATCGATGCATTCCTGACTACGCCGGACGGCCTGCGTCTCGCCGGCATGATGAGGTATTCGGCGGTCGGCACCCCGGATGCAGTGCGCCGGTACCTCGAGGAGTTCGCCGTGTCGGCCCAGGCCGACGAACTGATTGTGGCGCACCAGTCGCAGTCCATCGCCGATCGGCTTCGGTCTGTCGAGTTGACCGCCGAGGCCATGCTCGGTGGGAACTAGTTCGTAGCGGTTGGCGAGTGACCGGATCGGCCTTCCGGGACCGGTAACGTCGATGCATGTCTACCTTTCACCTGGAATCCACGCTCGATACCTCGATCAACTACTTCTCGCCCGAGAGCGAGCCGGTGCTGACCGTCGCCCCCGGCGACACCGTCGTGGTGCATTCGCTCGACGCATCCGGCTACACCGAGCGTCAGCGCACCCCTGGCGAGGCGGTTCCGACCCTGTTCGAGCGGGGTAAAGGACACTGCCTGGTCGGGCCGATCGCCGTCGATGGTGCGCTGCCGGGACAGGTGCTGGCTGTGCACCTGACCAGCCTTCGACCGGATGAATGGGGCTGGACGGCATCGGCAGCCATCGACAATCCGCTGAACCGTGCACTCGGGCTCACCAGGGGGAACGGCAGCGATTCGAACTGGCTGCTCTGGGAGCTCGACGCGGATCGTGCGATCGGTACGAACCAGCTGGGACTCTCGGTCGCGCTGGCGCCTTTTCTCGGGGTCACCGGGCTGCCGCCGGCCGAGCGGGGCAGGCACTCCACCGTGCCGCCGCGCACCGTCGGCGGTGGCAACATCGACTGCCGTGAGCTGGTCGCCGGTTCGACCCTCTACCTGCCGATCACCGTCGCCGGCGCGATGCTGCTGGTCGGTGACGGCCATGCCGCCCAGGGCGACGGCGAGGTGTCTGGCACCGCGATCGAATGCGGAATGACGACCGAGTTCACCCTCGACCTGGTTTCGGATGCCCCGCTCGACAGTATTCACGCCGTCACCCCGGCCGGCCGGATCACCTTCGGATTCGATGCGGACCTGAATCAGGCGACAACCGCGGCCCTTGACGCGATGGCGCTCTGGATGCAGCAGCTCTTCGGCATCAGCAAGCCGCAAGCGGTGGCCATGGCGAGCGTGTCGGTGAGCATGCGAATCACACAGATCGCCAACCAGACCTGGGGAGTGCACGCGCTACTTCCCCACGACGCGATCCTCAGGGCGGCCGAATAACAGCGGAGCCGGGTCGACGCATCGCCGACCCGGCATCCCGTGGCTACTTGCGGAAGGTCGTGAATACCGCGCTGATGTCGTCGCTTCCGTGGCCGGATTCGCTCGCCTCGTCGAAGGCCTTGCTGAGCGTTTGCAATAGCTCGCCAGAGTCGGAATCGAGGGCGTCGAGCATCAGGTGCAGGTCTTTGGCGAGACCGTCTACGGCGAACGACGGGGTGAAGTCGCCCTCGAGCATCATTCCGCCCTTGAGCTGCGCGTACGGGGTGTTGGATGCGCTGCCGTCGATGGTGTGCAGGAACAACTTCG
Source organism: Microbacteriaceae bacterium (assembly GCA_025464895.1). Classification (GTDB taxonomy): domain Bacteria; phylum Actinomycetota; class Actinomycetes; order Actinomycetales; family Microbacteriaceae; genus Parafrigoribacterium_A. The sequence goes on along the minus strand of JAODMG010000055.1, from coordinate 21,738 downwards.
GGTCGACACCGAGGTCGACGCACATGGCGATCGACTGGGCGGTGGCTGCAGTGAGAGAGGCCACCCAGGCGTTGCAGGCGAGTTTGAGGGAGCTTGCATCGCCCGCCTCAGTCCCGGCGACGACGGTCTTGCCGCCGATGGCATCGAGCACGGGCGTGACGGCCTCGATCAGCATCGCGTCGCCCGAGACGAGGACGGCAAGGGTTCCGTCCTCGGCCGGCTTCTTGGTGCCGACGACCGGGGCGTCGATGAACGGGACGTTGTGCGCGATCGCGAACTCTGCCACCCGACGGACGCCGGCGACGCCGATTGTGGATGACTGAACCCAGATGGCCCCAGGCTTCATCGACCCGACGAAGTCGTCTGCGACGGCGAGAACCGCCTCCTCATCGAAGAGAATCGTGAGCACGACGTCCGCGTCGGCCACGGCCTCCTGGCTGGTCGTTGCGAGCCTTGCCCCGTCATCCGCCAGCGGACGCGCGCGATCGGGATTGCGATTCCACGCCGTGACATCGATCCCGCTTCTCAGCAGCGAATGAACCATTCCGGTTCCCATGGTTCCCGTTCCGAGGACTGCAACGCGCATCGCTTCGACTCTCCTTTTGCTTGGTCTACCCCCAATAACAATGAAGGGAATTTCGGGAAAATTCCTGATTCATGGCCGAGATTAGGACGGTTGTCAGCGCATTCCCCGAGGACTCCCAGGCCGGCTGCCTGGGACCCTCCCTATGAGAGCCGGCCTGCGGAAGCCCGGATAACCGGCTCGAGGCGCTCGAGGTCGGGCAGCAGCCCGATGTCGACCAGCACCACCCGGCCGGAGAGCTCGCGGGCGGGGGAGATGAGCAGTCCGGCCTTGTAACCGCCGAACGTGACGGTGAGGTCTGCAGGCAGCACGAGCGGGTCGGGTATCACGCCCGTCGTCGGATCGATGCCGCTCGGAATGTCGACCGCAAAGACGAGCGGATGCCGCTCCTCGCCAAGAATGGGAAGTATCGCCGCGACCACCTCCCGGGCGGTTCCGCGCAACGCAGGACTCGCGTTCGTGCCGAGGCCCGCGCCGGTGCCGAGGATGCCGTCGACCACCAGCTCGGATGCCGAGGCCAGCCTGGCCGCATCGGTCGGGTCCTCGCGGTGCGAGCCAGACTCGAGCGCGGCGGCGAGAGCGGCCTCGTGCACCCTGGTGCCGGTGCAGAGGATGGCGACATCCGCTCCTTCCGCCGCGAGTTCTGCGCCCGCGTACAGGGCGTCGGCGCCATTGTCGCCCGAGCCGACGAGAAGAAGGATGCCGCCGTGGCCCACTGTCGCGCGGATCTCTCGGGCGAGACCGGCGGCGGCCATCGCCATCAGCGGCACCCCGGCGGCGATGTACGGGGCCTCGGCCGCACGAACCTGTTCCGCCGAATACCCGTTGATCGTTCCGCTCGCCATGACATCCACTCTTCCACGCGAATCCCCAGCTAGCGGGGGAACATTCGTGGACGGGATACGTTACGACCACTATGAAATCAATCGTCTACACGCAGACCGGTGACCCGTCCGTACTCCAGCTGGTGGAGTCAGAACTCCCGGAACCGGCCCCGGGCGAGGTCCGGGTCAGGATCGTCGTCTCCGGTGTGAACCCAACCGATTGGAAGGCCAGGCGCGGGTCGGCGCCAGGCCAGTCGCTGCCGTTCCCGGAGGTCGTGCCGAACCTCGATGCCGGCGGAGTCGTTGACGCGGTCGGTGCGGGGGTCGACGGCCTCGCGGTCGGCGATCGGGTCTGGACCTACCTCGCGTCGTACCAACGACTCCGCGGCGGGACTGCGCAGGAATTCACCGTGCTGCCCGCGTCGCGGGTCGTTCCGTTGCCCGCCGGGGCGAGCTTCGAACTCGGGGCAAGCCTCGGCGTTCCTGCGATGACCGCGCACCGGGCGTTGACGGTCGACGAAGACGGGCCGGCACGGCTGTCTCCGGGTGCACTGGACGGCAAGGTCGTGCTCGTCGCCGGTGGGGCCGGAGCGGTCGGTCATGCCGCTATCCAGCTGGCGAAGTGGGCGGGGGCGACTGTCATCACCACCGTGAGCGGTCAGGAGAAGGCGAAGTTGGTGGCGGCCGCAGGGGCGGACCACGTCGTGAACTACCGGGAACCCGGCGCGGCCGAAGCGATCAGGGCCATCGCGCCAGACGGCGTCGACGTCGTGGTGGAGGTCGCGGCTGAGCACAACCTCGACCTGGACCTCGCGGTCCTGCGCTCACGCGGTGTCATCGTGATCTACGCCAACGACGGCGGTAGTGGGTTCTCCCTCGACGTTCGCGCCAATATGGGACTGAACGCGCGCTACCAGTTCGTGATGGTCTACACGGTCGGGACGGTGGCACTGGATGCCGCGGCTGCCGACATCACCGCGGCGGTGGCCGACGGCGCGATGCCGGTCGGGGATGACGCCGGACTGCCTCTTCATCGCTTCCCGCTGGAGCGCACCGCGGACGCTCACGCCGCGGTGGAGAGCGGCGTGGTCGGCAAGGTCCTGGTCGATATCAGCTAGCCGGTTCCGGCGCGCCGGAGCAGAATGGAGCTATCAGGGCGAAGGAGCTTTCGATGGTTGACACGGTGCTTTCCGCCGATGGAACCTCGATCGCTTTCGAGGCGGCCGGTCGGGGGCCGGCCCTGGTGATCGTCGGCGGTGCGCTCAGCACCCGGCACTCTGCATCCGCTTTGGCGCGCATCCTGGAATCTCGTTTCATGGTCTACAGCTATGACCGCCGCGGCAAGGGAGACAGCGGTGACACTCCGCCGTACGCGGTCGAACGGGAGATCGAGGATTTGCGCGCCGTCGGACTGGTCGCCGGTTCGTCTGCGTGTTTCTATGGCCAGGGTTCCGGTGCTGCCATCGCTCTTGAGGCGGCGGAGCGGGGCGTTCCGATGAGCAAGATCGCGGTCTACGATCCTCCGTACCGGGTCGATCTCGCCGCCGATCAGATCGAAGCACGCGCCGCCAGGATCGACGCCGCCCTCGAGGCGGGGAGCGAGGAGGAAGCCCTCGAGATTTTCGTGGGGGACTCGATGCCGGACACGCTCGGTTACATGAAGCAAGCGGCGTATTGGCCGGGGATGGTGCGGCTCGCGCACACCCTGCCATATGACTTCGCGATAGCCAAGGACGGAGCGATTCCGCCGGAGCGCTTCGCGGCGGTCGGCGTTCCCGCCCTGGTGATGAACGGTGGCGACAGTCCGTCCTGGGAGGGGAGGACGGTCGAGGCGATCGTGAGGTCGATTCCGGGAGCCGAGAGGCTGACCATCGGAGGTCAGGACGACGAGGTCGACCCGGCAACGATCGCGCCGTTCCTGATGGACTTCTTCGGCTGAGAGCTGCTGGACGTCCTGTCCTAGGTCAGCTCGTCGAGCCGGTCTGCCGCGCGGGCCACCGCCCGTTTCGCCTGTGCTGCGGCTCGCGACGACTCCGAGCGTTGGCGACCGAGACCGCTCGCCTCGCGGTCCAACACGCGCAGTTCCGCCTCGAGACCGCTCGCCGTCGACTTGAGCGCGTCGAGTTCCGCCGTCAGTGTCTCGCGCTTTCGAGCGAGCACGTCGATTCTGCGGCTGAGTGCGTCGAGCTCGGCCGCGGCATCCTCCGCTCGACCCTCGGCATCCTCGAGTTCGCGCCGTGCCTTCTCCACCTCGCGCTTCGGCGTCTTCGCCGGCGTCAGAGCGGTTCCGACGCGAGCGGTTCCGTCGCGCGACTCCGGATGGTCGCCCGACCGGGAATGACGGGCCTCCCAGCGGCCAGCGACCGGCGGGAGGTCTGGCGCGGCGACAGCGTCGGAGAGGTCTACCGGGTCAAAACCGACGGAGGACAGCGCGCGGACCAGCCGGCCACTGGTCACGGCGGCCGCGGCCGCGGAATCGGCCAGGGCGGACTCCAGGGTCTGTTCGATCTCCCTGGTCGCTGCCGCGCTGAGCGGGTGGCCGATCCTGTCGGCGATGCCGAGCGCTCGCCGGGCCAGGGTCGAGACGAGCGTTCTCCGTTGTGCGGCGAGGTCGCGGATGGAATCCCGATCGAGGTTGTCCCGTGCCGCCCGGAGCGATTCCCCGAGCGACAGGAACTGGTCGAGCTCCGCGTCCGGATCGCGAACCAGCAGGTTGACCGCCCAGGCGACCGCCGAAGGTTTCGTCATGAGCCGGATCTGACGTGCAAGCTCGGGGTCTCCCTCGGCCCTCGCACGCTTATCCCTGTCGTTTCGCGCGGCAGTGAACTCGGCGAGCGGCAGCGCGTAGAGTTCCTCCGCCGCGTCGGCCAGCGGAGAGCTGTGTGCTGCGGTTACGCCGGCGGCCATACCCCGATAATGGCGGCCATCACCAGGATGGTCACGAACTCGTGGGCGATGTTGAGAACGGTGAGACCGGCCGGCCGCTTGTCGAACGCGTCGTGGGTGATGAAACGGGCCGCGGTGAACCCCGCCCAAAGCAGGATGCCGGCGACCAGGGCGTTGACGAAGAAGTTGCCGTCGTAGAACTTCCAGGTGATGAAGACGGCTCCGGCCAGCACCCAGGCGGTGATGAAACTGACGACAACGGTGACGGCGATCGGACCGACGGCGTCGCTGCTCCTGCCGGATGGCGTGACACCGCTCGTCTTCATCCAGTAGTTCCCAAAGACCTTCGGTGTGTACCAGATCGAGCCGACGACCATGCTCGAGAGGGTGGCAAGAATCACGGCCCAATAGTTGATCGCGGGAATCATGATCATCCTTTCAGCGTCGGTGCTGGGTCAATCGGTGCTGGGCCAAAGTGCTGTGCCACGCTGGCGTGGTGCCCACAGCATACTCTCAGACTGCACTCAACTGGCGCAGGCGCCGTCGCGGGTCATGCGACCCACCCGCATCACCCCAGGCGCGAGAAATCGGTGGGCTCGAGGAACACCGAGGTGATTTCCGTGGTGAGCGACCCGTCGACCTCGGAGTCGGCCTTGGCCTTGATCCAACGAGGGTCGGCGCGGAAACCATCCCAGTTCGCCTCGGCGTCGCCAACGTGGCGCAGCAGGTAGATCAACACGTTCGGGTTCTCGGCCGACACCCAGTAGCCGATGCTCTCCATGCCGCGCTCGTCGAACAGCGCGACGGTGTGGTCGCGGAATCGATCAAGGAGCGCGCCGATCTTTCCCGGTGCGGCGACATAGGTGCGGAGTTCGAAGGTCATGGTCATCTCAATCAACTGGAAAACGAAGCGGGGGGATCGTCCTCACCCGCAGAAAGCCTAGGCCGCGTAGATCAGCGCATAGTGAATGAACAGACCCTCGCGAACGGACGGAGTTGCGCGTAGCGTTCTGGAATGACAAACGTGACGGAAAAACTGGCGGAGTCCGTGACCCAACGCGGCGTGAAGCTCAGCTTCGGCGAGAAGGTCGACCTTGACGGAGTCGAGGTGCTGCCGGTTGCACTGGTCAGCTACGGCTTCGGCGGAGGCGGCGACGACACCGGGTCGGGTTCCGGTGCCGGGGGAGGGTCGATCCCGGTCGGGGTGTACGTGAACGACGACGGTGACGTGACGTTTCGACCAAACCTGATCGCGCTTCTCGCCGTCTCGATCCCGGTGATCTGCGCCACCGGCTGGGCACTGTCCAAGATCATCAAGGCGCTGCGTTAGTCGTCAAGGAACCGCGGCAATCGAGGCACCGCAGGAACGCTCAGTATTACCTCGTGTTGCGCTATCGATGCGCCGTCCGAGCGAGCGATGGACCATGGAGTCATGGCCAGACAGATTCGCTTCAACGCCTTCGACATGAACTGCGTCGCCCACCAGTCCTCCGGGATGTGGCGGCACCCCGACGATCAATCCTGGCGCTACAAAGACCTGCGCTACTGGACCGAGCTCGCGAAACTGCTCGAGAGGGGCACCTTCGATGGCATTTTCATCGCTGATGTGCTCGGAACCTACGACGTCTACGGCGGCAGCAACGAGGCCGCGATCCGCCACGGTGCACAGGTTCCGGTCGGCGATCCGCTGCTGCTCGTGTCCGCTATGGCGCTGGTGACCGAGAACCTCGGATTCGGCATCACCGCGGGAACCGCCTACGAGCATCCGTATCCCTTCGCGCGCCGCATGTCGACGCTCGACCACCTCACCAACGGGCGTATCGGCTGGAACGTCGTGACCGGCTACCTGCCGTCGGCCGCCCGAAACATGGGAAACGAAGACCAGCTGGAACACGACGATCGCTACGATCACGCCGACGAATATCTCGAGGTGCTCTACAAGCTCTGGGAGGGCTCCTGGGAGGATGACGCGGTCATTCGTGACCGCGAAACGGGGGTATTCACCGACCCGAGCAAGGTGCACGAGATCGCGCACAACGGCACACACTTCACCGTCCCGGGCATCCACATCTCCGAGCCGTCGCCACAGCGGACACCGGTGATCTACCAGGCCGGTGCGTCATCCAGGGGGATCGGATTCGCCGCGGGAAACGCCGAGGCGATCTTCGTGGCGGCGCCGACCAAGGAGGTGCTGAAGGGCACGGTCGCCAAGATCCGCGACGCCCTCGAGGCGGCGGGACGCGACCGCTACTCCGCGCGCATCTATACGCTGCTGACGATCATCACCGACGAGACGCCGGAGAAGGCCAGGGCCAAGCACGAGGACTATCTGTCCTACGCGAGCGAGGAGGGTGCGCTCGTCTTCATGTCTGGCTGGATGGGCATCGACCTGTCGCAGTACGACCTCGACGAGCCGATCGGCAACGTCAAGAGCAACGCGATCCAGTCCGTCGTCGCCAACTTCCAGCAGGCTGCCGAAGACGGCAGTGAATGGAAGGTGCGCGACATCGGCCGCCACGGCGCGATCGGGGGACTCGGTCCGTACATCGTCGGTTCCGGCGAAGAGATCGCCGACCAGTTGCAGGCCTGGGTGGATGAAACGGATGTCGACGGGTTCAACCTCGCCTATGCGATAACCCCCGGCACGTTCGAGGACATCGTGGAGCACGTCATCCCGGTGTTGCGCGCCAGGGGCGTCTATCCAGATGAGTACGCGGACGGCACCCTGCGGAACAAGCTGCACGGTCGCGGCGACCGTTTGCCCGCGGAACACAAAGGAGCGAGCTATCGCATCGGGGGCAGCAGATCGACGTCACCGACCGCCGCCGGTGCCGCCAATCGGACGTAGAGGCTCGAAGCAGCGTTAACCCGATGTAGAGCGGGTTCGACAGAGAGTAAGGTCGCAACGTGAACTTTTCTCTCTGGTGGCGTCGTTGGGGGATTCTCGCGTTGGGCGTCGCATTCCTGGCCTTCGGCCTCGCCATTTTTCTCTCGCACTCGACCCTGACTTTCGGCTGGACGGCTCATACGCCGGTGTCAGGACTGGCGTTCTATCCGGGTTCGCCCGCCTCGTACTCCCGGGCGGGCGAGGAGGCGGCACGTGCGCCCAACCGGTACCTGTCGTTCAACGGCCAGTTGTCGATCGTGATCGGTATGACGCTTTCGGCCGGATGGGTGGGCTTCCGCCTCGGCCGTCGCAGGCCGGGTGAGCAGGAGATCCGATCCTTCAGCGAGCAGGCCGACGAGGAACTGATCGTCCAGGACTAGTCGTCTCGGTACTAGTCGTTTCAGGTGGCCGCGATAGCTGCAGTTCCGGCGGCCTAGTGGCCCAGCGGCACGCCTTCCGATGAGTCGGCGGTCTTGCGGATGAAGAACGCCGCAACGATCGCCAGCAGCGAAATGACGGCGCCGTAGACGAATGCGGTGTGGATTCCGCCGGCGGTCGCCTCGACCGTGGCCGTCCCCCCGGCCATGAGGGATGCCGTGTGAGCCGACATCACCGTGACGAAGAGAGCGGTCCCTGCCGCACCGCCCAACTGCTGGATGGTGCCGACGATCGCGCTGCCGTGGGAGTACAGATCCGGTCGCAGCGAACCGAGGCTCGCCGAGAACAGCGGCGTGAACAGCAGGGCCAGGCCGATGCTCAGCGTCACGTGCGCCGCGAGCACCCACCAGAACGAACTGGTAGCCGTCAGCATGGTCATCGCCCAGAGGTCTGCGCTGACGATGGCCGCTCCGCTGACCAGGAGCGCCGTTGGGCCCACCCGGTCGTAGACGCGGCCGACCCAGGGCGCGAGCAGGCCCATGATGAGTCCTCCGGGCAGCAGCAGCAGCCCGACGGTGAGTTCATCCACCTTGAGCACGTCGACCAGATAGATCGGGAGCAGGACGAACACCCCGAACATCGCCATCATGCTGATGGTGAACATGACGATCGAGAAGGTGAAGGTGCGCGAGGTGAACGTGCGCAGGTCGAGCAGGGCCCGATCGGAGCGCTGCAGCTGCAACTGGCGAAGAATGAAAAGCGCAAGGGCGACAACGCCGACGATGAGTGGCAGCCACACCGCGAACGGCGTCGACGCCGTTCCGGCATTGCTCAACCCGAAGACGAGCCCGCCGAAGGCGAACACCGAGAGAATGACAGAAAGCAGGTCGAACCTGGTGGCCCGCGGTTCGGTCACATTCTTCACGAGGGTTCCACCGACAATGAGCGCGACGAGGGCGATCGGCAACACCAGGATGAACATCCAGCGCCAGTCGAGAACGCTCAGGATGAGTCCGGAGATCGTCGGGCCGATCGCGGGTGCAACCGAGATGACGATCGAGATGTTGCCCATCATCCGTCCCCTGGTGGCCGGAGGAACCAGGGTCATGACCGTGGTCATGAGCAGCGGGAACATGATCGCGGTGCCGGTGGCCTGGACGACGCGACCGATGAGGAGCACGTTGAAGTCCGGTGCGACGGCGGCGATGAGGGTTCCGGCACTGAACAGGCTCATCGCGGTTATGAACAGTGGGCGGGTGTTGAACCGCTGCAGCAGGAATCCGGTGATCGGGATGACGACGGCCATCGTGAGCATGAACGCGGTGGTCAGCCACTGCGCAGTGCTCGCGGTGATGGCGAGGTCCTCCATCAGGCGGGGAAGGGCCACGCCCATGATGGTCTCGTTGAGGATCATCACGAACACCGAGATGAGTAGCACCGTGATCACCAGGCGGTTGCGCGCACCTCGGCTGTCGGCATCGAGCTCTGCCGTGCTCTCGGCGTCCTCGAGCTCGTTCGAGGAGGTGAGTGGAGCGGTTTCAGTCATGGTTGTTCCCGTCGGAGGGGCGGTTGGCAGAGGGTGACGGCGTCCAGCAGGAGTGGAAGACGCCACCGCAAGGGCGAGAAGCACGGATGCCCGATGTTTCGCTCCCGCGATCCGGGAGATCGTACTGGCTAGGAAAGCGTAACGACAGTCTGGTTTATTCCACCGACATGCGGATCAGTCGACTCCCGCGTCGCATGCCCGACGGAGTGGACCAACTGGGTCCTGCCGAACGATACATTCTGCGTCACATCCAAGGTCATCGTGTCGTCGGCGAAGGTCGCCACAACGGTGTGCACGAACGGCGTCTCGTAATAGCACAGGCGAGCAATGTAGCTGTCCGTAGTCCGCCAGGCTCCCGCGGCCGCCACCGGCTGGTCGCCGCCGTCAAGCAGTGTCGTGCGCCCATGCAGCCAACGAGCGCCGCCGCAATCGAGTCGATTCTCCCCATGGTTGTTCCAGATGGTGAGGATGACGCGGTCGGCCTCGACGGTCAGGGAGGCCGCCTCGACCCTGGCGCTGTTCTCGGCGAAGTGAAAACGGGTGCCTGAGATTCCAGCGGCGATCGGCGACGTCGATTCCCCGGTCGGAAATGGCATGGCGAGGGTGTCAAGACGGGCGGCGATGCCTGCGCTGCTGCCGTTTGCGGCGCTGTCATCCGAGTCCACGGAGATCGGACTCGCGGTGATAATCGCATCCGACAGCGCGGGAAGCAGGTGCTCCCAGACGCGATCGAGCACCGGTTGCAGCTCCTGGACTCCCGCGGTGATGACGAGGACGGCGTCCTGTTTCGGCATCACGACGCAGAACTGGCCGAAGGCTCCATCGCCGCGGAATGCGCCGTGCTGGCTACGCCAGAACTGGTAGCCGTACCCCTGCACCCAATCGTCTCCCGGCGTTGGGTCGCCGTTGGAGACCTGCGCGGCGGTGGCATCGTCGATCCATTCACCGGGGATCAATCGCTCGCCGTGCCATTCGCCCCGCAGTAGGAGGAGCTGTCCGATCTTCGCGACATCCTCCGTGATCACGGCGAGCCCGAAGCCGCCGGTGTCGATTCCTCGAGGGCACTGCTCCCAGGTGGCGCCGACGATGCCGAGCGGCGCGAAAATGCGAGGGGTCAGGTAATCCAGCAGACGCTGGCCGGTGAGCTTCTGCAGGATCGCGGACAGCAGGTAAGTTGCCCCGGTGTTGTAGACGAATCGAGTGCCGGGGGCGTGCTCCACCGGAATGGAGAGGATGGCCCTGGCCCAGTTGTCGTCCCCGGTTGACTCGAGCGCGGACATCGAGTCCTCTGCGTGACCGGTGCTCATGGTGAGCAGGTGCCGCACCCGCATGGCCGCCAGGTTGTCGCCGATCGCGCGCGGGGCGTCATCCGGCAACAGCGACACGACGAAGTCCTCGACGTCCAGTCGACCCTCCGCCACCGCGATCCCCACTGCGATCGAGGTGACGCTCTTGCTGAGCGAGAACATCATGTGCGGAATCTGCGGGCCGTACGGTGCCCACCATCCCTCGGCGATGACCGTTCCGTGACGCAGCAGCATGACGCTGTTGAGGCCGGGAACGTTCGCCTCGACGTCGTCCAGGAAGCGGTGAATGGCCGCGGAGGGCACCCCTAGCGCTTCCGGGCTGCTCCTTGGCAGGGCGGTGGCGTGCGGCAGAGCGGTGGCATGCGGCATGGCCGACTCCCGGTGGGGTGTGGATCGCTGCGGTGCGATCGTTGTCGAACAATCTAGGGGGAAACGGACGATTTCGTGTCGATTGCTCGCGGATGTCCGCATCCGGTCGGCCAGCGCTGGCTAGCATGGCGCTATGCCGATACCCACCGATTGGAATCTCGCCGGACATTCCGCGCTCATCACCGGGGCGGGGAGTGCGACCGGGATCGGCTTCGCCTCGGCTCGGGCACTCGGTGAGCTCGGTGCCAGGATCGCGATCACCGCGACGACAGGCCGGATCCACGAGCGCGTCGGCGAGCTGCGGTCGGAGGGTATCGACGCGATCGGGCTGATCGCGCGGCTGGACAACCCGGCGGAGGTCGATGCCCTGACCGATGCGCTCGCCGCGGCATCCTTCGTGCCATCGATTCTGGTCAACAACGCCGGCATGGTCGCAACCGCGATCGGAGAGATGGTCCAGGGTGACGTGACCATGGATCCATCCGACTGGGAGCGGAGCATCGGCATGAACCTGACGAGCGCATACCTCATGACCCGCGCCGTCATCCCGCCTATGCGGGCGGCCGGTTGGGGGCGCATCGTGAACGTCTCGAGCGTCACCGGCCCGGTGATGGCCTCCCGCGGGGATGTCTCGTATGCAGCGGCCAAGGCGGGAATGGTCGGCCTGACCAAGGCCCTGGCGGTGGATGAAGCACACCTCGGCATCACCGCGAACGCCGTCGCCCCTGGCTGGATCGCGACCGCATCGCAACTGGACAGCGAAGCGGACGAAGGTTTGCGAGTGCCGGCCAGGCGCAGCGGAACGGCGGCGGAAGTGGCGTCAGCGGTAGCCTGGCTCGCGTCTCCTGGTGCCTCGTATGTCACCGGTCAGGTTGTGGTCGTCGACGGCGGCAACAGCGTGGCAGAAGAGCGCATCTGAGCGCGTTCGGCTTCGAGTGGCCGCTCGACCGAGACGGTCCCGCCGAGATTCGGGGGATACCCCGATTGCCCAGTCGGGCGGAAGCTGCGAGGCTCGAGCCATGAACCTCAGTAGGCCGAAGAATGACAGGGTCATTGCGGGAGTGTGCGCGGCCATCGCGCGACGATTCGGCTGGAGGGTCGGGATAGTGCGGCTCGTGACCGCACTGAGCATCCTGCTTCCCGGGCCCCAGGTGATCCTCTATATCGTGCTCTGGATACTTATCCCAGAAGATCCCGTCTAGCTGCCACTGCATCGTCTACCCCACGGGTAGCGCCGGTTGCACGCGAAAGGAGCCGGACCCGTGGGTCCGGCTCCCGAAGGTGCGACTTGAGATCGCGGTGCTGTAAACAGCATGACCTTAGGTCGCCATTCACCGGAGTGGATGGCGATCAGAGGATCAGGCGCTAGTGCTCTTAGTACTCGACTTCGCTTTTTTATCAGCGCGCTTTTCCTTCAAAGACTTTGCCGCCGCAGTCTTGCCGCTGCTCTTCTTCGGCGATTTGTCTGCCATAGGGCATCCCTCCCTCGGAAGCACGAACGGCTTCGGTAACGCTGACACTACGCCAGTCCGGATGCGGTCGCATCTACCCTGACCCGCTATTTGCCGGTTTCCCAGCTGGCTTTCGGCAACAATCCGGGAGGTCATCTGACCGTATCGGGCCCGGAATACGAATGGGGTGGTATGGGTTGGCACAACCATACGAACGTATGAAACTGACCCCGCAGTAGTCGCGTAAGGATTCTCCATGGCACAACAACTCACGCTCGGACTCGACACCTTCGGCGACGTAACCGCCACCGACGATGGCACGTTGCTGACGCACGCCCAAACCATCCGCAACATCGTGGATCAGGCGGTGCTCGCCGACCAGCTCGGCATCGACCACATCGCACTCGGCGAGCACCACCGGGACGATTTCGCCGTGTCGTCCCCTGAGACCGTGCTCGCCGCGATTGCGGGCCGCACCTCCCATATCCGCCTCGGAACCGGAGTGACAGTGCTGAGCTCGGATGATCCCGTCCGCGTGTTCGAGCGTTTCTCTACCCTTGACGCGCTCTCCAACGGTCGCGCCGAGATCATCCTCGGGCGGGGCTCGTTCACGGAGTCGTTCCCGCTATTCGGCTTTGATCTCGCCGATTACGAGAAGCTGTTCGAAGAGAAGATCGACCTGTTCACGCACCTCTTGCGCGAAGAACCGGTCACCTGGTCTGGAGAGACCCGCGCCAGCCTGGTCAACCAGTCCGTCTATCCGCCGACCGAATCCGGTTCGATCACCACCTGGGTCGGAGTCGGGGGGTCTCCCGAGTCGGTCGTGCGTGCGGCCGGCCATGGACTGCCGCTCATGCTCGCCATCATCGGCGGGGATCCGGTGCGCTTCGCGCCGTACGTCGACCTGTACAAGCGGGCGCTCGCCCAATTCGACCGGCCGGAACTGCCGGTTGGCGCTCATTCGCCTGGACACATCGCGGCGACCGACGATCAGGCCAGGGCAGAGCTCTGGCCGCACTTCCGTGCCAACCGGGATCGAATCGGGCGCGAGCGCGGCTGGCCTCCTATGACAAGGGAAGACTTCGACCACGAGGCGACGGATGGTGCGTTGATGGTCGGCTCGCCGACGACGGTCGCGGCGAAGATCGTCCGCGCGGCCACGGCCCTCGGGCTCTCCCGCTTCGACCTGAAGTACTCCAACGGAACGCTGCCACACGAAAAACTGATGACCTCGATCGAGCTCTATGGCCGTGAGGTCGCTCCGATGGTGCGAGAACAGCTGGCCTGATCCAGTGGCATCTTCCGCCTAATCTGCTCGCGCTGTCTGTTTGGCCTTCCGCCGTTCGTCGTATTCACATACCGTCGGAATATTCACCTGCGGTCTGAACACGAGGAGAACCGAATGCGCTACATGCTTTTCATCGCTACCGACCCGGAGGCGGAAAAATACGACGCCGGCCTCGACAACATCGAGGAGTGGGTGGCCGAGAACGACCGCCGCGGAATATCGGTGCTCGGAGATCGGCTCCGGCCGGTGGAGGACGCGACGACCGTGCGGATGCGCGGGGACGAGCTCCTCGTGACCGATGGTCCGTTCGCCGAGACCAAGGAGTGGATAGCCGGCTTCGACGTGCTCGAGTGCAACGACCTCGACGAGGCGATCGAGGTCGCATCCAAGCATCCGATGGCCCGCTTCGGCCGGATCGAGATCAGACCGTTCTGGCCCTTCGAGGCCTGATGGCTCGCTCCGCGCCGACCGTCGCCGACGCCGATTCGGCAACGGCGGTGGTCGCCGCCGCAGTCGCTACGGCGTACGAGTCCGATTGGGGGCGGATCATCGCCACCCTGATTCGCATCACCGGCGACTGGAGCCTTGCCGAGGATTCGGCGCAGGATGCCTTCGAGCTCGCGCTACAACGATGGGCGCGCGACGGGGTTCCGCGCAATCCGGGAGCTTGGCTGACGACGGCGGCGAAGAACCGCGCGGTCGATAGGCTGCGGCGTGCGGCATCCGAAGCCTCGAAACTGAGGGAAATCGGAATCATGAACGAGCTGGAATCGTGGGCAGCAGAGTACGACCGCGACGACGAGATCGTCGACGATCGGCTGCGGCTGATCTTCACCTGCTGCCATCCCGCACTGACGCCGGAGGCCCGCGTCGCGCTGACCCTTCGCACCGTGGCCGGGCTCAGCACCGCCCAGATCGCTCGTGGGTTCCTGCTGCCGGAACAGGCGATGTCGCAGCGATTGGTGCGGGCGAAGCGCAAGATCAAGAACGCCGGCATTCCGTATCGGGTGCCGCCGGCGCACCTCCTGGGCGAACGGCTCGGGGGAGTGCTCGCCGTGCTGTACCTGTTGTTCAACGAGGGGTACAGCGCCTCATCCCGCCCTCTCGCCAGTGAAGCGATTCGGGTCACCAGGGCGCTCGTGCAGCTCATGCCGGATGAGCCGGAGGCGACGGGGCTGCTCGCGCTCATGCTGCTGCAGGACTCCAGGAGGGACGCGCGGATGGGCGAGGACGGGGTTCCGCTCACGCTCGAGGAGCAGGATCGCGGCCTCTGGGATCGCGGTGCCATCGACGAAGGCCTCAGCATCCTGGAGAGCGCCCTTCGCCGACGCCGGCCGGGGAGCTATCAGGTACAGGCGGCAATCGCGGCCTGCCAGGCGGAGGCGGCCACCGCCGACGAGACCGACTGGGCGCAGATCGTGGAGCTCTACGATCAACTACGGGTGATACATCCGTCACCGGTGATCGAGCTGAGCCGGGCGATCGCCGTCGCCATGCTCGATGGACCGGAGGTCGGCCTTGCGCTGGTCTCCAGCCTCCAGCCGGTGCTCGCCGACTACTACCTTCTTGCGGCGGCGCGGGGCGACCTGCTGCGGCGATTGGGCAGGGCGGATGACGCGATCCTCTGTTACCGGGACGCCATCGCCCTGGCCCCATCCGAACCGGAGCGACGCTTCTTCGCCCGGAGGATCGCCGAATTGGACTAGTTGGTGCCGTCGCTAACTTGCGCTGACGATCTCCTGCACCGACCAGCGGTTGCCGTCCGGGTCGGCAAAGTACACGAAACGACCCCACGGTTGATTGTCCACCTCGCTCGCATCGACCCCGGCGGCGATGAGTTGGGCTCTGGCGGCATCCGCGTCCGTCACGACGAGTTGGATGTTCTGGGAGCCGGGAACCATGTCGGTGATGCCGTCACCGATGACGATCGAGCACGCCGACCCGGGAGGGGTCAGCTGCACGAACCTGAGTTGCGGGGTGACCTGATGGTCGTGGTCGGCGTTGTAACCGACCTGGTCGACGTAGAACGACTTCGCCCGGTCGACGTCCGTCACGGGCACGGGAATGAGTTCGATTTTCCAGTCCATGCGCCGAAATCTACGCTCCACCGCCGACATCCGCGATGGATCCGACGACTATCGAATAACCGCCTGACGAATGCCCAGAATCCCCTTCAGGACCGTCGGGATCGCCCGAACGATCAGGGTCCGAGCAACTCGCCGATCGTCTTCTCGATTCGCCGCGCGCGAGTATCCGCGGCCTTCGCTCCTTCGATTGAGAGCACGTGCCGGCGTTTGTTGCTGTACGACAGCGCCTCGAAGGCGCGAGCGGCGTCGGGGGTCGAGCTGAGCGCGATCGCGAGGTCGGACGGAACATCCACCTCCCGCGGCTTGGAGTCGATCTCGAGGGTGACGTCTATCCGGTCACCTGCCACGACTCCGGCCGCAGTGCGGTGCTCCGCACTCAGCGGCAGCATGATCTCGCCGTTGTATGGTGCAACGGTGCTGCGGTAGCTGTAGTCGCCGATCGTGACGACGACGGCGTGCCTACGACCGGGGCCGAGGCTCGAAAACACGTCCTCCGGAACCGGGATGCCGGTCGCCGTCGTGCCGGCACCCTTGACTGTCGCAGCGAATCTCATAGCACCGAGTATGCCCCCGGTCGGCTCGGCGTCGCGACAGATCAGAGGCCGCGATCGACCATGTCGAGCAGGCGGGCAGTCGCGTCATCCACCATCTGGTCGGTTAGGCCGCGTAGTGGTCCGTCGATCACGAGCATCCCGAGTCCGTGCACGGCGGACCAGGCCAGGAACTCGGCATTCTGCCGTCGAGACCGGGGGAGGACGTCGGCCGCGACCAGCGCGTCGAGCGCGGCGCCGACCAGCTCGAACGGTGTCTGGCCACCACGGCCGGCCTTGGTTGCCGATGCCTGGTTCTGCAGGTTGTCCGGCACCGAGAACGCGGTTCGGAACAGGCCGGGTTCTTCCCTGGCGAAATGGATGTAGCCGGCGCCGACGGCGCGCAGCCTCTCGCGCGCTCGCGTGGCCGGGTCGTCAGCGACGGGGGCGGCGGCGATCTCTGCTTCCATGCGGTCCGCCGCGAGGCCGAGTGCGGCATCCGAGACCGCCTGCAACAGCGCGTTGCGATCGGCAAAATGACGGTACGCGGCGTTCGGCGAGACGCCGGCCTCCCTGGTGGCCTGCCTCAGCACCACGGCATCGGGCCCACCGGCCCGCGCCAATTCCAGGCCCACCTGAACGAGCGCGTCGCGCAGATCGCCGTGACGGTAGCTCGCGCGCGCGCCGGGAATTGCCATCGGAAGCCTTTCGCCGGTCGCTGTAGACATGATCCGGATTGAGTGCGATTGTGGACAGTGTAAACATCTTCCCACCCCGATGGGAAGGATGCCGCAGCGACGCGCGTAATGAGCGAGACGATGTTCAGGGGCCGCCATTCGCGTGGCCGGACGGGTCGGCGGGGGCAGCCGCATCGACGGTGTACTTGAATAGCGGAGTGGATTCCGTTCTCATCGCCAAGCTGAAGTCCGACCTCAGCACCGCCCGCTACACCGTCGAACGGCTTCCCGCACTGTGGGGCGACCAGGCGGAAGCCGCCCTGTCCAGGGGCCAGAGAATTCCGGCGCTGAGGGCGCTGCGTTCTGCACCACGCCCGGACCCCGCGGCAACGCTCGCGACCCTGTTCGTGCTCGGGATGCCGGTTCCGGTCGTCGAGCTCGAGCGCTCGCTTCCCGTCCTCGGCGTCGACGGAGCCATCGCGCTCGGACTCGTCGAACAACGCGCGGGAGTAGTCGGGCCGCTCATCGACCTGCGTCCGTACAGCTTCATCGACGATCGGGGTGCCGGTAGCTGGTGGATCGCATCGGACCTCGGCGAGCTGTCGACCGGTGAGCCACTTCGCGAGGACCACGTGCTCGGCGTCGGCGGGGCATCGATGACCCTGACCGGGTTGATGATCGGCAACCCAGTGGACACGGTGCTCGACCTCGGCACCGGATGTGGCATCCAGGCCCTTCACGCCTCGCGCCACGCGGGCCGGGTGATCGCCACCGACATCTCTGAGCGCGCCCTGGAGCTGGCCGCTTTCAACGCAGAACTGAACGGAATCACCACGATCGAATTCCGGCACGGGAGCCTGTTCGAGCCGGTCGCCGGGGAGCGCGTCTCCCAGATGGTGTCGAATCCGCCGTTCGTGATCACACCGAGGACCGCTGGGGTTCCGGCCTACGAATACCGGGACGGCGGCATGATCGGCGATGCGCTCGTCGCCGGCGTGATCCGGGATGCTGCCGAACATCTGGCCACTGGCGGCATTGCCCAGTTGCTCGGCAACTGGGAATATCGCCACGGCGAGGACGGACTCGACCGGGTCGCCGGCTGGCTCGATGGCACGGGGCTCGACGCCTGGGTCATCGAGCGTGATGTGCAGGATGTCGCCGGCTACGCCGAGACATGGATCCGCGATGGCGGCACCCGTCACGGCACCCCGGAATTCGACCGGCTCTACGAGGCTTGGCTGGACGACTTCGAAGCCCGCGGGGTGGAGAAGGTCGGTTTCGGGTACCTGCTGTTGCGGCGTCCTGCACCGGGCGACCCCGCCTTCAGGAGGATGGAACGCCTGCATGGTGCGCTCGGCAGCAATGCCGCTGGGCTCGGCGCCCACCTGGCCGCCTGCCTGTCCTCGCACGACTGGCAGGCGCGGCTCTCGGACCAATCGCTCGCGCTGGCCACCCTCACCGTCGCGTCAGACGTGACGGAAGAGCGTCACTACTGGCCGGGGGAGGAGCACCCGACGGTGATCACGCTGCGCCAGGGTGGCGGTTTCGGGCGCACGATTGCGGCAGACACCGCTCTCGCCGCGCTGGTCGGTGCCTGCGACGGCGAACTCAGCGTGCGCGCGATCAGTGCCGCGCTCGCCGAACTGCTGGAGGCGGATGACTCCGCGCTGCTTGGACAGCTGCTGCCCAGCATCCGCGAATTGCTCGATACGGGGATCCTCCTGCCTCCCGGCGGCGGCACACGGTGACGTCGATCGGGACGAGACGACGGAGTAGGCCGATTTCGCTCTGCGGGCTTGCTAAAGTTGGCGCATGAACATCGTCGCTTTTGTGGTCGCATTCGCCCTGTTCGTCGGGGGCATTCTCCTCATGGGCTATTCGTTCGGCACCGGCATCGCCCTGCCGGGTGTGATGTTCATCGGCGGCATCCTGGCGATTGCGCTCTCGCTCGCGATCCCGGTGCACGTCCTCAAGCGTCTCGACCGCTAGTCAGGATGACGGGTAGCGGGATGACGGCAGCCCGATGACGCTGGATCGATGACCGCGGACTTCGGGGTCGGCGCGCAAGTTCATCTGCGCGATGCATCCGCCGCGGATCCGTCGCCATGGCCGAACGAACCGAGTGCGATCATCGTACGGGCAGGAGGCTCGGCGCTGAACAGCGTCTGGGGTCGAAACGGCGGCGGACGGATGTGGTGGGTCGAATTCGACGAACCGCAGCAGGACTCGGTTGGTGCCGGCCCGTTCTCCACCGCCCTCGTGCACGAGAAATACCTGGAACTGGCGCCGCCGGTGACCGCGGCCGACTAGCCTGTCGGCCGCTGGTCCATGGACCAGGCGACCATTGCCTCGCATCTGACGTCGGCCTAGCGTTGGGCCTGAGATGGACTGGTTCCAGGCGGACGACTACGAGCTCGCGCGACAGGTGTTGCAGCGAGGTACCGCGACGATCTACCTCATCGCGTTCCTCTCCACGGCCGCCCAATTCCCGGCGCTTCTCGGCGAACACGGACTCCTCCCGGCGCCGCGCTTCCTCAAGACCACCTATGCCAGGCGGCAACCGACGCTGTTCCGCTGGCACTACTCCGACCGACTCCTGCGGCTCGTCGTGGGGTTTGGTGCGGCGATCGCGGCAAGCATCGTGGCGGGGTTCCCGCAGCTCGGACCGCCGTGGGTTTCCATGGTGCTCTTCCTCGCGATCTGGTTCGCCTACCTGTCTGTCGTCAACATCGGCCAGACCTTCTACGGCTTCGGATGGGAGAGCCTCCTGCTCGAGTCCGGCTTCACTGTCGCCTTCCTGGGTTCGAACGAGGTCGCACCACCGCTCGTCGTCATCCTGCTCATTCGATGGATGGTGTTCCGGCTCGAGTTCGGCGCCGGCCTGATCAAGATTCGTGGCGACGAGTCGTGGCGCAACCTGACGGCGCTCTACTACCACCACGAGACCCAGCCGATGCCGAATCCGCTGAGCCGGTGGGCGCATCTCGCGCCGAAGTGGTTCCACCGCTTCGAGGTCCTCGGCAGCCATTTCGCGCAGCTCATCGTGCCGTTCTTCCTCTTCGTTCCGCAGCCCGTCGCGAGCGTGGCCGCGGCGATCGTCATCCTCACTCAGCTCTGGCTGGTGTTGACCGGCAACTTCGCCTGGCTCAACGTGCTCACGATCGTGCTGGCGTTCTCGGCGATTTCCGACTCGGTCTGGCGGACGGTGTTCTCGCTCTCGCCGGCGCAGGCCGGCTACAACGCCACGCCGATCTGGTTCGTGGTCGTCGTGCTGGCGGCATCAGCGCTCATTCTCGTCCTGAGCTACTGGCCGGCAAGAAACCTGCTCTCGAGGCACCAGCTGATGAACGCGAGCTTCAACCGCTGGCACCTCGTGAACGCATACGGGGCATTCGGCAGCATGACCAGGCAGCGGTACGAGATCGTGATCGAGGGCACCGCTGCCGACTCTCCGGATGACGACCAGGTCTGGCTCCCATACGAATTCAAGGGAAAGCCGGGCGACCCGCGGCGTATCCCGCGCCAGTTCGCTCCCTATCATCTGCGACTGGACTGGCTCATGTGGTTCCTCGCCCTCGGGTCGCGGGAGAGCCGCTGGTTCGAGGTGCTACTGGTGCGGCTGCTGGAGGCCGATGCGAAGACACTCAAGCTCCTGCGGATCGACCCGTTCCACGGATCGCCGCCGCGATGGGTGCGTGCGCGGGTCTACCTCTACCGGTTCGCCACGCGGGCACAGCGCCGCGAGCTCCACGTCTGGTGGATGCGCGAGGATATCGGCATGCTCGTGCGTCCGGTGACTCGCCGCACCCAGGATCACCGATGATCGACGCCGTCGTCGTCGGCGCCGGGCCGAACGGACTCGCCGCCGCCGTCACGCTCGCGCGCGCGGGGCTCGACGTCCAGCTGGTCGAGCGGGCTTCCGCGGTCGGCGGGGGCCTCCGCACCGCGGAGTTGACCCTGCCCGGCTTCCGACATGACGTGTGCTCGGCCGTGCACCCCGCGGCCCTGGCGTCACCGTTCTTCCGCGAATTCGGCCTGACCGAGCGCGTGCCGTTCATCATTCCAGAGGTGTCATATGCGCATCCGCTCGACGGCGGGAGAGCCGGTCTGGCCTACCGCGATCTCGAGCGAACTGTCCACGGACTCGGCCGCGACGGACCGGCCTAGCATCGCCTCTTCTCGCCCATCGTTGACGAGATCGAACGCGTGGTCGAGTTCACCGGCGGCGGGATGCTCCGTGTCCCGCGGCATCCGCTCACGGTCTTCGATTACGGCCGCAGGGTCCTCGAGCAGGGCTCGCCCGCGTGGGATGCGCGATTCCGCGGGGACGTCGCTCCGGCCATGCTCACCGGTGTCGCAGCCCACTCGAGCGGGCGGATGCCGTCGCTCGCGACCGCGGGCGCCGGCCTCCTGCTCGGCGCCCACGCGCACGCGGCGGGCTGGGGTTTCCCGGTCGGCGGGTCCCAGTCGATCGCCGACGCACTCGCCGACGATTTTCGCGCACACGGTGGGCGCATCGTCCTCGATCACGACGTGCGCTCGCCTGCCGATGTCGAGCCCGCCCGCGTCACGCTGCTCGACACGTCGCCGGAGTTCCTTGCCACCTTCGCCGGCGACCGGTTGCCGCCGCGTTACCGGCGTCGGCTCCTGCGGTTCAGGCGCGCCAACGGCGTTGCCAAGGTCGACTTCGCGCTCGACGGACCGGTGCCGTGGAGCAACCCCGGAGTCGCACTCGCGCCGACCGTGCACCTCGGCGGTACGCGGGCGGAGATCGCGGATGCAGAAAATGCCGTCGCGCGGGGACGTGTCCCCGGCGCACCGTATGTGCTCGCCACTCAGCTGAGCATCCTCGACGGGTCCAGGGCCCCCGCGGGGAAGCAGGTGCTCTGGGCGTACATCCACGGTCCGCTGAACTCCACGCTGGA
>JAODMG010000043.1 GCA_025464895.1 Microbacteriaceae bacterium | reverse complement strand
TGACGATCGAAGCCATCGACGGTGGAACGCGGATGACGACGCTCTCCCGATTTACCAGCACCGACCATCTCGAACAGATGCTCGAGATGGGCATGGAAGAAGGAATGCGGGAAGCGATGGGCCAGATCGACGCACAGCTTGCGGGCGAGCGGCGAACCGCACGGGCCTAGCCACAGCATCACCAAAACGCGATCGACGACTTCATCGCTGATCGCGTTTTTGCGGCAGTGCACGCCATAGAGTCGGCACATGCGAACCCTGAATCGGTGGCTTTACCGACTATCAGCCGTGGCCGTCGACATCGCCCAGTCCATCGTCGCTGGCTTCGGAGGCGGCAACGGGGATCCCACCGTGCTGCACGAGGCGAAGCGGCCCCCGAAGGACTGAAGGTCAGAACCCAGCCGTGAGCAGCGCCTTTCGTCCTATGGGATTCGCCTCCGTCACCACGTCGACGGCGCCGCCGGCACGACGACCGGCGGGCGGTCATTGCAGGTGATCGTGTTCGGCAGCTCCCAGGCGGCGAACCACGGACCGGTGGTCCCTCCGCCATCGTTGCCACCGAGGTCGGTCAGCGAGAACTCCGAGCCGGTGGGCAGCCAGTTGAACGCCCCGCAGTTGTTGATGCCGACAGCGCCGACATTGCGGGCATCCACATTCTGGAAGGACGCGGATCCCGCCGCCCTGGCGCTGACCACCGAGGTGCCGGTGCCATCGACCTTGACGTCCTTGAAGTGCACGTTGGTGATCGAATACAGGTCTTTCACCGGCCAGTCGGTGACCAGCATGATCGCGTTGTAGGTGTTGTCGAGGAAGTTGTCACCGACCACCTGGATGTCGGCGTCGATGTTCTTCTCGAGTGCGAATAGCCAGATGGCACCGAGACCGATGTTCCAGTTCAACTCGTAGGTTCCCGCCCGCACCGTGGTGTTGTTCGTGATCCACAGGTGCCCGGTGAACGCCTCAGCACCGAATCGTGCGCCGACGTGGATGCCGCTGCCCTCACGAACCGGGTCGGCGATCAGGTTGTTCGACACGGTGTTGTCTGTGCCGCCGTAGATCGCGATGCCGTTGGCGAGCACAGGGCTTTGCACGGTGTTGTGGTCGAAGGTGTTGCCGACGTTCTGGGTCTTCTCCGCCCACATCGCCAGGCCGTCGTCTCCCGAGTTGCGGACGAAGTTGTTTGACACCACCGAATCGGTGACGCCGGTGTGGAAGTTCAGGCCGTCCGCAATCTGGTCGACGATCACGTTGTTGGTGATCTTCAGGTTCGTCATCGGCCCGTCGAACCACAGCCCCACCTTGGTGTGCTGGATGTACAGGCCGTCGATGGTCGAGTAGCACAACGCCCCGCCGATGCCGTTCACCTGGTCGGTGTCGACGCGGTCGCGCACGTCGCCCTCGATGGCGAAGCCGGAGAGATGAACGTTGG
This sequence comes from Microbacteriaceae bacterium, assembly GCA_025464895.1. Classification (GTDB taxonomy): domain Bacteria; phylum Actinomycetota; class Actinomycetes; order Actinomycetales; family Microbacteriaceae; genus Parafrigoribacterium_A. Next base: position 5,869 of record JAODMG010000043.1, on the reverse strand, counting down.
TGCTGCCGCCGAGCGAGGCATCCTTTCCATAGAAGCCGACCCCGGTGTGCACCGAGCCATCGGGAGCCGGAGTGTTCAGCGTCACCTGCTGGCCGGTGATGGTCGTGTACCAGTTGCCTGCGCCCTGGATTGTCACGTTGTCGACGATGATGTGGCGGTCCACCTTGAAGGTGCCCTCCGGAACGTAGACCGTGGTGTGCTTCTTCTTCGCGTTGGCGATCGCCTTATCGAATGCGTTGGCGGAATCGCGCCTGCCGGACGGATCCGCGCCGAAGTCCAGCACGTTTGCCGCATTCTTGACGATCTGCGGTGCACCCACGAGCTCGGAATCGAGCAGGTCGATCGTCGTCACTGCACCCTTCGTCGGGACGGAGAGTCGCACCGTGTCGCCGGCCTTGTACGTCTTGCCGAGCAACAGGCGCTGTTCGTCGTAGAAGTGGCTCGGGCGGAACGGCGTCGTGATCGTCGGAGTCGGTGATGTCCCGGCGGGAACGCAGCCGCACTCTGTGATCCACCAGTCAGGATGCAGCAGCCCGGCGTTCGGATCGTTCGAGAACGGGTACTGGTTGTACAGCCAGGAATACTGCGAGGTGAGGGTCATCGTCTTGTGCGCACCACCGTTGACCGTGACGGCGAGCGGTGCGGTGATGCCGCCGCCGCCCTGGGCATCCGGAATGCTGTAGCGCACTGTGATCGCGTTGGCTGCGCTCGGCAGCGTGAATTCGACGTACTGACCGGCGGTCAGCGTGACCGCCGAGCGGCCGGATGCCTCCGCCGGAAGCGTGTAGGCGCTGCGACTCGGGCCGATGATCGTGCCGTTCGTCGCGGCAGTCTCAGCTTCCTGCTCGCTGAAGGCAACGGCGGCGCCCCGGCCGGTGACCAAAGAGGGGTTGAGCGCGGCGCGGGTTACGACCGGGGCTGGGCCGACCGGAGGCGCCGGCACGGCATTGGCCGCACCGACACCGCTGACAATGAGACCGATGGCGACAGCGAATGCCGCCGCGGATGCTGCTCCCGGCCGGGCTAGTCGCGAGCGCCGCGTCGTGTCGGCGGAAGCAGTAGCGGTCGCTGGAGTGGGGGGCAATTTCCGTGTCATCATTGACTCGATTTCTCTCAGGAGAGGGCGCATCCGGTCGCTCGGGGGCAACGCGGACGGCCTGCGGTGACGCGACTCTATGGTCTGTGTACGCCAATCCACAAGATGCGGAGAGGAAATATCACTCTGTTGGCGAGTTCTTGCGTGATCTTACGCAAGTCGCTGCGCGGCTTGCGGAAAGATGACGTCGCGTTGCTCGCAAGGCGGGCCGATTGCACGGCGCGACTAGGAGCTGGACGGGGTGGCGATGATGTCGGTGAACGCGGAGGCAGCGGGTGAGCACATTCTGGCGGAAGAGATCGCACCGACGCGCCATCCGATCGGGTCGGCCAGCTCGACCGCGGCGACGCCCGGCAGCTGCGGCGCCAGGTGTCGCGGCACAATCATGACGGCCAGCCCCGCGCGGACGATGTCGATGCCGACGGTGACGTCGTTGACTTCGTAGCTGCGTGACGGCGAGACTCCGATCTGTTCGAAGCCCTGATCGATGGCAGCCTGGAGCGCCCAGCCCGCAGAGAACACGACGAACTCCTCCTCCGCCAACTCGGCGAGCGTCACAGCCTGGGATTGAGGGCCGGTGCCTCCAGCGGACCTCAGCAGGACGAAGTCCTCGCGGTACAACTCCTGCACCTGCAATCCCGGGACCTCTGCCCGCCCGAGCGGGACGACCGCTACGTCCAACCGAGACTCCAACACCTCACGGAACAGCTCTGTCACGGGAGCCTGGCGAAGCCGGATGCGCACCTCTGGGTGGCGGGATTTCATGAGGCCGATCGCTTGGGGCATGCCCTGCCACGCTCCTTGCATCACCCCGATCGCCAAGCGACCGCGCAATGCGTCTCCCTGGCTGAGGGACGAGCGGGCGATGTCGGCGCTGCGCAACACATCCCGCGCCCTGCCATGCAACGTCTCTCCATCGTCGGTGAGACGCACGCGGTGAGTCGTTCGGTCGAACAGTTCCGTGGCCAGTTCCGTTTCGAGTGCCTTGATCGAGGCGCTGATGGCGGACTGCACGACGTGGCAGCGTTTCGCGGCGCGGGTGAAGTTCAGTTCTTCTGCGGCGGCCACGAAGTACTCCAGCTGTTTCAACTCCATGCCCAGATTATGACCAATCAAATTGGGAGATAACCGATATCTCGCACGATCGATCCTGATCGGGAGTAGTGCCAGCCATGGGCCAGTTGTGGTTTGTGTCGGGACACACCCGACCCGCTCCTGCGGCCCCGTCCGAAAGAGAAGACCAGACCCCATGAACACCACCAGCCTCATCGACCCGAGCGACGCCGTCCTGCTCCTTGTCGACCACCAGAGCGGCCTGCTTCAGGTTGTCGCGGACGGCTCCATCAACGACCTGCGCACCAATGTCGCCGCCGCCGCTGCCGCCGCCACTCTCGCGAAGGTGCCCGTCGTGGCAACCTCCTCCGTTCCGGCCGGCACCAACGGGCCGCTGATCCCGGAGGTATTCGACAACGCCCCGCACGCCGTCTACGTTGCCCGCCAGGGTCAGATCAATGCGTGGGATGTTGAAGGGTTCCGTGCCGCAGTGACGGAGACCGGTCGGAAGACCCTCATCATCGCCGGCATTATGACGAGCATCTGTGTCGTCGAACCGGCCCTGTCAGCTCTCGCCGACGGATACAAGGTCTACGCGCTCATCGACGCCTCCGGCGCCTATTCCGAAACCTCGCAGCGTGTCTCGATCGCCCGGCTGAGCCAGGCCGGAGTGATCGTGATCGATACCGAAGCGGTCATCAGCGAACTGCAGCAGACCTGGGCCCGTGAAGACTATGCCGCTTGGGGGGCCTTGCACGCCAAGGTGATTCCCGGCTACTACGCCGCCGCCGAACTGAGCGCCCGAACCACTGCCGAGGCGACCGGTGACGCGGCCGCCGACTTCGAAGTCAAGTGGGCAACGGAGCGCAACCAATTGCGTTAGGCGCCACAACAGCGCATCGGCGGTTCCCGGGGCGGCGATTCAGCGCTGCCCGGGGAATCGTCCGGTGCGCGATTCTATGAAAGAATCTGCGTATGGATGCAGATAAGCAGATATGTGGGCGTGAACCGGACAGTCAGTATGTAGAGCTGGCGGCCGAGGTGTTCGCGATGCTCGCGGACGCGACCCGGGTGCGCCTGATACTGGCGCTTCGGGATCGCGAGTTGTCCGTCAATGAGCTAGCCCAGATCGCCGACAAGTCGCCAGCCGCGGTCTCCCAACACCTGGCCAAGCTGCGGTTGGGACGGTTCGTGGCCACCAGGCAACAGGGCACAAAAGTCTTCTATCACCTCGAAAACGAGCATGCCAGTCAGCTGGTATCGGACGCGATCTTCCAGGCGGAGCACTCCCTCGGCGGCACCCCGCGTCACCATCACGTCGAAGGGGAACCGACTGCATGAGCGCGCCACACCTTCACGAGGTTCACGACCACGAACACCCGGATGGCGATCACGATCATCACGACCATCCGCATGGCGGCAACGGACATTCGCATCCGACCGGGATCAGGGGCTTCTTCTACGGACTCTTCGTCCCGCACAGCCATGACGCGGCGGACTCGATCGACGATGCGCTCGAGGCGAGTACCCAGGGGGTTCGTGCGCTGAAGATCAGCCTGTTCATCCTCCTCGGTACCACCATCCTGCAACTCCTGGTCTTCCTGGTCAGTGGCTCGGTGGCGCTGTTGGCGGACACCATCCACAACTTCTCCGACGCCCTCACGGCGGTGCCGTTGTGGGTCGCATTCATCCTCGGCCGGCGTGCGGCAACTCGTCGATATACCTACGGATACGGCAGAGCCGAAGACCTGGCCGGACTGTTCATCGTCGCTGTGGTTGCCCTCTCGGCGATCGTGGCGGCGTGGCAGTCGATCGATCGCCTCATCCATCCAGAAACGCTGCACAATCTCTGGTGGGTGGCCGTCGCCGGCATGATCGGATTCGTGGGAAACGAGGCCGTCGCGGTCTATCGAATCAGGGTCGGTAAGCAGATCGGATCCGCAGCGCTGGTCGCCGACGGAGTCCATGCCCGCCTGGACGGATTCACGTCGTTGGCCGTTGTGCTCGGGGCTGTCGGCGTCATGCTCGGGTTCTCGCTTGCCGACCCGATCGTCGGTCTCGTCATCTCGGCGGCGATCCTGGTTCTGTTGTGGGGAACGATCAAGAGCATCGGACGACGCCTGATGGACGGCATCGAACCGGAACTGGTGGACAGGGCCCAGCACGCGCTCGAGCGAACATCCGGCGTCCTCGCGGTTACCAAACTGCAGCTGCGCTGGGTTGGACATCGGCTACAGGGTGCTGCAACGATCCGCGTCGCTGACACCTCCGTGTCAGACGCGCAACTGGTGGCAGATGAGGCGGCCCACCTGCTGGCCCACGAGCTGCCCAACCTGGACGACATGGCCATCACCACGGTTGCCTCGGTCGAGCTGCCCGCGCCGCATGCCCACCACGACTAGTGATCGCACACGCGCCAGCGTCCGATGTCGTTGGCCGCACGTCGTCACAATCCGTCTTGTCTGCTCCGCAAATGCCAGCATTGGGTCGACGGTCAGGTCGGCCGGTTGAGGGGGCGAAATGGGATTCTTCTCGCGGAATGCTCAGAAGAAGGCGGAACTCCAGGAGATCTGTCGACACGAGGGACACCAGTGGGTCGCCCTCGGCGAACCACCGCTGAAGCTCATGGGCGACCCAGCACCCCGGATCCCGCCACAGGTCACCAGGTATTGCGCCCGCTGTGGCGAGAGCATCTGAACGAACCGACGCGGTCAGTCGTGCCCGACATCCCATGACAAATAGTCGCGACCATTGACAAGCGCATCGAGCCGAATGTAGCGTTTACTCCCGTTGGCATATGAAACGATTCAATACCGGCAATCACCCGAGCAACTCTGCCAGTACCCATTCAAAGATGATTGGACAAAGCGATGGCTCACTCCCTCGGTTCGAAGTCTCGAGCGCCGCACTATTTCCGGACCTCGACGGCCGCCATTTCGGCTTTCGCCCTCGCTCTGGGCCTGCTCATGTCGGGTGCGGTGATCACCCCCGCTCATGCGGACGAGCGATCGGTAGTGGACAGCACGGTCGATGGGCTGCGTGCCAACGGGCTGGTCAACCCCCTGGGTATCAGTGGTGACAACCCGACATTGAGCTGGGTGAACCAGTCGGCCGGCCGGGGTGTCACCCAGGCCGCGTACGAAATCCGTGTCTCCTCCTCCGCATCCACACTCGGCGCGGCGAACATTTGGTCCTCCGGCAAGGTCGCCTCCGCGGAGCAACTCAACGTCGCATACGCTGGCCCCGCGCTCGCATCGCAGAGCCGCTACTACTGGCAGGTGCGCACCTGGGACAACAGCGGCAAGGCCACCGGCTGGTCCAAGTCAGCGTGGTTCGAGACCGGCATCCTGAAGTCAGCCGAGTGGACCGGGAAATGGATCGGAGGCACCGACACCAATGCGGCGAACCTCGCGAAGTGGCAGAACTACACCGTCACAGTCGACTTCCACATGGACAACCTCGTGCTCGGGGTCTACGGTCGCGCGACGGATCTCAACAACGCCTACATGTGGCAGCTCTCGGTCGCGGACGGCACACCACGTTTTCGTCCGCATGTAAAGAAGAACGGCAACTTCACCCTCCTGGACAACAAGGACATCTCGTCGGTGATCTCGAAGGACCAACTCCTCACCGGACGCCACACCTTCAGCGTCACCTATGACGGCGCGACCATCATCTCCTCCCTCGACGGCAAGGAGATCGACCGCCGAACCGACGCGA
>JAODMG010000012.1 GCA_025464895.1 Microbacteriaceae bacterium | reverse complement strand
AAAGATCAGCGCCGCTGCCACGTAGCCAAGCTGGAGCTGCTCAGCGGCAAGGTCGCCTGCCGCGGTGCCGAGGGCGAACGTGAAGAGAATCGCGAGCCAATAGAAGGATTCGCGTCGCCGGGTGTAGATGCTGTGGATCGACAGCGTCTTCTCCACTGAGAACCACACGGCGAAGACCACCGCGAGAACGATGGAGAAGACGATGGTCGTTGTGGCCAGCGGCACACCGAAGTTGTCGGTCAGATTGTCGGTGATCAGCGTCCCGACGACGCTGATGAGCACAACTGCCAGCCAGTACAGGCCGGGACGGTAGCGGCTGGACCGAAACTGGAAGATCAGGGTTATCACGAGCAGCGCGCTCATCACGTAGGTGGTGTTGGTCAACCCGAAGTTCAGGGTTGTTGCCAGAAAGTCCGCTGCGGTTTCCCCGACGGTCGTGCACAACACCTTGATGATCCAGAAGAAGGCGGTGACCTCGGGCACTTTGCTCAGGAACCTGCGGCCGTCAGGAGCAGCGTATGCAATCGAGTCTTTTGTCATGCTTCCACGCTCACACGGCGCACATGAATTCAACCTGACTGGTTTTCACAATCCATTGCGATACCCGTCAAAATACCGCAATCGATTGCTACTCCTCGCAACTATTGAGCCCCACCCGTCCGGCGTCAACCCACGCATCCACCCCGAATGTCCGCTCGCTCTCTGCGTCTATCACTCGCTTCGGCTGCACGGCCCGCGCTACCGGACAACGTGTCGGTCGTCGGCTTCAACCACATGCCATTCGCGGGAGATTTCCACCCACCGATGACAACGATGAGAGCCCCTCACTTCGAACTCGGAGTCGAATCCGCTCCTCAACCAGATCGAGAATTTGGCACTCACCGCGCTCAGGTCGTGCTGCCGGTCGAACTCATTGTGAGGGCTTCCACTGGGGCCGTCGTCGACAATCCCTCGTCGAGCTAAAGGGCTTGACACTTCAGCAAAGTGATGCAATTGTGGTGCAAACGATTGCGGTAACGATGCCGAATTCCGGGATAGACGGTGTGCGGTTGAGACAAGCCAGGTAATCGAATCCTCGGTTAGGAGCAATGATGCATCTAAATATTCACGGGCCCCGCTCTCGTCGAGATCGCCTCTTCGGCTTCGTCGCGGCCCTCGCCGTATCGGCGGTCGCGCTGGTCGGCTGTTCGGCCTCATCGCCGGCAGCCTCGTCGACCGGCCCACTGAAGATCGGCATCTCTCTCTCGCTGACGGGCGACTTCTCTGACTCTGGCAAGGCCGCACAACGCGGATACGAGCTCTGGGCGAGCGTGATCAACAAGTCGGGCGGTCTGCTTGGCCGGCAGGTGAAGCTCAGCATCGTCGATGACGCGTCCAGCCCCGTCCAGGTTGTCACCAACTACACGAACCTCATCACCCAAGACAAGGTGGACCTAGTCTTCGGGCCTTACTCCAGCCTGCTGACGGTTCCGGCATCCCGTGTGGCCAGCCGCTATCGGTACGCCTTCATCGAGCCGGCCGGTGGTGGCCCCTCGGTGTTCGACCAGAAGCTGACGAACCTCTTCTTCGTGCAGCCGGCACCGACCACGAAGGGAGGCGACGTTTTTGCGAACTACATCCTGTCGCTCCCGGCGAACAAGCGCCCGAAGACGGCCGGCTACGCGAAGCTCGACGACCCATTCTCCGCTCCGATCGCCGCGAGCATCCAGAAGCGCTTCGAGGCTGCAGGCATCAAGACCGTCTATGACCAGACCTACCCGGCCGAGACCGCGGACATGACACCGATCATGTCGGGCATGGCCGCGGCCAACCCCGACGTGGTCGTGGGTGGTTCGCAGGAGGCCGACGCCTTCGCGCAGATCAAGGCGATGATCCAGCTCAAGTTCAACCCGAAGTGGCTCTTCGAGTCCAACGGCGCGAATTCGCCCGGTGACTTCCCGGCCGCAGTCGGCGCGAACACCGAGGGTGTCTTCTCGAGCGCCGACTGGTATGCAGACTCGACCATCGCGGGCAGCACGAAGTTCATCTCGGACTACATCGCCAAGTATGGCGGGGATGCCCAGAAGATCGACCCGACCTCGGCCGAGGCATACTCGGCAGGCATGCTGCTCGACGAGGTCGCGAAGAAGACCGGCAAGATCGACAACGCGACCATCATCACGACGCTGCACACTGGCACCTGGCCGACCCTTGTCGGCAACCTCAGTTGGAACCAGTACGGAGCTCCAAAGGGCGCATACCTGCTGATCCAGTGGATCAGCGGCAAGTTGACGACCGTTTTCCCCTCCGCAACAGCACAACACGCCCCGATGGCTCCCAAGCCTCACTGGGCCGGCTAGACGGGAATAGATAGTGCATTCGCTAATCCAGGCCATCATCCTCGGCATACTCACCGGTGGCGTGTACGCGCTCATGGCGAGCGGCCAGACGCTGATTTTCGGAATCATGAAAGTAGTGAACCTGGCGCAGGGTGCCCTGGTCGTTCTCGGGGCTTACCTCACCTACACACTGTTCACGCAACTGGGGATCGATCCGTTCCTATCGATCCTCATCACCACCCCACTGCTGTTCCTGGTGGGAGTTGGCGTGCAGTACGTCCTGCTGCGACCGTTGCACGGCGATGACGTCGCGCAACTGTCGCTGCTGGTGACTTTCGCCATAGCGCTAGGCGTGGAAGGTGTGCTGTCTGTCGCCTACGGGGCGACCCTGACCAACGTGCAACCCGCCTACGCGAACTTCAGTTGGACGATCCTGGGTTACCAGGTGAGCCTGGTGAGGTTCGTCGCGTTCGCGCTTTCCCTTGTGATGCTCGGTCTGCTCTACCTGATCCTGCAGCGAACCAAATTCGGGCGGTCCGTCCGCGCCACCGTGCAGAACCCGATGTCGGCGCAGCTTCTCGGCGTCAACGCCAACCGGGTCTCTGCCCTCGGCTTCGGACTGGGGGCCGCGACCGCCGCGGCCGCCGGCTCGGTGTTCGGCATGCTGAACTCATTCAATCCGGGGAGTCACTACGACCTGATCAGCCGCCTTCTCACCATCGTGGTGCTCGGGGGCCTCGGGAG
>JAODMG010000226.1 GCA_025464895.1 Microbacteriaceae bacterium | reverse complement strand
CTGGACCCTCACGATGCAGACGGTGATCGGCGCCGCAATGGAGAAGGCCCTGGCGCGCAGCTAGCCCAGTGGGCTTGCCGCCAGCTCCGTGGTGATCGCCGCGACGAACGCGTCGACATCGGCTTCTGTCGTGTCGAACGCGCACATCCAGCGGACCTCGCGGGTCGCCGCGTTCCAGTCGTAGAAGCGGAAGTTCTCGCGCAGCCGGTCGGCGACCCCCTCCGGCAGGGTTGCGAACACCGCGTTGGACTGCGTGTCCTGGGTGAAGCCGAGACCGTTGATGGCGCCGGTCGAGATCGCGTGTTCGAGCGAACTGCGCAAATGCGCCGCCATCGCATTGGAGTGCCTCGCCGAGTCCAGCCAGAGGGTGCCGTCGAGCAGCGCGATCAGCTGGGCGCTGACGAAACGCATCTTGCTCGAGAGCTGCATGTCGAGTTTGCGCAGGAAGGCGAGGCCATCGGATGCCGCGGGGTTGAGCACGATGACCGCCTCGCCGTAGAGCAGGCCATTCTTCGTACCGCCGAAGCTCAGGATGTCGACCCCGGCATCCGTCGTGAATGCGCGAAGCGGTGCGCCGAGGCTCGCGGCGGCGTTGGATATGCGCGACCCGTCCATGTGCAGGGTCATGCCCTTGGAGTGCGCGTGATCGGCGATCGCGCGCACCTCGGCCGTGGTGTAGGCCGTGCCGAGTTCCGTGGTCTGGGTGATGCTCACCGCGAGGGGTTGCGCGCGATGTTCGTCGCCAAAGCCCCACGCTTCCTTGTCGATCAGCTCGGGAGTCAACTTGCCGTTCTGGCTCTGAACTGTCAGCAGTTTCAGCCCGGCCACCCGTTCCGGCGCCGCGTTCTCGTCCGTGTGGATATGCGCCGTCGTCGCGCAGACGACCGCCCCCCAGCGTGGAAGCATCGACTGCAGGCTCAGCACATTGGCGCCGGTACCGTTGAACACAGGGAACGCCTCAGCCTGGTCGCCGAAGTGGCGCTTGACCACGCGCTGAAGTCGTTCGGTGTAGACGTCCTCGCCGTAGGCGACCTGGTGTCCGCCGTTTGCCGCCGCAATCGCGGCGAGCACTTCTGGATGCGCCCCCGCGTAGTTGTCTGAGGCGAAGCCTCGGTAGTTGGTGTCGTGCAAAATCTCGAAATCGGTCACGGCATCCAGTCTGTCCTATTCGGGCGGGCCAAATTGGCGCCGCTCGCGGTCTGGCGCCTAGGGTTTCGTGAGCGCCGTGATCCCCGCCGTCGAGTCGATGACCGCCTTCAGCTTCTTCGACAGCGCCTCGTAGAACATCGACAGCGGAAACTCGTCATCGAGCACGGCATCGGTGAACCCCTTCGGCGGACCGTCGAGCGGCAGGTCGCGTACCGCCCACTTCGATGCGGGATGCGGGGTGAGCGTGCCGCTGACCAGGTCGTATGCCGCCAGCCAGTGAGCGGTCTTCGGGCGGTCGATGCTGCGCCAGTAGAGCTCGTTGATGGCGTCGGAGAGCTGGATGACGACATCCGGAACCTCTGCCCAATCGATCGTGAGCCTGCTGTCGGTCCAGTGCAAAACGTCGTGCTGGTGCAGCCAGGCGAACAGCAACTGCCCGCCGAGGCCGTCGTAGTTGCGCACCCGGGTGCCGCTGATCGCGAACCGGAAGATTCGATCGAAGATGATCGCGTACTGCACCAGACGCGCGTGCTCGAGCGTCACCCGCTGGCCGTCGGTCAGCTTCTCCTCGACGAGGGAGAGGGCGCGATCGATGCGCACCGACTCGCGATAGGCGGTGAGGTCGCAGCGCAGTTCCTCGAGCGAATAGAGGAAGAACGGCATCCGCTGTCTGATCATGAACGGGTCGAACGGGAGGTCGCCGCGCATGTGGGTACGGTCGTGGATGAGGTCCCACATCACGAAGGTCTCCTCGGTGATCGACTGGTCGTCGAGTAGGCGCTTCGCGGCATCCGGAAGCTCGAGTTTCGTGATTTCGGATGCCGCGCGCACGACGCGCCTGAACCTGGCGGCCTCGCGGTCGGCGAAGATCGCACCCCAGCTGAAGGTCGGGATCTCCCGCATGGCCACCGTCTCGGGGAACAGCACCGCAGAGTTGGTGTCGTAGCCGTCGGTGAAGTCGAGGAATCGGATCGGCACGAACAGCGAGTTGGAGAAGTCGGACGCTTCCAGTTCCGCCACGAATTCCGGCCAGATCGTTTCGAGCAGCACCGCCTCGAGCAACCGATCGGTCGAGCCGTTTTGGGTGTACATCGGAAAGACGACGAGGTGCCGGAGGCCGTCGACGCGATTCGTCTCCGGATGGAATGCGACCAGCGAATCGTAGAAGTCCGGCACGCCGAAGTCCTCGGCCGCCCAGCGCTCGAGGTCGCGCGCCGCCGCCGCGAGGTACTCCGCGTCGTGGGGCAGTTTTTCGCTCAACCGCAGGAGCGCAGCCGTTATCTGCGCGACGGATTCCCGCGCTTTCGGGCGGTCAGCGACATCCGAAAGGCTGCCGTCCTGCATTTGAGCGACACGGATGTCGGCTACCGCCGCCTTCAGGGACAGCCAGGCCGGGTGCAGAGCCAGGTCCTCAACGACCTCGGGTTCTCCAACGATGGCGTTCGGCGACACGACTTTCGGCGACACGACCTTCGACGACACGATCTGTGACATGGCTCGACCTCCGATCCTGTTTCTGAATTGCGGCGCGGTGATGCGTGCCATTCGAGCGTAACGGGGGAATCGCAGCGTTTGGTTGTGCCCACCGGCGGATAATTGCGCCGCCGACGATCGGGGCGCTCAATACCGCCATAGGCTTGGCTTATGGAGTCCGGTTCCGCGGCGGGGACGAAGGCGCGAGGGGTGACCGCGCCGGGGGTGATGGCTGCAGACGTGAAGGCGGCGCTCGCCGAGCTGGCTGACGGCGAGGACGCCAGTTTCCTGCAGCGTTTCTTCAAGACCGGACCGGGCCAATACGGCGCAGGGGACGTGTTCATCGGGGTGCGCGTTCCGGCGACCCGCGGTGTTGCGAAACGGTTCCAGGGATTGCCGCTCGATGAGATCGCAGTTCTTCTCGACAGCGAGGTGCACGAACACCGGCTCGCCGGGCTCATCATCCTGAACGCGCGTTTCGCGCGTGCGAGCAGGCAGAAGACGCGCGACGATTCGTTGCGCGAGACGATGGTCCGGTTCTACCTCGACGCGGTCAGACGCGGACGGGTGAACAACTGGGACCCTGGTCGACAGTTCGGCCGGGTTCGTGCTCGGAGAGTTCCTCATCGATCAGCCGAGGGACCTGTTGTTCGATCTCGCCGCGAGCGAGAAGCTGTGGGAGCGGCGGGTCGCGATGCTCTCGACCTTCGCGTTCCTGAAGCAGGGTGATGCATCGACGACCATCGAGATCGCCGGAATGCTGCTCGGCGACGGCGAGGACCTCATCCACAAGGCGGTCGGCTGGATGCTGCGCGAGGTCGGCAAGCGCGTCGACCCGGACACGCTCATCCGGTTCCTCGACGAGAACGCGCCGCGGATGCCGCGCACCGCCCTCAGCTACGCGACAGAGCACCTGTCACCGGAGCTGCGGGCGCACTACCGGGCGATGCGCTGATGCTCGCAAGCGGTCACAACTCATCCGCGAGCTGACCGACGACGTAGCGGGCGATCTCGAGTGAACTCGTCGCGGCCGGCGATGGCGCGTTGAGAATGTGCACCTGCCGATGGGCGCGCTGGATGATGAAATCGTCGGCCAGCGTGCCATCCGGCCGAATCGCCTGGGCCCTGATGCCGGAACCCGCTCGCACGATGTCGTCCGGTCCGATCGCCGGGACCAGTCGCGCGAGGCTCGCCGCGAACAGCCGCTTCGAGAACGAGCGCATGATCTCCTTCGCCCCGGTGCCGATGTTGCGGCTGGCGAGCCGGAGAAATCCGGGGTAGCCGATGCTGCTCGCGGTGTCTCTCAGGTTGAAGGATCGGTTGCCGTAACCCTCGCGGGCCAGCGCGAGGACGGCGTTCGGTCCGGCGTGCACCGAGCCGTCGATCATCCGGGTCAGATGCACCCCGAGGAACGGCAGCGCCGGGTCAGGAACCGGGTAGATGAGCCCGCGCACGAGGCTGCGCCTCGACTCGACCAGTTCGTAGTATTCGCCGCGAAACGGGATGATGCGGATCTCCGGCGACAGGCCGGCGAGCGCGGCGATCCTGTCGCTCTGCAGGCCGGCGCAATTGATCAGCAGCTCGGAGGAGACGATGCCACCGCTGTGCGCGACCTCGACGCCGTGAGTCGTCGTCCGAATGTCGTGGACGGATGCCCCGAGCAGCAGTTCCGCGCCGTGCGACCGTGCGAGTTCCGCCAGCATCCGGCTCACCCGTGCATAGTCGACGATGCCAGTCGTCTCGACCCGCAGGGCGCCGACGGATGACACGTTCGGTTCGTAGTCGCGCGCCTCGGAGGCGCCGATCAGCCGCGCAACCGCGCCGTTCGCCAGCGCCCGTTCGTGCAGCACTGTCAGCCGCGGCAGTTCTTTCACGGAGGTGGCCACGATGAGTTTTCCGGGAACGTCGAACGGGATCCCGTGCTCGCGCGCGAACGCGATCATCGAACGGTTGCCTGTGGTGCAGAGCCGGGCCTTGAGCGAGCCTGGCGCATAGTACGGACCGGCATGGATGACGCCGGAGTTGTGCCCGGTCTGGTGGGCGGCGAAGTGGTCTTCCTTTTCGAGGAGTGTTACCGCGGAGCCCTGCCGCGACATCCGCTCGGCGATCGCGAGCCCCAGGATGCCGCCGCCGATCACGGTCACGCGCGAAACCATGGGCACCCCTCCCGGCTCGTGGTCGAGCCCGCACGATGTCGGGCACCAGACTAGACCTATGGGTGGTGTGCTGGAGGGGTTCGCGATCATCGGCGTCGTCATCGTCATCGGCTACCTGGTCGGCCGGATCGGCATCCTCGGACCGCACGCGCAGTTCGTGCTCAGCCGAATCGTCTTCTTCGTGCTGTCGCCATGCCTGCTGTTCACGGTGCTCTCGGAGGCCTCGGTCAGGACGCTCTTCTCCTCCGTGCTTCTCATTTCGCTCATGACCGCACTGGTCGCCTTCGCTGTCTACGCCGTCGTCGCGAAGCTCGCCTGGAAGCGTCCTGTCCCCGAGCTCGTGGTCGGTGCCCTCGGTTCCGGGTATGTGAACGCGAACAACATCGGCATCCCGGTCGCCGTGTACGTTCTCGGCAACGCCGCGGTGAGCGCCCCTGTGGTGCTTCTCCAGCTGCTCCTTTTCGCACCGGTCGCACTCTCGGTCCTCGACATCTCGACGAGTGGCTCGGTGTCGATCGGCCGCATCCTGCTGCAGCCGGTGCGCAATCCGCTCATCATCGCCTCGCTGGTCGGCGTGATCCTCTCGGTGACCGGAGTGAAGCTCCCGCCGGTTGTGATGGAGCCATTCACGATCGTCGGCGGCGCGGCGGTTCCGGTCGTGCTGATGTCGTTCGGCATGTCGCTCCACGGCCAACGGCTGCTGAAACCCGGGTCCGGTCGCCGAGACGTGCTGCTCGCCTCCGCGATCAAGCTCGGTCTCATGCCGGTGATTGCATGGATCTTCGGGGCATTCGTGTTCCACCTCGATCCGAAGCATCTGCTCTCGGTCGTGGTGCTCGCCGGCCTGCCGTCCGCGCAGAACGTCTTCAACTACGCCCAGCGTTACGAACGCGGTGTGACGATCGCCCGCGACACCGTTCTGATCACGACGATCGGTGCCGTCCCCGTGCTCGTGCTGGTGGCGGCTCTCCTCAGCCGTTAGCCGCTAGAAGATCATCGGCCGATCGTCGTCGTCCTCGGTCGCGACATCCAGGTCCACCACGACCGGAACATGGTCGCTCGGCGCGTCTCCCTTGCGTTCATTGCGGTGAATGCTCGCCCCGGTGACCAGGTCGGCGAACGGCCGGGAACCGAGGATGAAGTCGATTCGAAGGCCCTCGTTGCGCGGGAAACGCAGCTGCTTGTAGTCCCAGAAGGTGAAGCCGGTCGGCACCAGCGGGCGAACGACGTCGGTCAGTCCGGCCGTCTCGAACGCGGCAAGAGCCGCTCTCTCCTCCGGCGAGATGTGGGTGGAGAGCCCGGGGACGAAGGTCGGATCGCCGACGTCCGCGTCTGTCGGCGCGACATTCCAGTCGCCCATCAGGGCGAGCGGCTGGTCCGGATGCGCGGCCAGCCAGGCCTCTGTGTCGGCACGCAGAGCGGCCAACCAGTCGAGCTTGTATGCCAGATGTGGATCGTCGAGGGCCCGACCGTTCGGAACGTACAAGCTCCACAGTCGGATGTCGTTGACCGTGACACCCATCGCCCGCGCCTCGGCCGGGAGATCGGGGCCCTCCTGGCCCTTGAGGAACCCGGGCATGCCTTCGAACCGGGTAGCGACATCCGTCATCGGAAGTCGGCTGGCGAATGCGACGCCGTTCCACTGGTTGAACCCGTGGATCTCGACCTCGTAGCCTGCCTCCTCGAACGCCTCGATCGGAAACTGCTCAGGCTTGCATTTGATCTCCTGCATGCCCAGCACGTCGATGTCCTCACGCACCAGCCAGTCGACGACCCGGCCGACACGGGTGCGGATCGAGTTCACATTCCAGGTTGCAACGCGCATGATCCAACGCTACCGGTAGCCTCCGTCGGCGCGTTCGCAGCCCAGCACCCGCCGCCGCCGATCCCCGGGGGCACCGGCCGATCTGGGGGTTCGCACCGCCGGTGCCCTAAAGTTGAGCAGGTGACCGAAGCGCGACAGCAACTCATTGCCCACATCTCTGCCGAGGCCGTTTTCCATGGCGACTTCACGCTGACCAGCGGCAAGAAGGCGACCTACTACGTCGACCTGCGCAAGGTCAGCCTCGACCACAGGGTCGCGCCGCTGATCGGCCAGGTCATGCTCGACCTGATCAAGGATGTACCAGAGGTGAGTGCCGTCGGCGGGATGACGATGGGCGCGGACCCGATCGCGGCCGCCGTGCTGCACCAGGGCGCCGCCCGCGGGCTCGACTACGACGCCTTCGTTGTGCGCAAGGCCCCGAAGGACCACGGCCGCGGCCGTCAGGTGGAAGGACCGGATCTCGCCGGGAAGCGCGTGATCGTGCTCGAAGACACGTCGACAACCGGCGGCTCACCGCTCGCCGCGATCGAGGCGCTCCTCAAGGTCGGGGCAGAAATCGCCGCGGTCGCCGTCGTCGTCGACCGGAACACCGGCGCCCGCGAGGTCATCGAGGCCGCCGGCTACCCGTACTTCGCGGCCATCGGGCTGGAAGATCTCGGGCTCTCCTGATGACGGATGAGCGCGGCCGGCACGATGATCCGGTCGACCCCAGCGACTGGCTGTCTGCCCAGTTCGGTTCGGACGATGAGCCGGACGATGAGCCGCGCGCTTCCGAGAAGCAGCACGCGACCGACAGGCCGCGCGCTTCCGACGAGCCGCCCACGACCGACGAGCTGTATTTTTCGGACGAGTCGAGCGCTCCAGGACACGAGCCCGCGCCATGGGCTTCGGGGTCGCATCCTGTGTCCGCGGCGCATCCCGTTGCCGAAGCAATTCCGGTGATTCCCGCCGTTCCGGTTGTTCCGGTTGTTCCTCCGGCGACACCGACATTCTCGCCGCCGACCCCCGGTGGTGTGTTCAGCTGGGGACTCACGCCGACCAGCGCAGCACAGTCAAGCGACGTTTCGCCTGCTGCGGATTCGCCCGGTGCGGATTCGAGCGATGCGGATTCGAGCGATGCGGATTCGAGCGATGACGATTCGACCAGCAGCGATGTGTCGAGTGACGACACGTCCGCCGCGAAGCCGGATACCGAGGCGCTCACTTTCACTGAGGCGATCACCTTCTCGGGCACCGGATCCCACGCCGAGCCGTGGCCGTTGGATCCGCCAACCCCGCCAGTCAGTGCGCCATCGACAAGCGCGCCATTGACCGACGCGCCATCGGTCGACCTGTTTGCCGCAGACCCCTTTGCGGCAGACCCGTTCGCGGCCGACCCGTTCGCTACCAGCATCCTGGCCGTTCCTGCCGACGACATCCATGAGGCTCCCGCAGCCGACACTCCCTCCGCCGACACTCCCGCCGGCACCTCAGAAGCCGACACTGCGTTGTCGGAGGTTCCGCCGGATGCATCGCTCGCCGGCGGCCAGTCCCAGGACTTCGGCGTCCCGACGGTCGCATTCGCCTGGGAGGGAACGGCGACAGAGCTGTTCGCGCCTGCAGCGCCGACCGCGTCTGTTGCGGATCCCGCGACGGAGCTACTGGGCGGCATCGCCGGGCACTCGGCAGGCAACAGCCGAGAAAGCGGCCCAGGTTCGGTGGACGCACTGTTCGGCGGAATGGGTGTTCCGCGCGACACCGGCCGCATCCGGGCGACAGCGGCGATTCCCGCGAGCCCCACTCGCGACAAGCCGGCCAGATCCCAGCTGGTGCTGGTCTGGGTCGCCGTCGCGCTTGTCGCGTTGCTCGCGCTCGCCGTCCTGTTCTTCATCGGCACGAGGGCGTCGCAGCTGACCGGCGCCGCTCCCGTGGTGGTGGTCTCGCCGAGCGTTTCGGCGAAGCCGTCCCCGACCCCGAGCGCGACGCCGACGGTGCAGCCGGTCGGCCCGGTCGCGGTCGGAACGTACAAGTGGGACGCGTTGCGCGGCGGGGAGTGCCTGGCTCCGTACGATTCGGCCTGGGCCGAGAAGTTCACCGTCGTCGATTGCGCGACGCCGCATCCGGCCCAGATGGTCGCCCGCGGCACCTTTCCAGGAGCGGATGTCACGAGCGCGCCGTACCCAGGCGCGGACGCACTGCAAGCCCAGATCAACCTGCTCTGCACCGCGCCATCCGTCATCGATCTCGGTGCGGCCGGGGCGTACAACGACATCCAGATCGCCGGCAGCTTCCCCGCGGACGAGAAGCAGTGGACGGGCGGCGCCCGAAGCTATTACTGCTTCGTCACCAGGTCATCCGGCCAGCCGCTGACGACAAGCGTTACGGTGCCGCCGGCGGCTCCCGCGGCGTAGTTTGAAGTGCCGGTTTGAAGTGCCGGTTTGAAGCGCCGGTTGCAGAGAGCCGGCTACTGCTCGTCAGACTCGATCGGTTCTTCCTCCAGCAACTCGAACACACCGTTCAACACTTCGTCCGGGCGGAACGGATAGCGTTCGATCTCGGCCTGGTCGCTGATGCCGGTGAGCACCAGGATGGTGTGCAGCCCCGCTTCGATTCCGGCGATGATGTCGGTGTCCATCCTGTCGCCGATCATGCCGGTGTTCTCGGAATGCGCGCCGATCTTGTTCATCGCCGAGCGGAACATCATCGGGTTCGGCTTGCCGACGACGTACGGTTCCTTGCCGGTCGCCTTGGTGATGAGGGCGGCGACCGCACCGGTCGCCGGCATCGGTCCCTCGGCGCTCGGACCGGTGGCATCCGGATTGGTCACGATGAATCGCGCGCCGTCACCGATCAACCGGATGGCGCGGGTGATGGCCTCGAACGAGTAGTTGCGCGTCTCACCGACGACGACGTAGTCGGGCTTCGTGTCCGTCATGATGAATCCGGCCTCGTGCAGCGCCGTGGTGATGCCGGCCTCGCCGATCACGAACGCGCTGCCGCCTGGCATCTGCGAGGCGAGGAAGTCGGCCGTCGCGAGGGCGGAAGTCCAGATCGCCTCCTCCGGGACCTCGAGTCCGGATGCCGCCAGCCGCGCACTCAGATCGCGCGGCGTGTAGATGGAGTTGTTGGTCAGCACGAGGTACGGCTTTCCCTGGTCCCTCCATTGCTGAAGCAGCGCCGCGGCACCCGGCAGCGGATGATTCTCGTGCACCAGCACCCCATCCATGTCGGTCAGCCAGCACTCGATTTCACGGCGGTTGCTCATGCCGCAATAGTACTGTTGCGTCGTGACCCACGAACGCGGGGTGCCATCGAGCGCGACGCCCTGCCAAGCTACTGAAGTGACGCAGACTCAACCGCGAGAGGCGGTGGCAGGCCTTGTCGCGTCCGCTGCGCCACTGCGAAATTTCGGAATCGCCACGATCGTCATCGCCGCGATCGCCCTGGTCGCCGCATTCATCCCGCTGCTCAGCATTCCGGCCGGCGCCCTCGGCCTCATCGCCATGGCGATCGGCATTATGTGCCTCGTTCGCGATCCCGGATTCAACTCGCTCGCGCTGGTTGGAACGCTGCTGTCGTCGGCCGCGGTGAGTGCCGCGGTCATTATGACGATTGTTCGCGCCGGCTGACCGCTAGCCTCGAATGCGTGAGTGCCGCAGAACATAACCCGTCCGTCGAACTGACCACCCACGGCGTCGGTCCCTGGAAGGGCGAGCCGCCGGACGGTGAGCAGTGGGATCCGGAGTTGCTCGCCAAGGGCGATTCACGGAACGTGATCGATCGCTACCGGTATTGGCGGATGGCCGCGATCGTCGCCGATCTCGACGCCCACCGGCATCCGTTCCACGTCGCCATCGAAAACTGGCAGCACGACATGAACATCGGGTCGATCGTGCGGAGCGCCAACGCGTTCGCCGCCGACACCGTGCACATCATCGGGCGCAGGCGCTGGAACAAGCGCGGCGCGATGGTGACCGATCGCTACCAGCACGTCGTGCACCACGACACGGTCGAGTCCTTCGTCGAGTGGGCCCACGGCGCGAACCTGCCGATCATCGCGATCGACAACGTCCCCGGCTCGGTCATCATCGAGACCTTTGAGTTCCCGGCGGCCTGCGTGCTGCTCTTCGGCCAGGAGGGCCCCGGCCTCAGTCCGGAGGCGATCGAAGCAGCGGATGCGGTGGTCGAGATCAGCCAGTTCGGCAGCACCCGCAGCATCAACGCCTCGGCCGCGGCTGCTGTCGCGATGCACGCCTGGATCAGCCAGCACCGGTTCTGATCCGGCGCGTCCCGCCTACCCGATCAGCGAAGGACGCAGGTCGCGAAGGGTGCGATGCCGCGTCATCCGCATCGCAGCGAGCGCCGTGAGGGCGACCCCGCCGAGCAGCCAGCACAGCAGCACGAGCGCGTCGCTGAGCGCCGTCGTCGCGCTGCCGCCGTACATGAGCTGGCGCAGGCCGTCGACGGCGTAGCTCATCGGCAGGGCGTGATGGAGGGCGGCGAGCGGACCGGGAAGCGTCTGCCACGGGAAGGTTCCGCCGGCGGTCACCAGCTGCACCACCATCAGCACCAAGCCGAGGAATTGCCCGACGCTGCCGAGCCAGGCATTCAGGGCGAGGATGATCGCGGCGAAAGTCAGCGAGGCCAGCGCCATGAAGCCGTAGGTCGCGAGCGGGTTGCCGACATCGAGCCTGAGCGCGAGCGCGACGATGAGGAAGACCGCGGCCATCTGCACCACGCCGAGGATTGCCGGCGCCAGCCAACCGGCGAGGGCGATCCGGATCGGCCGGCGCACCGCGGTGAGCGCCCGGCGGGACAGCGGTTTCACGATGAGGAACAGCGCGTAGATCCCGATCCAGGCGGCGAGGCTGATGAAGAACGG
>JAODMG010000213.1 GCA_025464895.1 Microbacteriaceae bacterium | reverse complement strand
ACGAGGTGGATTCCGACAACGTCGAGCGAGTCGTCGAAGCCGAGCTTGTACTTGAGGTCGATGGCGAGTGCACAGACGGCACCGGTCAGGATTCCGAGGACGATGCCCCAACCCGGGGTCAGGATGTTACAGGCCGGCGTGATTGCCACGAGGCCCGCAACGGCTCCGGATGCAGCACCGATGGACGTCGGCTTGCCATCCTTGATCTTCTCGACGATCAGCCAACCGATGATTCCGGCAGCAGGGGCCGCGAGGGTGTTGATCCAGGCGATGGCGGCGACACCGTCGACGGCGGCCTCTGAGCCGGAGTTGAACCCGAACCAGCCGAACCACAGGAGCGCGGCACCCAGAAGAGTCAGCGGCACGTTGTGAGGCTTCGACAGGCCCTTCTTGAAGCCGACACGTTTGCCGAGCACGA
This sequence comes from Microbacteriaceae bacterium, assembly GCA_025464895.1. GTDB lineage: Bacteria > Actinomycetota > Actinomycetes > Actinomycetales > Microbacteriaceae > Parafrigoribacterium_A. The sequence goes on along the minus strand of JAODMG010000213.1, from coordinate 14,925 downwards.
GTGCCAGAGCGAGACCTGCGGCTCCAGCGTTGATGTGTACCGCGGTACCTCCGGCGAAGTCGTTCACGCCGAGCACGTGGGGTGCCCAGCCATCGGCGAGGTTGAATACCCAGTAGGCGACCGGGAAGTAGACCAGGGTGACCCAGACTCCTGCGAAGACCATCCAGGCACCGAACTTCGCGCGGTCGGCGATCGCGCCGGAGATCAGTGCGACGGTGATGATGGCGAACGTCGCCTGGAAACCGGCGAAGGCGAGACCGGGCAGATCCGGCGTCATCGCGCCGCCCTTACCGATTCCGACCAGCTTGCCGAGGCCAAACAGCGTGCTCGGGTTCCCGAGCCAGCCCGGGATGAGCGCCGGGCCGAAAGACAGTCCGTAGCCGTAGAGCACCCAGAGCACTCCGACCAGCCCCATGGCACCGAAGCTCATCATCATCATGCTGATGACGCTCTTCGCCCTCACCATTCCTCCGTAGAAGAACGCGACGCCCGGCGTCATCAGGAGTACAAGCGCTGCAGCAACCAGAAGCCACAGCGAGTTCACATTGCTGGTGATGGCATCTGTCTCAGCCGTTAGGTAGACCATGTGCTGTTACCTCTCTCTCGTGCAAAGGATGTACCTTGTGCCCAGCCACAGCCGTCTGCGGCTGACTCGGGAAAGGTCACCTTGGGTTACCCGGAAAGTTTCGCGCCCCAACGTTTCGACAGGAGTGTCTCGGTGTTTCGGGGGTGTTACACGATTGGGGTCCAGGTAAACATCGTGTTTCGGATTGCTTCGCGATTGCCGCGAACGCTGGCCGTCCCGTGTCCCCCCTATCCCTAGACTTCAAGGCGATGAGGTTTCTACGAAGCGAGCGCTACGCCGCCTTCCTGCTGATCGGGGCGGCGGCGCTCGGACTCATTCTCGCCAACACTCCCTGGGGACCGGCGGTCATGGCGGCTCGAGACTTCCATCTGCCTCTGCCTGGGCTCGATCTCTCCGTCGGGCACTGGGTCACCGACGGGCTCCTGGCGATCTTCTTCTTCCTCGCCGCAATCGAACTCCGTCATGAGCTCAGCCACGGCGAACTAGACAGCCCGCAAAAGGCACTCGTCCCAGCCCTGGCCGCGGTTGGAGGCGTGATCGCGCCCGCCCTCATCTTCCTGGCCTTCGTGCGAGAGCCCGGGCTGTCCTCCGGCTGGCCGATCCCCACCGCGACCGACATTGCGTTCGCCCTCGGGGTCCTCGCCATCGCCGGACGCGGACTTCCTGCCCGAATCAGGGCGCTACTCCTCGGAGTCGCCGTGATCGACGATCTCATCGCGATCCTGATCATCGCGTTCTTCTTCACCACCGATCTCAACCCGGTGCCACTGCTGCTCGCCATCCCGGTCGTGCTGCTCTTCGGCTGGGTGAGCCGTCAGGGCGGGCGGCGGGCCAGCGGCCGGATCGTCGTCGCGCTGATCGTGCTCGGGATCGTGGCCTGGATGCTCGTCTACTTCTCCGGCATCCATTCGACCGTCGCCGGTGTCGCGCTCGGCCTCGCAATGGGGACCAAGAACGGTGCACGGGCCCGATACGCGATCGAACCGTATTCGAACGGTGTGATCCTTCCCCTCTTCGCATTCGTGGCAGCACTTGTGGCGCTCCCCGCCGTCGGGATCGGCGGATTCAGTCCGGTGTTCTGGGCTATCGTCGTCGCCCTCCCGGTCGGAAAACTGATCGGGATCACCGGAGGAGCCGTAATCGCCCGCTCGCTCGCCGGTCGAAAACAGCTCGGCAACCTGCTCTCCCTTGGCGACATCGTTGCCGTTGCCGGACTCGGGGGGGTCGGATTCACGGTGTCGCTACTGATGAACGAACTCGCCTACCGAAATGCCCCGGTGGTCGCGGTCGAGGGTACTCTCGCGGTCCTGGTCGCGTCCATCGTCGCCGGGGTGATCGGCGTGCTGCTCGTGGTCGCGCGAACTCGGCACTACCGCACTACTCGGTCCAGCTGAACTGTTCAGTCCGGCTGAATTGTTCGGTCCCGCTGAACTGCGGTGGAAAACGGGGCTCAGGCCATCGTCGCCGAGGTGAGCGAGATCAGCCGGGACGCCGCGCGCAAATACTTCTTGCGGTAGCCCCCGGCGAGCATGTCATCTGCGAAGACCTGATCGAGCGGTATCCCAGTGGAGAAAACTCGAACCTGGGCGTCGTAGAGGCGATCGACGAATGCGACGAACCGCAGTGCATCCGTTTGATTGGCCAATACGTGTGCACCGCGCATCCCTATCGCGCCGAGGCCGTCGACGAGCTTGACGTAGCGTGCCGGATGAACGGTGGCGAGGTGTTTGATGACAGCGTCGAAGTCGTCGACCGTGACCGCTCCATCGATGGCAGCGCCCTGGACAGCATCGATGGCGCTATCGAACTCCGTGTCCTGAAGGGCGACGGCATGGCCCTGCAGGTCGCGGCGGCGATAGTCGACCCCGTCGATCCGGATGGTCGTGAACCTGGCCGAGAGCGCGTCGATCTCCCGCAGGAAGTCCTGCGCGGCGAATCGGCCATCACCGAGCGCGTTCGGCGGAGTGTTGGAGGTCGCGGCGATCCGCGATCCTGAGGCGACCAGGTCGGAGAGCAACCGGGACATGAGTCGGGTGTCCCCCGGATCGTCGAGCTCGAACTCGTCGATGCAGATCAGGGATGCCCCCTTCAAAAGCGCCACTGTCGGCGCATAGCCCAATGCCCCGACCATGGCCGTGTACTCGATGAATGTGCCGAAATACTTGCGGCCGGGCGCGAGATGCCACAGCGCCGCGAGCAGGTGGGTCTTACCGACGCCGAAGCCTCCATCGAGGTAGATCCCCGGCAGCGCATCCGGGCTCTTTCGGCGAGAGAAGAAGCCACTCTTCTGCTTGGCCGTCCAGGCGGTGGCGAAGTTGCGAACGGCGGCAACCGCGGCTCCCTGGGACGGGTAGTCTCGATCCGGCCGATAGGACTCCAGGGATGCCGTGTGGAACTGTCGCGGAGGTACCAGCTGGCCCACGATTTCCGCACCGGACAGGGTGGGCGTGAGCTCGACCAGGCTCGATGGTGAGCGTGGCGAAACGGTAGTCAAAGGCAGGCCTCTTATTGTGTCGAAGTCTTACTAATACCCTGTATATGCACATCGCTATTGCGTAGATTCGCAGTAGGGCCTGGTAAAGCCTAGCCCGAGACTCATCCGCCCCCAGTCATCCACGGGGCACCCACCGGAGGTAACAATGACCGTCGAGGTCGACTCATCGTCCAAGTTCACCGAGTACGCCCATCCAGAGCGGCTGGTCAGTACGGAATGGCTGCAGGCGCACGCGAACGACCCGGGACTCGTCATCGTCGAATCCGACGAGGATGTGCTGCTCTATGAGACCGGTCATATCCCCGGCGCCGTGAAGATCGACTGGCACACCGACCTCAACGATCCGGTCGAGCGTGACTACATCGACGGTGTGGGATTTGCGAAGTTGCTCGGGTCAAAGGGTATTTCGCGGGACAGCACCGTGGTGATCTACGGCGACAAGAGCAATTGGTGGGCGGCATATGCGCTCTGGGTGTTCACCCTGTTCGGCCACGAGGACGTTCGCCTTCTCGACGGGGGCCGCGCCAAGTGGGAGGCGGAGGACCGCGAATACGTCACCGAGACGTCCACCCCGACAGCGGTCGACTATCCGGTAGTCGAGCGTAACGATGCGCCGATTCGCGCTTACAAGGACGACGTCATCGCTCACCTTGGTAACCCGCTCATCGACGTACGTTCGCCGGAGGAGTTCAGCGGGGAGCGCACGACCGCACCGGCCTACCCGGAAGAGGGAGCCCTTCGTGCCGGCCACATCCCGAGCGCGCAGAGCGTGCCGTGGGGCAAGGCCGCCGCGGAGGATGGCACGTTCCGCCCGCTGGACGAACTGACTGCCCTGTACCGCGACCAGGCCGGGCTCAAAGACGGGGACGCCATCATCGCGTACTGCCGCATCGGTGAGCGTTCGAGTCACACCTGGTTCGTCCTCACCTATCTCCTCGGCTTCGAGGGCGTGCGCAACTACGACGGCTCGTGGACCGAGTGGGGTAGCGCGGTGCGCGTCCCCATCGTCAAGGGATCCGAGCCCGGACTCGTTCCCGCCAAGAGGTAACGAGCCAGGTCGCAGCGACAGTAACGACGAAGACCGGACCCCCGCGGTCCGGTCATCCTCGTCTGGCGGCGCTGAAAAATTCCGGACCGGGTGAAACAATGGAGAGACCATGACCGAAACGCCGCTGCCAGAATCGCTCGCCCAGATCAAGGACGATTTCCTCTCGCTCGAACAGCGCGAGCGCCTCGTCCTTCTGCTCGAATTCTCCAACGAGCTGCCCGAGCTGCCTGAGCAGTACCGGGATCACCCCGACCTGCTCGAGCGTGTCGTCGAATGCCAGTCGCCGGTGTTCATCTTCGTCGATGTCAGTGACGAGAACATCGTCCACCTCTATGCAACGGCGCCGAAGGAGGCACCGACCACCCGCGGTTTCGCGTCGATCCTGGTGCAGGGTCTCGGTGGTCTGACGGTCGAGCAGGTGCTGGCAGTGCCGGACGACTATCCGCAGGAACTCGGCCTGACCGAGGCGGTAAGCCCACTTCGAATCCGCGGGATGACCGCGCTGCTCGGACGCACCAAACGACAGATCCGCGAGAGGATCGCGGCGTAATTGGTTCCGCGGCTCAGCCCCGCGGCCGCAAGCCGTGGTCGTCAAGCCAGCCGTCGATCGCGCGATTCCAGCGATCCGGATCGTAGTTCCAGAGTTTGGTGTGGCGGGCAACCGTGAACGCCTCCAGGGTCACGATGTCGGGCCGCGCCTTGGCCAGGGCGTGCGACGCGGTCGATGGAACATAGCCGTCGTCGTCGCTGTGCAGGATGAGAATCGGGAGGTGCAGTTCGGCGGCCCTGCGCACGAAATCGAGGCGGCGGAGGTCGATCGATTCGGCCTGCCCGGTCAGCCGACGCCCCCAGGATCGACCGATGATGGCGAGGACCCCGCTGCCGATCGGACGGGGCAGATGCAGGATCTTCGCCTGGAACTCGAGAGCTGTCACCCAGTCGACGACCGGGGACTCCAGGACCACCGCGACCACGATGTCAGACAGGGACGACCTGGTTGCGGTCTGAAGAACGGTTGCGCCGCCCATCGACCAACCCATCAGGACCACCTCGGTTGCCCCATGCTCGACGGCGAAATGGAGGGCCGCGTCCACGTCGAACCACTCGGTGTCACCGAGCCCGTAGCGCCCGTCGACGCTCGATGGCGCATCCTCGTCGTTGCGATAGGACACAAGCAGCGATGTGTAGCCCGCCGCACGGAAGACCGGCACCGCCCGGAGGGTCTCCGAGCGATTGACCGCGCGCCCGTGCACCTGGATGACCCAGCGCGTAGTCTCCTGCTCGGCGGGAATCAGCCAGGCTGGGGCCGGGCCGAGCGTGGTCGTGATCTGCACGTTCTCGAACGGGTACTCAAGGTCGCTCGGTGTCAGGTAGAACCAGCCGCTGAATCGGCCATGTCGCGCCCGTCCCAGGTTGCCGAAATCTACGGTCAGGATCTCCCTGGTTACGGAATCGGTGGTCAGCTCGAGCACGTCGCCGAGTCTCGCGTGACCGAGGCCGTCGGCGAACCAGAAGCTGTACCGGCCCGGAACCACGGAGTCTGCGGTGACGCTGAGTACAATCTTGCGGCGCGGGAGGTCTACGGCCAGTACCCGAACATCCTCGGCCCTGCGCCGCGGCGGAGTCACGACCATCCTGGCTACGACGACCGTGAGCACACTGGTGGCGATCGCCATCAGGACGGAGAGACCGGCACCGACGAGCAGCGCGCCCTTCCACCATCGTGACCAACGAACGGCGTGCCTCCGCGAATCCTTCACGCTTGAACTTTAGTCTTCTGTCGTGCCCGAAAATGTCTCAGGACCATCGGTACCTGCCCCCTTCAGTGCCGCACTCGATGCGGTGCGTCGGGCTGTGATGCGTCCGGAGCTGGTCGTCAACGAGATACCGGCGCCCGGGAACCTCGCCCCATTCTCGATCGCGATGGCGGCGGATGTCGCGCCTGCACGTCACGGCTCCGACTCCGAATTGGGCACCGGCCGATTCATCCTGCTCTACGACCCTTCGGCGCCAGACGCCTGGGGCGGAGAATTCAGGGTCGTCTGTTTTGTCCAGGCCCCATTGGAAACGGACATCGGGCTCGACCCCTTTCTCGCGGATGTCACCTGGTCCTGGCTGGTGGACGCCCTCGACGCCAAGGGTGCGAATTACGCGGCGGCCTCGGGAACCGCGACGAAGATCATCTCGACCGGCTATGGCGAGCTCGCCAGCCAGGGCGACGGAGCGCAGATAGAGTTGCGGGCATCGTGGACCCCACTCGATCACGAACTGACCGCACATGTGGAAGGCTGGGGTGAACTTTTGTGCATGCTGGCGGGACTTCCGCCTACGGTTGAGGGAGTGAGCCTGTTGTCAGCCCGCCGAGTAGGACGTGAGTAGTACGGATAATCAGTCGCCGAAAACTGCGGATACCACCGTAGAGCCGGCTGCCCACAAGACCGTCGAGGTCATCGAGGATCGCGACGGATACCTCGACGCGGTCCGGAAGATCAGCGCGGGCAACGGGCCCATCGCGATCGATGCGGAGCGCGCATCCGGATTCCGGTACTCGCAGCGCGCCTACCTGATCCAGATTTTTCGGCGCGGCGCCGGCACTTTTCTCTTCGATCCACCGGCGATCGGGGACTTCAGCGAACTCAATTCCGCCATCGCGAGCGAGGAATGGGTATTGCACGCCGCGAGCCAGGACCTGGCCTGCCTTCGCGAAGTCGGGCTGAACCCGACCAGGATCGTCGACACGGAGCTCGGCGCCCGACTTGCCGGTCTCCCCCGGGTGGGGCTCGGAACCGTCGTGGAAGAGCTGCTCGGGATCCACCTGGCGAAGGAGCACTCCGCGGCTGACTGGTCGACCAGGCCGCTCCCCCAGTCGTGGCTGGTCTATGCGGCCCTCGACGTCGAACTGCTCGTTGACCTTCGCGACGCCATCGTGACGCTCCTCACCGACGCAGGCAAGGGGGAAATCGCCGAGCAGGAGTTCGCGGCTGTACTGGCACGTGATGTGCGACCGCCCAAGGTCGAAGGTTGGCGCAGGCTCTCCGGGGTGCATTCCATTCGCGGTGGCCAGAGCCTTGCCGTCGCACGGGAACTCTGGGAAGCGAGAGATCGTTACGCTCGCGAAATCGACACTGCTCCCGGCCGGTTGGTTCCCGATTCTTCACTGGTTGCCGCGGCCAAGGCTCTGCCGGCGACCCGGCATGAACTCGCGGCACTCCGGGAATTCAGCGGACGGGCCAGCCGTTCAGAGCTGCCTCGCTGGTGGGCCGCGATCGAAGCCGGAATGGCGGCGGAGGACACTCCGGTGCTTCGCGTTCCCGGCGACGTCATACCTCCTCCTCGGGCCTGGAGTGAGCGCAATCCGGAGGCGGATCGGCGGTTGAAGCTTGCGAGGACCGCGGTCGGCGAGATCGCCGGCGAACGAAGCATCCCGGTAGAGAATCTGCTGACACCGGAGCTGCTGCGGCGGGTTTCCTGGTCTCCCCCGCAGCCGCTCGACGAACCGGCGCTGCGATCGGTGCTCGCGGACCTGGGTGCGCGCGATTGGCAGCTTGACGAGACTGTACAAGCGATCCTCGATGCGTTTGTCGAAGCCAGCCAACCGGTCGAGCACGCGGACGACGCGGTTTCGTAGAAAGAATCAAAGGATTCAGGTGCCCAAATAGCGCCATCTAGGATCGGTAACGACCTGAAACCTAGGAGGCACCGTGGCCGAAAGACATGAAGTTGTGTTCGTCGATGGGGTTCGAACCCCGTTCGGGCGAGCCGGCGAAAAGGGAATGTTCTGGAACACCAGGGCAGACGACCTCGTTGTCAAGGCGATGATCGGCCTGCTCGAGCGCAATCCCAACCTGCCGAAAGACCGCATCGACGATGTCGCCATCGCCGCGACGACACAGCAGGGCGACCAGGGACTCACACTCGGTCGCACCGCCGCACTGCTCGCAGGGTTGCCGAAGTCCGTGCCGGGCTTCGCCATCGACCGGATGTGCGCCGGCGCGATGACCTCGGTCACCACCCTCGCCGGCGGGATCGCATTCGGTGCGTACGACCTCGCCATCGCCGGCGGCGTTGAGCACATGGGGCGCCACCCGATGGGATTCGGCGCCGATCCGAACCCCCGGTTCCTCGCTGAGAAGCTGGTAAGCGAAGAGGCACTCAACATGGGGTCGACCGCCGAGCGAATCCACGACCGGTTCCCCCACCTCACCAAGGAGCGGGCCGACCACTATGCGATGCGCAGCCAGCAGAAACTCGCGGCAGCATACGACGACGGAAAGATCCAGCCGGACCTGATCCCGGTGGCGATCCGCAGCGACGCCGGGTGGGGACTCGCCACCCGCGACGAGGCGCCACGACCAGAGACCACGATGGAAGGCCTGGCCGCGCTGAAGACGCCGTTTCGCCCCCACGGCCGGGTGACAGCCGGCAACTCCTCCGGACTGAACGATGGGGCGACCGTCAGCCTCCTGGCCAGTCAGGCCACGGCGGCCGAGCTCGGTCTCAGCGCCAAGATGAGGCTCGTGAGCTTCGCCTTCGCGGGGGTCGAGCCGGAGATCATGGGCATCGGCCCGGTCCCATCCACCGAGAAGGCGCTCAAGAAGGCCGGACTCGGTATCACCGACATCGGCCTGTTCGAACTCAATGAGGCATTCGCGATCCAGGTTCTGTCCCTTCTCGATCACTTCGGTATCGACGATGACGACCCGCGGGTCAACCAGTGGGGTGGCGCGATCGCGATCGGGCATCCGCTCGCATCATCCGGAGTCCGGCTGATGATCCAGCTGGCCGCTCAGTTCGCGGAACATCCCGAGGTGCGTTACGGCCTCACCGCAATGTGCATCGGGCTCGGCCAGGGCGGCTCGGTCATCTGGGAAAACCCCCACTTCGACGGGAGCAAGAAGTAATGGCGAGTTCGGATGCACTTACGGCACGGTTCAGCGAATTGGCCTCTCTCGCGGAAGACGAGGTAGTCACCCACTCCCTCGTGCGCGACATCGCGCTGCCGAGCGGCAAGACTCTCGCGCTCATCACCCTCGACAACGGCCGGGATCACACCAGGCCGAACACCCTCGGGCCGATGACCATGCTCGAACTCGCGGATGTCTTGGACGCCCTGGCTCTGCGTGCGGCCTCCGGGGAGATCGCCGCGGTCGCCGTCACCGGCAAGCCATTCATCCTCGCCGCGGGGGCGGACCTCAGCAAGGTCGGGGAAATCCCTAGCAAAGCCGTGGCCAAGCAGATGGCACAGCTCGGCCACCTGACGCTCGGCAAGCTCGCAACGCTCGGTGTGCCGTCGTTCGTCTTCATCAACGGCCTCGCGCTGGGCGGCGGCCTCGAAATCGGGCTCAACGCCGACTTCCGGACGGTCGATCGCAACGCTGCGGCCATTGCTCTGCCAGAGGTGTTCCTCGGCATCATTCCCGGCTGGGGCGGCGCATACCTGCTCCCGAACCTGATCGGCATCGAGAACGCCATCAAGGTGATCGTCGAGAACCCGCTCAAGAACAACAGGATGCTCAAAGGCGTAGAGGCGTTCGAACTCGGGATCGCCGACGCGATATTCGACTCTGCCAACTTTCTCGAGGATTCGGTCAAGTGGGCCGATGCCGTCATCAACGGCACCGTGAAGGTCAAGCGCGCGAACGAGCCGGGCAGGATCGAGCGCGCGGTCAAATGGGACGTCGCCATCGGAATCGCGCGAAAAATGCTCGAAAACCGGATCGGTACCGTCGCACAATCACCCTACGCGGCGCTCGAACTGCTGAAGGCCGCCAAGAACAGCGAGAAGGCGACGGCGTTCGCGGCCGAGGATGAGGCGCTGGCCAGCCTCATCGCCGGCGATCAGTTCCGCGCGAGCATCTACTCGTTCAACCTGGTGCAGAAGCGCGCGAAGCGACCGGCCGGGGCTCCAGACAAGGCGCTGGCGAAGCCGGTGACCAAAGTCGGCGTGATCGGCGCCGGGCTCATGGCCAGCCAGTTCGCACTGCTCTTCGTGCGCCGGCTCCGGGTCCCCGTCGTCATCACCGACCTCGACCAGGCGAGGGTCGACAAGGGCCTCGACTACATTCGCGGCGAGATCGACGGCCTGCTGGATAAAGGCCGCATCACCCCCGACGAGTCGAACCGGCTGAAGGCACTGGTCACCGGCACGACCGACAAGGCGGATTTCGCCGACGCAGACTGGGTGATCGAGGCGGTTTTCGAAGAACTCGGTGTGAAGCAGGACGTCTTCGCCGACGTCGAACAGTACATCTCGGATACCGCGGTGCTCGCTACGAACACCTCCTCCCTCTCGGTCGAGGCGATCGGGGCGAAACTCAAGCATCCGGAGCGGGTGGTCGGCTTCCACTTCTTCAACCCGGTTGCGGTGATGCCGCTCGTGGAGGTCGTCAGGACCCCGCAGACGGATGACGAAACCCTCAGCACGGCCATGGTGACCGCCGCGAAGCTCTATAAGAACGCGGTGATCACCAAGGACACACCCGGGTTCGTGGTCAACCGCATCCTGGCGAAGCTGCTCGGAGAGGCGATGCACGCCGTCGATACCGGAACCCCGTTCGCGGTGGTCGACGCGTCAATCAAGCCGTTCGGGCTTCCGATGACGCCGTTCCAGCTGCTCGAGCTGGTCGGGCTCAAGGTCGGCGCGCACGTGCTGGACACACACCACGCCGCGTTCCCCGACCGCTTCTTCGACAGCGAAAACCTGCACAGGCTCGCAGAGCACGGCCACATTTTCGAGCGCGATTCGAAAGGCAAGATCAAGGGATACGACAAGCGCGCGGTCGAGATCGTCTCTGGCGGCACCACACCGATAACCGGCGAGCAGCTGCTTCGCCGGATCGAGGACGGGCTCGCCGATGAGATCAAGCGGATGTTAGACGACGGTGTCGTCTCGGCGCCGGAGGACATCGACCTTTGCCTGATTCTCGGCGCGGGTTACCCGTTCCAGATGGGTGGTGCGACGCCGTACCTCGACCGCGTCGGCGCATCGGAACGCGCCTTCGGAGATACCTTCCATCACCCTCCGATTCGCGGAACGGACTAGCGCCCGGCCTCGCAGGAATCGCGCACCGAAGTTGCGCGATGCCGCGAGGCCGTAGCACCTATCTGTTGAGCGGGGTCATGTCCGCGTACCGGTCGCCGACGGGGGCAGCCACCGCGTCGAGCGTCGCGAGCTGCTCGGCCGAGAGGCTGATGGCATCCGCCGCCACGTTCTCTTCAAGGTAGGACACCCGCTTGGTGCCCGGAATCGGGGCGATGTCGTCGCCCTGCGCCAGGAGCCAGGCCAACGCAACCTGTCCCGGCTTCACGTCGAGCTCTGCGGCAACCGCATCCACCTGCTCGACGATACGGATGTTGGCTTCCAGGTTGTCGCCGGCGAACCGCGGGTTGTCGCGCCGGAAGTCGGTGGCTTCGAGTGCGTCGAGCGAGCGGATGGTTCCGGTCAGGAATCCGCGGCCGAGCGGCGAATAGGCGACGAACCCGATGCCGAGCTCACGCACGAGAGGCAGGATCTCCGCTTCCGGATCGCGAGACCACAGCGAGTACTCGGTCTGCAGCGCGGTCACCGGATGCACGGCGTTCGCCCGACGAATCGTCTCCGGGCCAGCCTCGGACAGGCCGTAGTGACGGATCTTGCCTTCCGCGATGAGCTCGGCGAGGGCCCCGACGGTCTCCTCGACCGGTGTACCCGGGTCCATGCGGTGCTGGTAATACAGGTCGATGTAGTCGGTATTAAGTCGCTTGAGCGAACCTTCTACCGAGAGTCGAACGTTCTCCGGGCTTCCATCCAGTCCACGGGTGCCGTCGCCGCGGTGCAGGATCGTGCCGAATTTCGTGGCAAGAACCACCTTGTCGCGGCGTGCGACCAACGCCTTCGCCAAGAGTTCCTCGTTGATGTAAGGACCATAGATCTCGGCCGTGTCGAAGAAGGTGACCCCGAGTTCGATGGCACGGTGGATGGTCGCGATCGATCCGGCGTCATCCTGTCCTGCGCCGGAGTAGAACGCCGACATTCCCATGCAGCCGAGCCCGATTCTGCCGACGTCCACGGCGTCGGTTCCAAGCGTGATGTGTTTCATTTGGGTCCTTCCATTGGTGGGTCGCGATCGTGGAATCGGTCGCGGCCAGGCTCTATTTCGGCGCCCCTCCGTCAAGGCTAAGACTCCGAGTTCGCTCTGGATCAAAGCGGGCTGTGGATCTACTCCGAGAATCGGGCGGGCGAATCAGAATCGTCGTTCGGCCGACTCGGACGGCAGCGCCCGTGCCGCGGGAAGCTTGCTCCCCAGCACCTGGGCGACCAGGTCACGAGCGATCTGCTGGGGCGTCAGTCCGACGCGCTCCAGCACCTGTTGGCGACTGCCGTGCGCGAGGAACTCGTCGGGAAGTCCGATCTCCGTCAGTGCGGTGTCGACCCCGGCGGCCCTGAGGTCCTGGCGGATGCGCGTGCCGATTCCACCCACGCGAATGCCGTCCTCGATCACGGCGACGAGGCGATGCTGGGCGGCGAGATCAATGACGCCGGACGGGACGGGAACCACCCAGCGCGGATCCGCGACGGTCGCGCCGATCCCCTGGGCGGCGAGTCGATCGGCAACATCGAGTGCCATCTCGGCCATCTGCCCGACCGCGACGATCAGGACATCCTTCTGTGCGGCCTCGCGCAGGATGTCGACACCGTCTGGCGTGCGCCTGAGCGCATCGAACTCTGTGCCGACGCTTCCCTTGGAGAATCGCAGAACGGTCGGAGCGTCGGTGACCGCGATAGCCTCGGCCAGCTCCTCGCGCAGACGGGTCGCATCCCGCGGGGCACTCAGCCGGATGTTCGGAACGACCTGCAGTATCGCCAGATCCCAGATTCCGTGGTGGCTCGGTCCGTCCGGACCGGTAACACCTGCCCGGTCGAGCACGAACGTAACGCCGGCCTTGTGCAGGGCGACATCCATCATCACCTGGTCGAACGCGCGATTGATGAACGTCGCGTAGAGGGCGACCACCGGATGAAGCCCGCCGAAGGCCAGGCCCGCGGCTGAGGTCACGGCGTGCTGCTCCGCGATTCCGACGTCGAAGACGCGTTCTGGATACTTCGCCGCGAACTTGTGCAACCCCACCGGCCGCAGCATCGCCGCGGTTATGCCGACGATCAGCGGATCCCGATCGGCAAGCTTCACGATCTCGTCGGCGAACACCGATGTCCAGGACTCACGGCTGGAGACTTCGATCGACTCGCCGGTCTCCGGATCGATCTGTCCGACCGCATGGAACTGGTCGGCGAAATCCAGCACGGCGGGTTCGTAGCCCTTGCCCTTCTGGGTAATCACGTGCACGATCACCGGCGCGCCGTAGTTCTTCGCCTGTTGGAGCGCCTCTTCGACCGCCTGGAGGTCGTGGCCGTCGACCGGGCCGATGTACTTGATGTCGAGGTTCGAGTACAACGCCTCATTGTTGGTGAACCTGGAGAGAAACCCATGGAGACCACCACGAACACCGCGATAAAAGGCCCGGCCCGGCGTGCCGAAGTGAGCGAACAGCTTCTCGCTCGAGCGATGCAGGTCGCGATAGCTCCGCCGGGTGCGCACGCTGTTAAGGAAGTGCGCCATGCCACCGATGGTCGGCGCATACGAGCGCCCATTGTCATTGACGATGATGACCAGGTTGCGGCTGTTGTCGTCGCTGATGTTGTTGAGCGCTTCCCAGGTCATGCCCCCGGTGAGTGCCCCATCCCCGACCACCGCGACCACGTGACGGTTACCCTGGCCAGTCATCTCGAACGCGCGGGAGATGCCGTCGGCCCAACTCAGCGAGCTGGATGCGTGCGAACTCTCGACAACGTCGTGCTCCGACTCAGAGCGCTGCGGATAGCCGGCGATTCCACCCTGCTGGCGTAACCCGCTGAAGTCCTGGCGCCCGGTGAGGAGTTTGTGGACGTAGCTCTGGTGACCGGTGTCGAACACGATCGGATCCCGCGGCGAATTGAAGACGCGGTGGATCGCAATGGTGAGTTCCACCACGCCGAGGTTCGGCCCGAGGTGCCCGCCGGTCTTCGAGACCTCGGTTATCAGGAACTGCCGAATCTCGGCAGCCAACTGCCCAAGCTGCTCCCGAGAAAGACCGTCCAGGTCACGAGGACCATGGATCTCCTCGAGAAGTGTCATAGCGAAATCCTAAACCAGCGACCTCAACACGTACTGGAGGATTCCGCCATTGCGGTAGTAGTCGGCCTCACCCGGTGTATCGATGCGGACGACTGCATCGAACTCGACGACCTGCTTTCCGGCCGCGGAGTGTTCGCTTGGCGCCGCCACGACGTGAACCGTCTTCGGAGTGCTGCCGCTGTTCAACGCGGCGAGTCCGCTGATGCTGACCACCTCAGTGCCATCCAGTCCGAGCGACGCCCAGCTCTCCCCTGCCGGGAATTGCAGCGGGACGACGCCCATGCCGATCAGGTTCGAGCGATGAATGCGCTCGAAGCTCTCGGTGATGACGGCCTTCACGCCGAGGAGGCTGGTGCCCTTCGCGGCCCAGTCACGGGACGAACCGGAGCCGTACTCCTTGCCGGCGAGGATCACCAGCGGCGTACCGTCGGCCTGGTAATTCTGCGAGGCGTCGTAGATGAACGACTGCGGCGCATCCGTCTTGGTGAAGTCGCGGGTGTACCCGCCCTCGACGCCGTCGAGCAACTGGTTCTTGAGACGGATATTGGCGAACGTGCCCCGGATCATGACCTCGTGGTTGCCGCGTCGCGAGCCGTAAGAGTTGTAGTCCTTGCGCTCGACGCCGTGCTCCTCGAGGTATCGGCCG
>JAODMG010000190.1 GCA_025464895.1 Microbacteriaceae bacterium | reverse complement strand
AGCTCGAGAACGCCACCCTCGACCTGCTCGGCCGTGCTCGCAAGGTCGTCGTCACCAAGGACGAGACCACGATCATCGAGGGCACCGGCGACGCCGAGGCCATCGCGGGTCGCGTCAAGCAGATCCGCGGCGAGATCGAGAACACGGACAGCGACTACGACCGCGAGAAGCTCCAGGAGCGCCTGGCCAAGCTGGCCGGCGGTGTTGCGGTCATCAAGGCCGGAGCAGCGACCGAGGTTGAGCTCAAGGAGCGCAAGCACCGCATCGAGGACGCCGTTCGCAACGCGAAGGCCGCCGTCGAAGAGGGCATCGTCGCCGGTGGTGGCGTCGCACTCATCCAGGCCGGCAAGGTCGCGTTCGACAGCGCTGCTGTCACCGGTCTCGTCGGTGACGAGGCGACCGGCGCGAACATCGTGCGTGTCGCCATCGATGCTCCGCTCAAGCAGATCGCGCTGAACGCGGGTCTTGAGCCAGGCGTCGTCGTCGACAAGGTGCGCAACCTTCCGGCCGGCCAGGGCCTCAACGCCGCGACCGGCGAATACGTCGACATGTTGGCTGCGGGCATCAACGACCCGGTGAAGGTCACTCGCTCCGCGCTGCTCAACGCTGCGTCGATCGCCGGCCTGTTCCTCACCACCGAGGCCGTCGTCGCAGACAAGCCGGAGAAGAACCAGGCACCGGTTGGCGACCCGAGCGGCGGCATGGACTTCTAAGTCCGGCTACTCGCTTCGGCCGTACGCGGTCAGAACGACAAAAGCGGGGCGTCTCCTTCGGGAGGCGCCCCGCTTTTCTTGTCTGCGCTGGTTCTTGTGTGCGCTGGCCCGTGCGGTCAGTTGTGCGCACGAGTCGGGTCGTGCGGACGAGTCGGGTCGTGCTGACGAGTCGGCTCGTGCGGACGGTCGTCAGCGGCCGAACAACCGGGCGTTCGACGCCTCGATCTCGGCATACTGCTGACCGGCCTGGCCGAGGGCCTGGTTGATCGCCGAGAGTGACTCCTCGACCCGGCGCTGGGTAGCCGTCCATTCGGTGACGACGGATTGGAACGCGGTCGCCGCCTGCCCGGACCACGAGCCCTGCAGATTGACCAGCTGGCCGTGTAATCCGCCGACCTCCGCCTGGATCCTGCCGATCGAGAGTCGAACGGCATTGGTCGCACCGAGAACCGCTTCGCTGTCCACCTGGTAGCGCGTCATGATTCCTCCGGATCCGTGCTCAGGGAGCCTCCCGAAGCTGCCGCCGACACTAAGCGGTCGGGTCGCGGCATCCTCGCAACAGATCCCGCTCAGCGAACCTGGCGCGGCTAGTTGTTGTGGGTGAGGAGAGGAAGCGTGAGCCGGAAGGTGGCCCCGCCTCCCGGCGTTTCGAGCACGGTGACGTCGCCCTTGTGGGCGGCCATGATGGCGGAGACGATCGAGAGTCCGAGGCCGCTTCCACCGGTTTCGCGGGTGCGGGACGAATCCGCCCTCCAGAAGCGCTGGAAGATCTTCTCCCGGATCTGCGGCGGGATTCCCTCGCCGTGATCCACGATGTCGAGGGTTGCGACTCCGCGGCGTGTGTCCACCTGCACCCCGAGTTCGATCGGGCTGCCTTCCGGGGTGAACCGGAGCGCGTTGCCCATCAGGTTGGTGACCACCTGCCGGATCTTGTTCTCCTCTGCCTGCACGACCGCGGGAACGGTGAGGATGACCTCGTCTGCCTGGTCGCCGCTCGCCTGCCCCATGGTTGCCGTCGACCCGGCTTCGGTGCGCGACCGTCGCGCGCGCAGGCGCGCCAGTTGCGCGCCGGCGAATGCGATCGGGCCGGTGGCCAGGTTCGGCGGGTCGATCATCCTGGCGTCCTCGAGCGCTCCGCCGTCGTGGGTCGGTGCACTCAAAAATACCGTCACAATGCGATCCGGCGCAGAGGCCATCGCGTCCAGCGCGGCATCCTGGGCGATCGGTAACAGGTCGACCGGGGCCAGATGAAGCGGCTTCGCCTCGTCGATCCTGGCCAGTTCGAGCAGGTCCTCGACCAGCTCACCCATCCGGATCGCTTCCTTTTCGATGCGCTCCATCGCCTGGCCGACCTCTTCGGGCTTTTGGAGGGCACCCATTCGGTAGAGCTCGGCGTAGCCGCGCACGGAGACCAGCGGCGTGCGGAGTTCGTGGCTCGCATCGCCGACGAAGCGGCGCATCTGGTCGATGGTCCTCGCCCGGTCGGCGAAGGCGCGGTCGATGCGCCCCAACATGGTGTTGAGAGATCGATTGAGCCGACCGACCTCGGTGTTCGGAGTGGAGCCGGGCAGACGTTGGCTGAAGTCCCCCTCCGCGATCGCCGCTGCGGTGATCTCGACCTCCTTCAGCGGGGAGAAGGTGGAGGTGACGAGGATGCGGGTCAGAGCGGCGCCGAGGATGATCACCGACAGGCCGAACCCGAGGAAGATCACCAGGAACTGGTTGATGATGCTGTTGTTGTCGTTCAGGTTCTCGCCGACCACGACGGTGAGGATCGCGCCGCCGCTGTTGGTGTCCGTCACCGGCAGCGCCACGACGCGCCACTGGGCATTGTGTGCGGCATCCCAGACGGTGAACGTCGAGCCGTCGAGTTTCAACACAGACTCGATGTTGAGGTTGTTGAGCTGAGGACTCAAGCTGTCTCGATTGTTGTCACAGATGATGGTGCCCTTGACGTTGAGCACGGCGAAATAGAACCGGTCGGGATCCACCATCGGGTTGCAGCTCGTGTCGGTCCCGGAGACCCCGGTCACACTCGCCGCGGACTGGGTGATCCGCTGGTCGACGACCGTGGACAGGTAATTGCGCAGCACGGTCATGGTGCCTGCCCCGGCCACCAGCAGGCCGAGCGTGACCAACAGCACCGTTACGCCGGTGATTTTGGTGCGGAGGGAGACCCCGTTCCACCAGTCCGTCAGCTGCTCGTGCACGATTGATAAGGCTAGGCCCTGAATCTGTCCAGGGACTGTGCCTACGCTCGAGTCGCCTTGAGCATGTAGCCGAATCCGCGCTTGGTCTGGATGATCGGTTCCTCGGAGAACTGGTCGAGCTTGCGACGCAGGTACGAGATGTAGCTCTCTACGATGCCGGCGTCACCGTTGAAGTCGTACTCCCAGACGTGGTCGAGGATCTGCGCCTTCGACAGCACCCGGTTCGGGTTCAACATGAGGTAGCGAAGCAGCTTGAACTCGGTCGGGCTCAGCTCGATCTGCTCGGGGCCGACAGTGACTTCATGGGTGTCCTGATCCATGGTGAGCTCGCCGGCGCGGATGATGGCATCCTCTTCGTCCTGCATCGTGCGGCGAAGGATCGCCTTGATCCGCGCCACGATCTCGTCGAGGCTGAACGGCTTGGTGACGTAGTCGTCTCCGCCGACCGTGAGCCCGGTGATCTTGTCTTCGGTGTCGTCCTTGGCGGTGAGAAAGAGAATTGGCGCCGTGTAGCCGGATGCCCGTAGCCGCTTGGTCACTCCGAAGCCGTTCATGTCCGGAAGCATCACGTCGAGGATGATCAGATCCGGCTCCTCCTCCAACACCGCGGAGATCGCCTGTGCACCGTTTCCCACGGCTCGCACGGCAAAACCGGCAAACCGCAGACTCGTCGTCAGCAGGTCACGAATATTGGGCTCGTCGTCGACGATAAGAATCCTGGGTCCATCACTCATGAAGTCAGTATCTGCGCGTTGGCTGGGTGAATCCTGAGTATTCTGAGCAATATTGCTCGACGGCGACTATCGTGCCGATATCCGGCGGGATTTTCGGGACCGGACCGAGTGCGCGAAGGTGTGAAAATGGCCACTGAACGAGAATTCATCATCGTCGGCGCGGCCCTGGCCGGGGCAGCCGCGGCCGAGGAATTGCGAGGGCGTGGCTTCGACGGATCGGTGCGACTTCTCGGCTCAGAAGAGCATCGGCCGTACATCCGTCCTCCCCTGTCGAAGGGCTACCTCGGCGGCTCGGAGGAGCGCGAGACCGTGTTCGTGCATCCGGGCGACTGGTACGCGGAGAACCGGATCGAGCTGAGCACGGGAGTGACGGTCTCGGCAATCGATCGGTCGAATCATGAGGTCGAGCTGACCACCGGCGAGCGGCACCGCTACGACCGGCTCCTTCTCGCCACCGGCTCCTCGCCTCGCAGGCTCGAGCTTCCCGGTGCTGATTCCGGTGCCGATTTCGGCGCCGCCCTCGACGGCGTGCATTACTTGCGAACCCTGGGCGATTCGGACTCCCTGCGCGACGCGCTGAGGGGCGGAGGCATGACGGTAGCGGTCATCGGGTCCGGCTGGATCGGAATGGAGGTGGCGGCGACCGCGCGAACGCTGGGCAACGACGTGACGATTCTCGAGCGCGGTGAGATTCCGCTGGCGAAGGCGATCGGGGACGAACTCGGTGCCGTGTTCGCGGAGCTCCACCGGCAGAATGGGGTGGTCATCCGTCCCGGTGTCGAGGTGGAGGGGCTGATTGGTGTCGCGTCCGCTGCCGGGCGCCGCGTCTCCGGAGTCGCCCTGGTCGGCGGTGAGGTCGTGCCTGCTGACCTGGTCCTGGTCGGGATCGGCGCGCTTCCGAACATCCGGCTGGCGAGCGAAGCCGGGCTGGTGGTCGACGACGGCATCCTCGTTGACGCGTCGCTCGCGACCAGCGATCCGGACATCTTCGCCGCGGGGGACATTGCGAACGCCTGGCATCCGGTGATCGGTCAGCGGATCCGCAGCGAGCACTGGGCGAACGCCTTGAACCAGGGTCCTGCCGCCGCGCGGTCGATGCTCGGGGAGGTCGTGAGCTTCGACGACATCCCGTATTTCTACACCGACCAGTTCGACCTCGGGATGGAATACTCGGGCTTCCCGTCATTGGCCCG
>JAODMG010000184.1 GCA_025464895.1 Microbacteriaceae bacterium | reverse complement strand
GGTGCAGGCACTTATCGAGCTGCACCACGGCTCGATCACGTCGTCCGCGTCCGCGGCATTCCGCCTGATCGACGGCCTGGATCCCGCGCAAATCGGCGTCATCCACGACCTCGGCAATCTCGTGATCGAGGGGCAGGAGGACCACTCCGCCGCGTTCGAGCTGCTCGGGCCGTACCTCGCCCACGTGCATGTCAAGAATGTCGCCTGGACTCGCGCCGCGCCTGCCGACGACGGAACGGTGAACTGGCACGCGGACTGGGCAACGCTGCGCGGCGGCCAGGCGGACGTGCCCGCCTACATTGCCGCCCTGGTGCGGCACGGCTACGACGGCTGGGTCACGCTCGAGGACTTCTCGACCGAGCTGCCGCTGGAGGAGCGCACCGCCGACAACCTCGCCTACGTTCGCGCCGCGTACGAGAGCGCACTCGCCGCGGTCTGACCTGGGGACCGGATGCCGCAGCGCGACGCCGTCCGCGTTCCCGTTCCCGTTCCCGTCCCGCAACAGTGCGCCGGTTCGTTGTCAGTGCGGTGGTTACAACCGGCGCACTGACAACAAACCGGCGCACGGACGAACCAGATACCGTGGCGGACCTCGCCCTCTCGCGGCCCTGCCTGGCGCTCGCGTGTGGTCGGCACCGGACGGTCCGTGTGCGTAACTCAGGCAGAACGCGCGCGGCGGCCGCCACATCCGCACCTCCCTGCGTGGCCCGGACGGTTTTGCCTGAGTTGCGAACGGATCGCGGACGACAGCCGCTACGCGAGATTGCATCCGATCAGTCGAGCTGATGGCCTGTCAGTCGAGCCGATGGCCCGGGTGCGTGCCGGAATGCGCGTTCCGGATAGGATTCCCGCGTGACACGAACACTTCTCCTCTCCGGCGGCGGCGACTTCACCGATCCGTGGCATCCGTTCTCCGAAACCTCCGCTCGCATTGCGGAGCTTCTCACCGAGCTCGGGCACGAGGTGCGAACATCCGATGCGGTCGGGCTGTCGCTCGGGCAGCTCAGCGACTCGAGCGCTCGACCGGACCTGCTGGTGATCAACGCGGGCAATGCCGAACGTGCCTCCGCGACAGACTCGGCGGCCATCGTCGGCCTCGCCGACTACCTCGCGGCGGGGCTGCCGCTCCTGGTGATGCACGTTGCGTCGACCGCCTTCCCGGACGAGCCTGCCTGGGAAGACATCGTCGGCGGTCGGTGGGTGCGCGGAACCACCATGCATCCGGATTGGGCGGAGGGCAGGGTGGGCGTCGCGACCGACGCGCATCCGATCACGGTGGACGTGAACGACTTCACGGTCTTCGACGAGCTGTACAGCTACCTGCGGGTGCGCGACGGAATCGTGCCGCTCGCCTGGCATGACTACGAAGGCGTACGGCATCCACTGCTCTGGGCCCACGAGGTCGGCTCGGCCCGGATCATCTACGACGCACTCGGCCACACCGCGCAGTCGTTCGACGCGCCCGCTCACGCGACGCTCGTGCAGAACTCGGCGCGCTGGCTGCTGCGCGAGAGCTAAGCCGGCGGATGACGCAGCTCCGGCGGATCGTGACCGCTGCAGCGCGCACTAATCGCCGGAACTGCGACTATCGCGCGTCCTGCCAGGTGGATGCGTCGAGGCGCACCGTCTCGATAGCGGCCCACACCTCGGCCGGGATCTCGACGCCGAGAAGCTCGTCCGTTGCCCGCAGGTCGGCGATCGTGCGCATCCCGATGATGGTCGACGTGATGCGCGGATCGCGCAACGACCACCAGAGTGCGGCCGCCGCGATCGGGATGCCGGCCGCCGCGCAGATCTCCCCGATCTGGTTGGCCGCGGTGACCAGCGCCGGGGCCGCCTGGTCGTAGGCGTACCATCCGGGCTCGACCGGCCACCGGGTCAACAGGCCGCCGCCATACGGTGAGGCGTTCAGCACGCCGATGCCGTGGTCGCTCGCGAGCGAGAGCAGGGCATCCGCTGTTCGATCGACGAGGGTGAAGCGGTTGTGGGTGATGAGCGCCTCGAACAGCCCGGTCTCGACGTAACGCCTGAGCATGGCCTCCGGTCCGCCCGAGATACCGAGATGCCCGATCACGCCGGCGTCCCGCGCCTCCACCAGGGCCGCGACGGGCCCATCGTCGGCCATCGACTCGTCCCAGCTCGTGTTCTCTGGATCGTGCAGGTAGACGAGGGGGAGCGTGTCGAGTCCGAGCCGCTCGCGGCTCTCGTCGAGCGAGCGCCGCATGCGTTCGCCGGAGAAGTCTCCCGTCGTCATGTCGCGGTCCGCCTTCGTCTGCAGGACGAAGTCCTGCGGCAGGCCGCCGTATTCGCGGATGGCGAGACCGATCCGCCGCTCGCTTTCGCCGAGCCCGTAGTTGTTGGATGTGTCGAGAAAGCGCACCGAATCGCTCTCGAACAGCGCGTGGATGAGCTCGATCGACTCGCCGACAGTCTTGTCGCCCTCACCCGTGCGGAAGGCGGTCCAATTGCCGCTCCCGCAGGAGAGGGCGGTGGCGAAAAGTCCGGTGTCGCCGAGCGCGCGGCGGTGCTGCGGCGGCGTGAGTTTTGACACGGAGCAAACTTCCTGTCTAAATGTCTCTTGTCGATTGGGAATGCGCTTGCCGAAACTATAAGCGGCAGTGACTCACCCCGCAAGGAAGGCTGGCAATGCATCACGGCACGCAGGCGGGAAGGGCCGCGCGACCTCGCGCCGCCTTCGCGATGCACGACGGCTTGCAGCATTCACTCTTCGACGCGGACGCAATGGCAGAGCTCACGCGGCTCTTCGATATCGACGTCTCGCAGAGCATCCACGACTTCGACGCGACAGATCCGAAGCAACTCGACTCCCTCGACGTGCTCATCACCGGATGGGGCGCACCGAGGATCGACTCACCTGAGCTCGAGCGGATGCCGGGGCTTCGAGCGATCTTCCATGCGGCTGGCACGGTGAAGGCGCATCTCGCACCCGCGGTGTGGGACCGCGACGTCCTGGTCACCACCGCCGCTGCCGCGAACGCGTATCCGGTGGCCGAGTACACGCTGGCCATGATCCTGCTCGCAGGCAAGGACGTGATCCCGATCATCCGCGACTACCGGATGACCGCAGACGTCGATGTCGTTGCGGGGTATCCCGGCATGGGCAACTACCGCAGAACCATTGGGATCATTGGTGCCTCGACCGTTGGCCGGCTGGTGATCGACCTGCTCGAACCCTTCGATTTCGAGGTGCTGCTCTACGACCCGGTCATCGATTCGACTGATCCACTGCTCGCGAGAGTGCGCCACGTCGGTCTCGACGAACTTTTCGCGCAGAGCTCGATCGTCAGCATTCACGCGCCGCTTCTCGCAGAGACGCGAGGGATGGTCGGGGCGCCGGAGCTCGCCCTGTTGCCGGACGGCGCAACACTCATCAACACCGCCCGAGCTGCGATCGTCGACCAGGATGCGCTGGCCGTCGCCGTGCGAGACGGGAGGGTGCGCGCGATTCTCGACGTGACGGATCCGGAGCCGCTGCCCATCGACGACCCCCTGCGCGCGTCGGACGCTGTGCTCCTGACTCCGCACATCGCCGGGGCCCTCGGCAACGAACTGCTGCGGCTCGGTATGAGTGCCCTGCGCGAGGCCGAGCTGTTCGTCGCGGGGCAGCCGCCTGCCTTTCCCGTTCATAAGTCGGATTTGATCGCGATGGCCTAACAATTCACTCGGTTTGACAGCCCCAATGCTTCGTGTCTATCCTGTGGGAATGCGCATTCCATAGATGCCATAAGCGATCGATTCTCATCGAGGAGAACACAGATGTCCCCACGCCAGGCCACCGCCCTTCGCGACTACGAAGCACGCGCATACATCGGCGGGGCGTTCGAGGAGCCGACCGGCACCTGGATCCCGGTGCTGGACAAGTCGACGGGCATCCAGTTCGGTCGGTACACGGACTCGAGCGCCGAGCAGGTCGACCGTGCCGTTCGCGCCGCACGTATCGCCCAGCCGCACTGGGCCGCGACGAGCGCCATGGAGCGCTCGGAGTTACTCAGGGCGTTTGCCTCGCAGCTCGCGAACCGCCACGACGAGCTCATCGAGCTGATCATCCGCGAAACCGGGGGAACAACCGAGAAGGCGGAGGAGGAGCTCGGCCAGTCGATCAACCAGCTGCTCAACTCGGCGACCCAGGTCACCGAGAACGCCGGCGCGATCCTGCCGCCGTACAAGGAGGGCAAGATCTCGCTCTCCCGCGCGGTACCGCTCGGCGTCATCGGCCTCATCGTTCCGTGGAACTACCCGATGAGCCTCGCCATGCGGGCGCTCGCGCCGGGGCTCGCCTACGGTAACGCTGTCGTGCTGAAGCCGGCGGAGCTCACGCCCATCGCCGGCGGTCAGATCCTCGCGGAGGCCGCTCAGGCAGCGGGCTTCCCGGCCGGCATCTTCGCCGTCGTGCCGGGGGACGGACCGACGACGGGCCGCACGCTCTCCGAGCATCCGGACCTCGACCTCATCCACTTCACCGGATCGTTCGAGGTCGGCCACCAGATCGCCAACTTCGCCGCGAAGTCGTTCCGCGCAGTCGCAACCGAACTCGGCGGCGACAACGCCTTCGTCGTGCTTGACGATGCAGACCTCGACCAGGCCGCGAGCGCTGCCGTCTGGTCGGCCCTCTGGTACCAGGGCCAGACCTGCATCAGTGCCGGTCGACACATCGTGATGCGATCCGTCGCCGACGCGTTCACGGATGCCGTGGTCGCTCGCGTCGAGCGGATGACCGTCGGCAATCCCCTCACCGACCGCGTCGACCTCGGCCCGATCATCAGCGAAACCCAGCTCGACCGGTTCCACGGCGGACTGGTGCGGCCCTCGATCGACGCCGGCGCGAAGGTCGCCACCGGCGGCACGCACGACGGGCTGTTCTATCGCCCGACCGTACTGACCGCAGTCACCCCGGAGATGCCCGTCTTCACCGAGGAGATCTTCGGCCCGGTGATGCCGATCACGGTCGTCGACACCGAGGCGGAGGCGCTCGAGCTCGTCAACCGCCATCGCACCCTGATGAACTCGGTGTTCACCGCGGATTCCATGCGCGGCCTGGCCTTCGCCGAGAAGGTCAAGGGCAACGAGGTGCACGTCAACGACGCCTACGCGAGGCACGGCGGAGAAGGCCAGCTCGACGGTTTCACGCACAGGCAGTGGATCGGCATCCAGACGACGCCGACCAGCTATCCGACCTGGGCAGAGTCCCAGCACTAGACCCACGCAGCACCAAAACCATCCATCGAAGGAGATGTACACAGTGAGAAAGTCCAAACTCAAGGGTGTCACCGCAGCAGTCGGCCTCCTGGCCGCGGCTACGTTGGTGCTCACCGGATGCACCGCAACCACATCGGCAACATCCGCCGATTCGAGCAAGACGGTTCACCTGACCTTCACGAACTGGGACGGCGGTATGCAAACCGTCGTCGACGAGTGGAACAAGGCGAACCCGAAGATCCAGGTGAAGCTGATCAAGCCGGCCGGCACCGGCTACACCCTCTACAACAAGCTCATCACCAACAACAAAGCCGGAACGAACCCCGACGTCACCGAGGTCGAATACCAGGCGCTACCCGCGCTCATCTCGAACAAGGTCGTCATCAGCCTCGACAAGTACCTACCAGACCTGTCCAAGAACTTCAGCGCGTCTGCGCTCGCGCAGGTGCAGTTCCAGGGCAAGACCTACGGTGTTCCGCAGAACGCGTGCCCGATGGTCTTCTTCTACCGCAAGGATGTCTTCGACAAGCTCGGCCTGAGTGCGCCGGCGACCTGGGCCGACTACGCGAAGGCTGCCGCCGTGATTCACGCGGCGGACCCGGCGCAGCAGATCGGCAACTTCACCGCGGCTGACCCCGGCTGGTTCGCGGGCCTCGCCCAGCAGGCCGGAGCCAACTGGTGGACCACGAAGGGCACCACCTGGACCGTCGGCATCAACGATGCGGCGACCGTCAAGGTCGCCGACTATTGGGAGGGACTCATCAACCAGGGTCTCGTCAACCCGGAACCGAACTGGTCGGCCCAGTGGAACACCGACATGAACAGCGGAGCGCTTGTTGGCTGGGTCGGTGCGCAGTGGGGACCGAACCAGCTGCCGTCGATCGCGAAAGACACCGCGGGCAAGTGGGAAGCCGCCCCGCTTCCGGCCTGGACCGCTGGCGACAAGACGGTCGGCATCTGGGGCGGCGAGACCGAGGCAGTGACCGCTAACTCGAAGTATCCGGAGCAGGCAGCCAAGTTCGTCAACTGGATGAACGGCTCGACGGCGGGTATCAACTCGCTGATCAAGAACGTTCAGGTCTTCCCGGCCTCGACGCCGGGCCAGGCACTGCCAGCACTCAAGACGCCGCCGCCGTTCATGTCGAACCAGCCGGACTACAACGCCGTGATGGCGGAGTCCGCGAAGAACGTTCGCACCTTCCAGATCTGGGGCCCGAACGCCAACGTGACGTTCGACTCGTACTCGAACGCGTTCGCGTCCGCCCTGCAGAACAAGACATCGCTCTCCGCCGCGCTCACCACGATGCAGAACGCGACCGTCAGCGACATGAAGAAAATCGGATTCAAGGTCAACGGTTAGAACAACCGGTGACAGCCCGCGGGCGCGGAACACGTCGTTCCGGGCCCGCGGGTTCGATCCAGCATCGACTCGAAAGGAAGTGACGGCATGGCCATTGCCGCTCCGGCCCGGGCGCACACCCAGGCGAAAGTGCAGGCACACCGCAAAAAGCGGGGGAGCAGTCTCCCGGTTTTCCTCGTTGCGCCAGCGGTCGTACTGTTGCTGCTCTTCACCATCGCACCAGCGATCTACGCCATCGACCTGAGCTTCCTGCACCTGAAAATCTCGGGCGGACTACTCGGCACCGGTACACCACAAGAGGTGTGGGCCGGATTCTCGAACTACATCGCGACCCTCTCCGATCCAGAGTTCTGGCACAGCCTCGGTCGGATGCTCATCATCGCCGTCATCGGCGTCCCGGCCACCATCTTCTTCGCGACGCTGTTCGCCCTCAGTCTCGACGCAAAACGCGCCAGGCTGGTGGGCTTCACCCGGCTCGCGATCTTTCTGCCGTACGCGGTGCCAGGGGTCGTCGCATCCCTCCTCTGGGGATTCCTGTACCTGCCGGCGACCAGTCCGATCGGCGGGCAGTTCATCAACTACTTCGGCTCGACCGGCATCTTCTTCTCGGTCACCAACGTTGCGGTCTGGGGCGTCGTCGGCTTCAACATGGTGATTCTCTACACCGCGGTGCGCAGCCTCCCGCCTGACCTGTTCGAAGCGGCGGAGCTGGATGGGGCATCCGAACTCCAGATCGCCTTGCGAATCAAGCTTCCGTTGATTGCCCCCGCCATCACCATGGTCGCGCTGTTCTCGGTGATCGGCGCCCTGCAGCTCTTCAATGAGCCAACCACGCTGAAGCCACTCGCCAACGCGATCACCTCCACCTGGGTACCGCTCATGCGGGTGTACACCCAGGCCAACGTCAACAACGACATCTATGGCGGATCGGCAACCTCGTTCGTCCTCATCATCCTGACCGTCGGATTGGCTATCGTCGTCAACCTGATCGGCCGCCGCATCGTGGGAAGAGAATCAAAGTGACCTCCATCCAGCTCAGAGGCAGGCTCAAGCGAGCAGGCGAGCACACGCCGGGATCGACCCGCACGGTCAACTGGGTTCCCACGATCATCCTGATCATCGGGGCGCTGTACTGCGTGCTGCCTGTGCTGTGGATCCTGATCGCCTCGACCAAGACCAACGACCAACTCTTCAGTACCGCGACCTTCCTGCCGAGTTTCACCGGCGGCTTCTGGACCAACATGCAGGCGCTGTTCAGCTACAACCACGGCATCTTCGGGCAGTGGGCGCTCAACTCGGTGATCTATGCGGTCGGCGGCGGTGTGCTGTCGACGATCGTCGCCGGGGCGGCGGGATACGCGCTTGGAAAGTACCGGTTCTTCGGCAGTAAGTGGATCTTCAGGCTCATCGTGGCCGCAGTGCTGCTTCCGCAGATCATGCTCGCCATCCCGCAGTTTCTTCTGCTGGCCAAGTTCGGGATGACCAATAACTACGCGTCGGTCATCCTGCCCCAGCTGGTCAGTCCGTTCGCCATCTATCTCTGCAAGATCTATGCGGAGGCAGCCGTGCCGGACGAGATCATGGAAGCCGCACGGATCGACGGCGGCAGCGAGTGGCGCATCTTCTGGTCGGTGGGATCCCGGCTCATGATGCCGGCGCTCGTGACGGTCTTCCTGCTGCAGTTCATCGGCATCTGGAACAACTTCCTGTTGCCGTTCGTCATGCTCAACAGCGATCAGCTCTATCCGCTGACGCTCGGGCTCTACGGCCTCATGATCATCACCGGAGGGCAGGCGGCGCAGTACTCGATCGTGATCGCCGGGGTGCTCGTGTCGATCGTGCCGCTCGCGATCCTGTTCCTGTCGCTGCAGCGGTACTGGAAGATCGACCTGATCAGCGGCGGCGTGAAGATCTGAGGTCAGCGGCGCCGTGGGGTCGAGTCGCGCAGCACGACCGTCGCGTTGACGACCTTGTGATCGGCGCGCCCACCGTCTTCAACCGCGCGCGCGATGGCCTGTCGTCCGACCTCGTCGACCGGCACGCGCACCGTGGTGAGCGAAGGCACGATATTGCGGAGTGAGCGGATGTCGTCGAACCCGGCTATTGCGACGTCGTCCGGCACGCGCATCCCTCGTTCGCGGAGGCCCGCGATCGCCCCGAGCGCCATCTCGTCGTTCACCGCGAAGATGAGTTCTGTCGCATCGAGCGCCGACTCGTCCATGGCCTGGATCGCGTCGAAGCCGCCCTCCCAGCTGAAGTTCGAGTAGAGAATCTGATCGTCCCGCAGCATGATGCCGTGGCCCTCGAGGCCCAGCCGGAATCCCTGCACTCGATCGTGGGTCGCCACCAGCGTGCGCTCGGCACCGAGAACCGTGAACGACTGGTACCCGAGACGCACGAGCGCCGCCGCCAACCGACGCGCGCCCTCGAGGTTGTCGAGATCGACCTGGGCGAACGGCAGATTGCTGCGGCTGACCAGCACAACGGTGCCGCCGGTGTCTTCGAACATCTGCAGCTCGCGCACCAGCGCCTGGGTGAGCTTCGCGTCGAGATACCCACTGCCGGCGAGGATGATGGCGCGTGCGTGCTGCCCGCGGAGCTCGCGGACGAGTTCGATCTCGCGCTCGACGTTTCGTTCGGTTACCGCGATCGTGACCCGCAATCCGTGGGCCTCGGCGGCGCGCATCACCGCTGCCGCCATGGAGGAGAAATAGCCGTCGGCGATGTCGCTCACGAGAAGGGCGACCGTCGTCGATTTTCCGCGGGCGACCGTCTGCGCCGACAGGTTCGCCGTGTAGTTGAGCTTGGTGGCCGCGGACAGCACGCGTTGCTGCAGCTCTTCGTTGACCACCCGTTGGCTGCCGTTGATCACCCGCGATGCCGTCGACTGGGAGACACCGGCGGCCCGTGCTACGTCGAACAGCGTGACCGGCTTGCGCTGGCCGGGCTGCGGTGCGCGCGCCATCTGACTCCTCGTGTCCCGGGAATGCGACATTCCCAAAATAGCCGGTTTTCGGAAAGCCTATTCCACCGGCAGGGCCTGGACCATCGGTACGCGGCTGCTCGGCTCGCGGCCGACCGAGGTCTTCGGCCGTCCGGGGACAGGATGTGACGGCTGCCGCTATGGGACGAGCACCCCGGCGCGCACAACGCGGTCCAGCGATCCGAGGATGTCGTCCAACTGGGGGGCCGGCAGGTAGGTTCGCCGCAGGTCGACCAGCGTCGCGAGGGATGCCGCGTCTACTGTGCCGCCCGCGATCAGACCCTGCCGCGGGTCACGAAGCACCGCGACATGTTCCGCCGCAAGCTCCGCATCGAGACCGAGCACGGACTCCGCGCTGGATGTCGCCTCCTGGAGCAGCCGTCCGTCGCGAATGCCGTCCGAGACTTCGATCAACGCCGCGACGAGCCGATCGACGGCGCCGCCGACCGCGCCGTCCCGCAGTCGTGCGACGACGGTACCGAGATACGGGCCGAGCTCGGTTGCCGACGCGAGCAGCGAGCATCCGTCCGCCCTGGCACGGAGTTCGTTGCCGGCATTCACGACGGTCGCATCGCAGCTATCGGACAGAAGGGCCGCCGCGCGCTTCGGGGTCGAACCGAGAGTGACGACCTCGTAGCTGTCGCGCGGTACCCCGTGGCGGGCGAGCAACTCGTAACCGACGAAGGCGAAACCCGAGTTCGGCACATCCACACCGAAGCGGGTGCCGGTGAGTTCAGACGGATCCAGTATGCCGGGGCGGGCGCCGATGCACAGTCCGAGTCCCCGGTCGAGGCCGGCGACAATCTCGACGTCGAGCAGCTCGTGCAGTGGATTCGACGGCAGGAAGCGGTAGGCGAGCACGTTGTCCGGGCTGGTGAAGACGGCATCCAACCGGCGAGCGCGAAGCGAGGAGAACTGCTCGGGGGATGACGGTACCGAAACCTCGGTGACGTCGACTCCTGCCGCGTCGAGTCGGCCGGTCGACTTCGCGACGTCGAGGAGCACCGAGCGTGTGAATGTGCCGAGGAGAATGGCGTCCATGCCAACCTTCCTGAACTGCAACCGTTTGTGCAACTCTGCGAAATTACGCTATCACTCCCGTAATCGGCTCACAACCGATCCGCGCGTGGCCTTGCTAGCGGAAGGCAGAACGGGCGTTGACAGCTATCCGTGGCCGTAATACGCTTAAGCAACCGATTGCACGCAAGGTGCGGCCGTCGTACGGAACCACCACCATCGCAACGTCGCGGGAGAGTTGGGCTGAACTGAGATGAGTTCCCACCTGGCTCCCGGGCACACCGCGAGCGGCATCGAGCTGGTCGGCTATCACGACCTCGCCGGCAAGCCCGGGTTCAAGCTTGCGCTGCAGGTTGTCTCTGGCCGCTGGTACCTCTATGTCACGCACTTCTGGGAGCCGCTGCTGTCCATTCTTGACGTCACCGATCCGGCCGCGATCGAGTTGGTCGGCGCGATCGAGGGACCCGACGACACGGCGACCTGGCAGGTGCAGGTCGCCGACCGTACGATCGTCCAGGGCCTCGAGCTGCGGCCGGCTTCCTGGGGCGGCGACCCGGCCCGTCCAGCGAACGAGGGCATCCGATTCTGGGACGCGGGCGATCCGGCGCATCCCGAACTCCTCGGCCAGTGGAAGACGGGTTCGCCGGACGGGGTCCACCGCAGCCACTACGTCGGCGGACGGTACGTACACGTCGCGGCCGCGCGGGATGGTTTCGAGGGAAACATCTACGTGATCCTCGACATCGTCGATCCGCGGAACCCCGTCGAGGTTGGCAGCTGGCACTTGCCTGAACAAGAGATCGGCAACGGCACCGGAGTGCGGATTTCGTTCCACGGCCCAGCGTACGTCGACGGGAATCGGGCCTACCTCGGCTACGGGGCCGGCGGCCTTGTCATCCTGGATATCTCGGATCTGACCGCGCCGCGCTTGGTCTCGCGACTCGAATTCGGTGCCGCGCTCTCAAGCATGATCGCGCTGCACACCGCGATCCCCCTGCCCGGCCGGCACCTCGTGCTGGTCAACACCGAGGCGATTGCCGAGCAGCAGGAGGAGCCGTACAACTTCGCCGGAATAGTGGACGTCGAGGACGAGACTCGCCCGCGCCTGGTCTCGATGCTGCCGATCCCGGTCCCCGCACCCGGCGCGCCATACCCGAACTTCAGCAAGCGGGGCGGCCGCTTCGGTCCACACAACCAGCACCATCCGCAGGGCCCGGAGCTCTTCCAGTCTGATGACCTGCTCATCATGACCTGGTTCAACGCGGGCCTGCGGGTCTACGACATCCGCGACGCCTACCTGCCGCGCGAGATCGCCTGGTACCTGCCCGACGATCCGACCGAACGCCGAG
Organism: Microbacteriaceae bacterium; assembly: GCA_025464895.1. Classification (GTDB taxonomy): domain Bacteria; phylum Actinomycetota; class Actinomycetes; order Actinomycetales; family Microbacteriaceae; genus Parafrigoribacterium_A. The sequence continues at coordinate 1,072 of JAODMG010000184.1, read as the reverse complement.
GGGTGCTTCCGAAGCAGCTCGTGACGCAGTCCGAGGATGTGCTCGCGGATGCCCGCGGCAACATCTTTTTCACCGACAAGAATCACGGCATCCATGCCGTCCGGCTCGCGGCCGGAGTCGGACCGCACTGACCCGTCGCGCTGCAACCGGTTGCGCGATCATGACACGAAGGAGTTACTGCTGTGGACGAACTGGTCGCCTCTGCGCGAGATCACTGGGCGCCGCGCTTCACCGCGAACGGGGTTCCAGTGGGCGACTTCGAGCGAGTGCTCGGCACGGTTGAAAACTGGGCGGAGTGGTGCAGAGAATGGTCGCTCGCGGCCGCACGGCACGAAAGGCTCGGGGATGACGCGTTCGCGGACGGGCGGCTCAGTTCGGCGGGCGAGCACTTCAGCACCGCAGCTGCCGTCTACCACTTCGCGAAGTTCGTGTACGTCGTCGACCCGGACCAGATGCGGGAGGCTCACCGGCGGGCGGTCCGAGCACACGAAAAGGCGCTACCGCTCATCCCGCACCCCGGGCGCAAGGTGCGGATCCCATTCGACGGCGCCGAGCTCGTGGCGGTGCATAGGCTCCCCGATGGCGAAGGACCCTTCCCGACCGTGATCATGTTGTCCGGTCTCGACTCGACCAAAGAGGAACTGCGCTCGACCGAGGAGCTCTTCCTGCAGCGCGGTATCGCCACGTTTTCGGTGGATGGGCCCGGCCAGGGCGAGGCGGAATACGACCTCCCGATCCGCCCGGACTGGGAGGTTCCCGGTCGAGCGATCGTCGATGCGCTCGAGACGATGCCGGATGTCGACCCCGATCGGATCGCGGTATGGGGCGTCAGCCTCGGCGGCTACTACGCGCCGCGGTTCGCCAGCGGTGATCCGCGGATCAAGGCCTGTGTATCGCTTTGCGGGCCGTACAATTTCGCCGAGAACTGGGACAACGTGCCGCAACTCACGCGGGATGCCTTCGCGGCGCGCTCGGGCGCGACGGACGCTGAGGACGCTCGAGCGAAGGCCAATGCGCTGGATCTAGCGGGCCGAACCGATCTCATCCGCTGCCCGCTCCTTATTATCTCCGG
>JAODMG010000162.1 GCA_025464895.1 Microbacteriaceae bacterium | reverse complement strand
TCCACATCAACGGCACGTAAGCCCGCCGCTCGCAAACCGTCCACTCGGCAGACTCCCGCATCACAATCGACCGTGACCCCCGCCGAGGGATCGAAGCCCACCACAGGCAAACCGGCGACTGGTGGCGCGTCCACCGCGCGAGACTCCGCAGCGCCAGCATCCGCGCCCGCTTCGCGCGCAACGTCGGCCCGCACGGCCGCTGCGCGCACGGCATCCGCACGGACGACCAAGCCAGCTGCGACTCCGCCGACCAGGCCATCCGCGCCGGAAGCTGCTCCGACACAGGCCGCCGCAGCGAAACCTGTTGCCCCGATCGTTCTCGCGCTCACCAGGCTGAGCAAGAGCTTCGACGATAAGCAGGCGGTAGATGACATCACCCTGACGGTCGCCGCGGGCAGCATCTTCGGAATCGTCGGACCTAACGGCGCGGGAAAGACCACGACGCTCTCGATGGTGACCGGGCTCCTCCGTCCAGACGCGGGAACGATCAGGGTTCACGGAGCCGACGTGTGGACAGACCCGGTTGTGGCAAAACGCAATATGGGGGTTCTGCCCGACCGTCTAAGGCTGTTCGATCGGTTGACCGGAAGCCAGCTGCTTTACTATTCCGGAATCCTTCGCGGCCTGTCCGATGGCGCCGTCAAGTCGCGGTCAACCGACCTGGCCAACGCGTTCGGGCTGGAAGATGCCCTCGATCGCCTGGTGGCGGACTATTCGGCCGGCATGACCAAGAAGATCGCCCTGGCTGCCGCGATGATCCACTCTCCGCGGCTGCTCGTCCTCGACGAGCCTTTCGAGTCCGTCGACCCGGTGTCGGCCGCCAACGTCATCGAGATCCTCCAGAATTACGCGGCCGCAGGCGGTACGGTCGTGCTCTCCAGCCACAGCATGGATCTCATCCAGAGAATCTGCGATTCGGTCGCGGTCGTCGTGGATGGCCGGCTGCTCGCGCTCGGCACGGTGGACGAGGTGCGGGGAGACCAGAGCCTCGAAGAGAGGTTCGTCGAGCTTGCCGGCGGTCGTCGGAGTGCGGAGGGAATGGAATGGTTGCACAGTTTCTCAGACTGAAACTGAGGCTCCTCGCCAACATCCTCAGGCGCAGTCCGATGCAGATCGTCGGGGTCATCCTGGGGCTGCTCTACGGGATCGGCCTGACGATCGTCGTGGTGACCGTCCTGTTCGCGTTGCGGATCGTGGACGTCGAACTTGCTCGCAGCATCGTCGTGACGCTCGGATCGGTCGTGGTTCTCGGTTACCTGTTGGTGCCGCTCGCGTTCGGGGTCGACGACACCCTCGACCCTCGCAAGTTCGCCCTGTTCGGCATCCCGAGCGCTCGACTGGCAAACGGACTCGCTCTCGCCGCGTTGATCGGCGTGCCGTCGATCGCGATCACCATCATCTCGTTCGCACAGATCGTCACATGGTCGCGAGGAGTGCTGCCGGTGTTCCTAGCGATCGTCAGTGCCGTGGTGATCGCCGCGACCTGCGTACTCGGTGCGAGGGTGACGACGGCGCTCGCGGCGCTCCTGCTCGCCAGCCGCCGTGCGCGAGAGTCAACCGGCCTGATCGCGCTTCTGACAGTCGTGTCCCTCTCCCCGTTGGTCGCCGTGCTCGCCTCGGTGGATTGGGGCACGGATGGCGAAATCGTGCTCGCCCGCCTCGCCGATGTCCTCGGCTGGACGCCCCTCGGTGCGGCCTGGGCTTCGCCAGCGGATGCCGCGGCCGGCGATGTCGGTGCGGCCTTCCTCAAGGCGCTTATCGGGCTGGCCTTCGCCGGCATCCTCTGGCTGGCCTGGCGGGTACTGGTGGCGATCATGCTCGTATCGCCCGAACGCGAAGCCCAGGTCAGACGCGAGCCGGGTCTCGGCTGGTTCGGGAAGATGCCGGCGAGTCCGGCCGGAGCCATCGCCGCGAGGAGCCTCACCTATTGGTTCCGCGATTCCCGGTATCGCATCTCGTTGGTGATGATTCCGATCGTTCCGGGGCTGATGATCGTGCCGCTGTACACGGCCGGCGTGTTCTGGCAGGACCTCGCGCTCATCCCGGTTCCGGTCATGTGCCTCTTCCTGACCTGGTCGATCCACAACGATGTCGCGTACGACAACTCGGCCATCTGGCTGCATCTCGCGTCCAACACCTCCGGGTGGGCCGACCGCTTCGGGCGGGCCGTTCCGGCGCTGATGCTCGGCGTTCCGCTGGTGATCGTCGGCTCGCCGATCTGTGCCGCGATCTACGGAGATTGGCGGGTGCTGCCGTCGCTGATCGGCGTTGGACTGTGCATTCTGCTGTCCGGCATCGGGTTGTCCAGCATCATGTCCGCGCGATTCCCCTATCCGGCGGTCCGGCCGGGCGATGGCCCGTTCATGCAGCCGCAGTCGAGCGGAACCGTCGCGGCCCTTGCGCAGTCGCTGTCGTTCTTCGCGATCATTCTCATCTCGCTTCCCTCGGTCGCCCTGGGAGCTCTCGGCCTGCTCTTCGGAATCGGATGGCACATCGCCTCGCTCATCGTCGGATCCACGATCGGCGTCATCATGTTCTTCCTCGGGCTCGGCTTGGGCAGTCGCATCTTCGAGCGACGCGGGCCGGAGTTGCTGGCCTTCACGCTGCAGAACTGACCCAGCAGAACTGATCGAGCGGACTGACCCAGCAGAATTGACGTCGCTGGACGTAAAATCGACGGATGAGCGGCGACACACAGCAGGGCGGCGGCGGCACGGACACTCTCGACCGCGAACTCGAAGAACTCCTGAACCAGGAACAGCTCGAGGAGGGTGATCACGAGCGCTTCTCCCACTATGTGGAGAAGGAGAAGATCCTCACCTCGGCGCTGAGCGGCAAACCGGTGATCGCCCTGTGTGGCAAAGTCTGGACGCCGGGGCGCGACCCAGAGAAGTTTCCGATCTGCCCGACCTGCAAAGAGATCTACGAGAACCTGAAGCGCTGACCGACCGCTATTCGTAGCTTATCGGGATGACCGGCTCGCCTCGGCTGAGCCGGAACGCCTGCGGAGGGAGCTCCGCGATCGCGGCGGCCCGATGCTCGCGGGCCATGGCCGTGCCGGCGGCGCCGCGGAAACGTTCGTCTGGCACGCCATCCGTCACCAGGGGCACCAGCAACGGGCGATGGTGTGCGACCGCGCTTTCCGGCTCGCCGACGTGGATCACTTCGGCGGTGGCGACCCCGGCGTCGCTCAGCACGCGGACCGGATACTTGCGGCCGCCGATCGAGGCCTTCAGCGGCGACTTCTTGGCGACCGAGACCCACTCGCCCGCGGCATCCGTGCGAGCGACGAGCTTGTAGACGAAGCCGGCAGCGGGGGAGCCGGAGCCGGTGACGACGGATGTGCCCACTCCGTAGGAATCGACCGGGGCGGCGAGTAGCGCGGCGATCGTGTACTCGTCGAGGTCGTTGGTCACGGTGATCTTCGTGGTGGCCGCCCCGAGCCGGTCCAGCTGGCGGCGGACGGCGGCGACCTGTTCCGGAAGGTCGCCACTGTCGATCCGCACCGCGCCGAGTCCTGTGCCGGCGATCTCGACCGCGAGATCGACCGCCGCCGCGACGTCGAAGGTGTCGACGAGCAGGGTGGTGCCCGATCCGAGTGCCGCGACCTGGGCCCGGAACGCCTCCTCCTCGCTGTCGTGGAGGAGAGTGAACGAGTGTGCAGCCGTCCCCATCGTCGGCAGTCCCCAGGTGCGGCCGGCCTCGAGGTTGCTGGTGGCGTTGAATCCTGCGATGTACGCCGCCCTGGCCGCGGCGACGGCGGAGTGCTCGCTCGCTCGGCGCGAACCCATCTCGGCGAGAGGTCGACCGTGTGCTGCGGAGACCATTCTCGAGGCGGCCGTTGCCACCGCAGAGTCGTAGTTGAGAACGCTGAGTACGAGGGTCTCCAGGATGACCGCCTCTGCGAAGGTGCCTTCGACCACCAGGACGGGGGATCCGGGGAAGTACACCTCGCCCTCCTGGTACCCCCAGATGTTGCCGCTGAAGCGGTAGTCGGCCAGCCAGTCGATGGCCGCGCTGTCGACGACCCGGTTGTCCCCGAGCCAGCCGAGTTCGGCATCCGTGAACCGGAATTCCTGGATGAGGTCGAGCAGCCGGCCGGTGCCTGCGACGATGCCATAGCGCCGTCCGCCGTGCAGTCGCCGCGTGTACACCTCGAACACGCATTCCCGGGTGTGGGTGCCAGCACGGATGGCCGCATCCAGCATCGTCAGTTCGTAGCGATCGGTGAGGAAGGCGCTGGTCACGCCTCGAGCCTAGCTTTCGTCGCAGGGCACATCCTGTTGCGGCCACTAAACTCGGTATTTGTGACTGACGCGCCCATCGGAATCTTCGACTCCGGGGTGGGCGGTCTCACCGTGGCCCGCGCGATCATCGACCAGCTTCCGGCAGAGTCGATCGTCTACGTTGGCGACACGGCACATTCCCCGTACGGGCCGAAGCCGCTCGCCGAAGTGCGCGGCTATGCCCTCAGCGTGATGGACGACCTGGTCGCCCAGGGGGTCAAGCTGCTGGTGATCGCCTGCAATACCGCGTCATCCGCGATGCTGCGGGACGCGCGCGAACGATTCACCGACGGCTACGGCATCCCGGTGGTCGAGGTCATCCAACCCGCCGTCCGCTCGGCGGTGCGGAAGACGCGCAACAAGCGGATCGGCGTGATCGGAACGGCAGGCACGATCAGGTCCAACGCGTACGAGGACGCTTTCGCCGCCGCAACCGATCTTCAGATTTTCACCCAGGCCTGCCCGAGATTCGTGGAGTTCGTCGAGGCCGGGGTCACCTCAGGCGACGAACTGTTCGAGGTGGCCGAGGGCTACCTGAGGCCGCTGAAGGATGCCGGAATCGACACCCTCGTGCTCGGCTGCACCCACTATCCGCTGCTCTCCGCCGCCATCCAGTACGTGATGGGCCGCGGGGTGACGCTCGTCTCCAGCGCGGAGGAGACGGCGTACGACGTGTACAGCAAGCTGGTCAAATTCGACCTGCAGCGGCGCGACTCCGAGCGGCCCAGCTACGTTTTCGAAGCGACCGGCGACAGCAAGAGCGAGTTCATGTCCCTCGCCAGGCGCTTCCTCGGTCCAGAGGTTTCGACGGTCGAACTCGTCGAGACTGGCACCATTCACCTACCAGAACGGAACATCACGTCATGACCGACGACCAGAAGCGCATCGATGGGCGCACGGCCGATCAACTTCGCGAGATCATCATCGAGCGGGGCTGGAGCAAGCAGGCGGAAGGCTCAGCGCTCATCTCCTTCGGTAACACCAAGGTACTTTGCACGGCGTCCTTCACCAACGGCGTGCCGCGCTGGCTCGCGGGTAAGGGCCGTGGCTGGATCACCGCGGAGTACTCGATGCTTCCCCGTTCGACCAATGACCGGATGGATCGCGAATCCGTGAAGGGGAGGATCGGAGGTCGCACCCACGAGATCTCCCGACTGATCGGCCGCAGCCTCCGCGCCATCATCGACACCAAGGCGCTCGGCGAGAACACCATCGTGATCGACTGCGACGTCCTGCAAGCGGATGGCGGAACGAGGACCGCGGCGATCACCGGCGCCTATGTCGCACTCGCCGATGCCATCGAGTGGGCGCGGGATAAGAAATTCATCGGCCAGAAGTCGACGCCTCTCATCGACAGCGTTGCCGCGGTCAGCGTCGGAATCATCGACGGAACACCCATGCTCGACCTGGCATATACCGAGGATGTGCGGGCCGAGACCGACATGAACGTCGTGGTCACCGGGCGCGGCCTGTTCGTCGAGGTGCAGGGAACGGCGGAGGGCGCTCCGTTCGACCGCCGCGAACTCGACGGGCTGCTCGACCTCGCGCTCGGCGGAGCGGTCACCCTGACCGAGCTGCAGCAGATCGCTCTCAGCGCGTGAAGATCGTCCTCGCCACCCACAACGCGCACAAGGTGGCGGAGCTGAGGCGCATCCTGGGTTCGCAGCTCGACGGCCTCGAGCTGGTCGGCTACGACGGGCCTGAGCCGGTCGAGGATGGTGACACCTTCGAGGCCAACGCGTTGATCAAGGCGCGGGCGGCGGCGGCGTTCACCGGCCTGCCCGCGATCGCGGACGACTCAGGAATCAGTGTGGACGCGCTCGGTGGTGCCCCCGGCATCCATTCCGCTCGCTACGCGGGAACCCGTGACGACGGTGACAACCTCAGGCTGCTGCTCGCGAATCTCGGCGACGAGAGCAATCGAGCCGCCCAGTTCGTCTGCGCGGCGGCGCTCGTGATTCCGGCGGCCGACGGTCGAGCCGGTTTCGAACACGTCGAACTCGGAGTCTGGCCAGGCACCGTCGCGATCCACGCGGCCGGCGCCGGCGGATTCGGGTACGACCCGGTGTTCGTCCCCGCAACGCAGCAGACCACGGCGACCCACGGCATCACGGCCGCCGAGATGTCCGCGGATGAGAAGGACGCGGTCAGCCACCGCGCGCGGGCATTCGGGCAGCTGATGCCGATAGTCCGGAAGAACCTGCTCTAGGTAGCGGCACCCCCGCCCTGGTGGATGCCGCTCACCTAGGATTCTGGTGTGCTCACCTCGCGGGACGACCTAAGGATGCCTCCGCGGTTGCCGCGTGGATGGATGCTCCTCGGTCCGGCCTTCGTCGCGGCAATCGCGTACGTCGACCCTGGCAATGTCGCGGCCAACCTCAGCGGCGGGGCGCGCTACGGCTACCTTCTCGTCTGGGTGCTGGTCACCGCCAACCTGATGGCAGGGCTCGTGCAGTACCAGTCGGCGAAGCTCGGCATCGTGACCGGCCGGACGATGCCGGAGCTACTCGGCGAACGCCTGCGGCCGAACGCCAGGCGAGCGTTCTGGGTGCAGGCCGAGATCGTTGCCGCGGCGACCGACCTGGCCGAGGTAATCGGCGGCGCCATCGCCCTCAACTTGCTGTTCGGGCTGCCGTTGGTGATGGGCGGCGTGATAGTCGGCATCGTCTCGATGCTCCTCTTGGCGGCCCAGAGCCGCTACGGGCAGCGGCCGTTCGAATCGGTGATCGTCGGCCTGCTCGCCATCATCGCCATCGGTTTCCTCGCCGGGCTGGTGGTCAACCCACCGAATGCCGGCGCCATCGTCGGGGGCCTGCTTCCCCGTTTCGACGGCTCCGGATCCGTGCTGTTAGCGGCAAGCATGCTCGGCGCGACCGTCATGCCGCACGCCATCTACGTGCACTCGGCCCTCGCCAGGGATCGACACGGCAGTCCGTTCGAACCGGCGGCCCGCGATCGGCTGCTGCGGGCGACCCGGTGGGATGTCATCATCGCGCTCGGGGTCGCGGGCCTGGTGAATGTCGGGATGCTGCTGCTGGCCGCCGAGAACCTGCGCGGCGTCGCCGGGACCGACACGATCGACGGAGCGCATGCGGCGATCGGCGCGGCCCTCGGACCGGTGATCGCGCTGGTGTTCGCGATCGGTCTGCTCGCCTCTGGCCTGGCGTCGACATCCGTCGGCAGTTACGCCGGGGCGACCATCATGGCCGGGTTGCTGAAGCGACGGATACCGCTGTTCGTCCGGCGGGTGGTGACCCTGATTCCCGCGCTCGCGATCCTCGCCATCGGTGCGGATCCGACGGCCGCCCTGGTGCTGAGCCAGGTGGTGCTGAGCTTCGGGATTCCGTTCGCGCTCATTCCGCTGGTGCGCCTGACCAACGACAGGCGGATCATGGGCGTCACAGCCAACGGACCGGTCGTTCGGGTGATCCTCACGGTGATCGTGGTTCTCGTGGTCGCGCTGAATCTCGCCCTGGTGGTGCTGACGGTGTCGAACCTGTAGCGGCGGATCTGCGGCGACGAATCTGCAGTGACAGCGGCTGGAGTACGGTTGACGGAGTCATGACACCCGCAGAAGCCACCCCAGGTCCCGTTCCCGTCGACGAGCCGTTGGAGGCGCGGATCGCGCTCGCCGTGGAGAGATACGGCAACGAGAACGTCGCCGCGATGGCGGTCGGACTGCTCGAGGGTCGGGACGAGGGAGAAGACATCCTGCTCTACCTCGGCGGCCGACACGCGCAGGGAATCCTCGACGGCGCACCGGCGCTGTATTGGCCCGAGGTGTGGGGCGCCAGGGCGTTCAGCTACCTGTGGGACGAGTCCGCGACATCCGCGATCCTCACCGGGCTGGGCAATCGCGCCTGGCGGGTGCGCGAGACGTGCGCGAAGGTCTGCGCGGCCCGGGGCATCGGCGGACCGGAGACCCTGTCGACGCTTCTGGCGGATGAGGTGGCGAGAGTGCGGTCCGCTGCGGCTCGTGCGCTGGCCGAGGTCGGTCACGCCGAGCACGTTGAGCAGCTGCGGGCACTGCTACGGGACCCGGACAAGGATGTGCGGCGCAGCGCCCAGCAGTCGATGGATCGCCTGGCCGGGCGCCTGGCCTGACGCCTAGGCCCGGTGGCCAACTGCGCTGCGGAACTCTAGCTTTCGGGATCCTGGTCGAACGCGCCGCGCCCGAGAACAACCTCGTCGTCGGTGAGCGGGACGACCCCGTTCTCGTTGGCCTTGCGCGCCTTCATCGTCGACTGGATGTAGTGGAAGATCGTCGGGATCAGAGTGATCACCACCGCGGCGAGCAGGATCACGTCGATGTACGAACTCACGAAACGCGCGACCGGCGGGATATAGCCGAGAAGGTACCCGCCGACGGTCAGCCCGGCCGCCCAGATGACGGCCCCGATCAGGTTGTACAGGGTGTACTTGCGGTAGTTCATGTGGCCGACGCCGGCGGCGACCGGGGCGAAGGTGCGCACGATCGGCACGAAGCGGGCGGCGATGACGGCGAACCCGCCGAACCGTTCGAAGAAGTGGTTGGTGCGCCGCACGTTCTCCATGCTGAACAGACCGGTCTCTTTGCGTTCGAACACGCGCGGGCCCGCCTTATGCCCGATCAGGTAGCCGGACTCTCCTCCAAGGAATGCCGCGAGGGCGATCGCGCCGGCGACCCACCAGATGTCGATGTCGATCAGCCGATTCGGCCCGAAGCTGAGGAGGCCGGTGATGAGAAGCAGCGTGTCCCCCGGAAGAAGAAATCCGACCAGCAGACCCGTTTCGGCGAAAACGATGACCGCGACCCCGATGAGTGCATACGCGCCGAACCCCTCGATGAGGGCGTGGGGGTCGAGCCACGGGATGAGAGCGGAATGAACCACGAGGGTTGGTCTCCAGTCGGTCGGCGCCAGTCTCTGGCGGCGGCGAGGAATGTGCGTTAATCACAGGATACTGGGCGTGCTCTGCCAAGTCCCTATGCGCTTGTTAAGAGAAGCGGCACGGTCGGTGCGGGAGAAGGGACTTGAACCCTCACGCCTTACGGCACAGGTACCTAAAACCTGCGTGTATACCAATTTCACCACTCCCGCAAAGAACACCATCAGTGTAATGGTCACAGTGTAATGGGTCAGCGAACGAGCTTTCGGGGAACATAGCGGGGAATGTAGCGCATCAG
>JAODMG010000098.1 GCA_025464895.1 Microbacteriaceae bacterium | reverse complement strand
AGACGCCGTGGGCCAGTCCCTCGTAGATCCGCTCGGTCAGGGTCGAGTGTGCGGGAAGCCACTCCAACGTCCTGTCGATCGCCGGCGCACCGATGACCCAGTCGTCGGTTCCCCGGCCCCAGAAGACGGGCGGCCGGGTCTTCGCGAGCTCCGCGTCTCCCGGATGCTCGCCCTTGACCGAGAACCCGGACAGCGCGACCCCGCAGGAGAACGATTCCGGCGTCATCCGCAGCAATTGCAGCACCACCGCCGCACCCTGCGAGAAGCCCAGGATGCTGACGCTCGTGTACCGGATGCCGGACAGCCACTCGATCACCGCGCCAGCCGCGGCATCCGCCTGCTCAAGGGTCGGACCGTCGTCGACGTAGTCGTTGCCGTCGAACCAGGAGAAACCCGGTCCGTCGGTGATCGGCGCGCGCACAGACGCGATGACCGGCTCGAGTGGCAGGAGCGGGGAGAGGCTGAACAGGTCGCTCTCGTTGGATCCGCGGCCGTGCATCAGGACCAGCAACGACCGGCCCGCGCGCTCGCGCTCCGGGGCCGACCAAAGAACGGCTTCAGCATCCAAATGCATCTCTCCATCCTCCCACCCGCGCATGTCCGCGGCGAAGAAGTGGATGCGCCGTGACTACTCCTCCACATTCGCTTCGCCACCTGGGCCGTCGGCGGCTCGGCTTGGGTGACAATGGAGCATGAGTTCCGTTGGCACCCCCGATCCCAATTCCGGCTGGCTCTCCGACGAAGAGCTCGCAGAAGTCCGTCGCAGGCTCCCGCTGCTCTACGTCGAGGGCATTCCAGTGCGCGTGGACGGACTCGGCAGGGTGACCGAGGTCGGGATGCTGCTCCGCGCCTCTGCCACTGGTGCGATGACGCGCACGCTCGTCTCCGGCCGGGTGATGTACGGGGAGACGCTGCGCGACGCCCTGTTCCGCCACCTCGAGAAGGACCTCGGACCGATGGCTTTCCCGCTGCTTCCGGCGAGCCCGCTGCCGTTCTCGGTCGCAGAGTTCTTCCCCTTCCCGGGCGAGAGCCAGTACACCGATCCACGCCAGCACGCCGTCTCGCTCGCGTTCGTCGTGCCGGTCACCGGCACCTGCGATCCGCGCCAGGATGCGCTGGAGATCACCTGGATGACGCCGAAAGAGGCGACATCGGACGCAATCGCCGCCGACATGGAGGGCGGAAGGGGAACCCTGGTGCGGGCTGCTCTGGCGTCGGTCGGCGTGCTTCCCTAGCCAACGCAGAAGGCCCCCGCACTGATGCGAGGGCCTTCCGTGTGGAGAACTGCGGGGACTAGCGACCGCGGCGACGTCCGCCGCCCTGCGACATCCCGACCAGGCCACCGCCGGAGCCAGCGCGACCCGCGCCGCCGGTGCCGCCCGCGCGCGGTGCGCCGGAGCGACCGCCCGTGGAGCCCGAGTTGCCCGAGCCGGTGCGTCCGGCGTTGTCACCGGTGCGCGGCGTTTCGCCGCTCGCGGTGCTGTAGAAGTTGCGGGATCCTCCGCTGCGCTCTGCGCGGGGAGCACCGGATGCCGCGCCGTCGCGGTTCGCGCGCTTGCGCTGGGCATTGGCGCCCTGCGAACCACCCTGCGAACCAGAGCCAGAACCAGAACGACCCTGGCCGGACGAACGGCCACCCTGCGACTGGCGCGGAGTGCCCTGGCGCTGCGGCGCAACGGCCGCACGTGGAACCGGCTTGACGTAGGCGGCGACTTCCCCGACCAAAGCCGCGACGGCATCCGAGGTTGCGGTCACCCGCTGCGGGGCGACGTCGATCGCGGCCTTCCGGAGGAGCGCCGCGGTGTCTTTGCGCTGCGTCGGCAGCACGATCGTAACGACCTCGCCCTCCTTGCCCGCGCGAGCGGTGCGTCCGGAGCGGTGCAGGTACGCCTTGTGCTCGGCCGGCGGATCGACGTGGATCACCAGTTCGATGTCGTCGACGTGAACACCGCGAGCCGCGACATCCGTGGCGACCAGCACGCGGGTGTCGCCCGCCGCGAAGGACGCGAGGTTGCGGTCGCGCTGCACCTGCGACAGGTTGCCGTGCAGGTCGACGGCGGGGATTCCGGCGTCGGTCAGCGACTTGGCGAGCTTCTTGGCGTGGTGCTTCGTACGCATGAAGAGGATGCGACGGCCGGTTCCAGACGCGAGCCGCTCGATGAGAAGGCGCTTGGCCTCGACCGAGTCGACCTCGAAGACGTGGTGGGTCATCGCGGAGACGTGGGACGTCGCCTCGTCGACCGAGTGCAGCACCTCGTTGTGGAGGTACTTCTTGACCAGGCGGTCGACCCCGTTGTCGAGGGTCGCGCTGAACAGCATCCGCTGTCCTGTGTTCGGGGTCTTGTCCATGATCCGGGTGACGACCGGCAGGAAGCCGAGGTCGGCCATGTGGTCGGCCTCGTCGAGCACGGTGATCTCGATCGCGTCGAGCGAGACGAAGCCCTGCTTCATGAGGTCCTCGAGGCGACCAGGGCAGGCAACGACGATGTCGATCCCCGCCTTCAGGGCCGCAACCTGGCGCTGCTGCGACACGCCACCGAAGATGGTGGTGATCTTCAGGCCGTATGCGTCGGCGAGCGGCTCCATGGCGGTGGTGATCTGGGTGGCGAGTTCGCGGGTCGGTGCCAGGATCAGCCCGAGCGGGCGCCCCGGACGACGGTGGCCGCCGGCGAGTTCGCCGCCGAGGCGCGCGATCATCGGGATGGCGAACGCGAGGGTCTTGCCGCTTCCGGTCTTGCCTCGACCAAGCACGTCACGCCCGGAGAGCGTGTCAGGCAGGGTGTCGACCTGGATCGGGAATGCGGATTCGATGCCGCTCGCGGCGAGCTTCGCGACGAGCGGAGCCGGCACGCCGAGGGCGCCGAAAGATGTGGTGGTTTCAGACATGGTGATGTGGTGCCTTTCAGGGCGCAGAGTCCGGATGGCTGCGACGCAACCATGGGCTCCAGCGCCGAAGAAGCGTGCTTCTTCGGTTCAAGAGGTGGCGAGAGTGGCGGAAGCCACTATCGATCGCCGGAGAAAGTGTCTACGAACCGGTCATCCGACCGATGAGAAGAGTAAGCGTTCAACGACGCAGCGAATCCATCGTGGAAACGCAAGTGGTCCCCAGCATAGCAGTCGGCGACTGGGGGACGCCGCGGCAGTAGCGGATACGGGATGTCGCCGGGATTGCCCGCCGTCAGTACCGACCGCTGTATCGCTCCCCTACCGGGATCTCCGCCCGCACGGTGTTGCCGGCCGGTGCGAGCGGGCAGGCCCAGGCCGGGTCGTACGCGCAGGATGGGTTGTAGGCGAAGTTGAAGTCGAGCACGAGGCTCTCCGGCGCGCTGCCCTGGCCGAGGTCCGCACCCTTCACGGTGTCGAGGAGATAGCGTCCTCCGCCGTAGGTTCCCCCGTGCTGTCCGGCCAGCGCATCCTTCACCGGCACGAAGATGCCACCCGCGTACGAGGTAAGCCGCCACACATCGATGGTGCCGATCGACGGCACGGTGACCAGCCCGATCCGTTCGAACGGCACGATTCCGTCGGTTCCGGTCGCGACATCGAGTCTCGCCGGTTCCGCCGCCTCGAGCGGGAGCTCGAACCGCCAGGCCGGGTCGTACGGCGTGACCGGCAGCCCGTCGAAGATCGCGGCATCCTCTGGAAGCAGCGGAGACGCCGGATGCTCGGCAAACAGCCGATCCCGTCCGAGCCGCCACACCTCATGGGCGGATGCCGGATCGGCGTGCTCTCGCACCGCGGCATAGATGGAGTGAACGTTCCTGCGCCAATCGGCGACCTCGAGTGCGGTCATCACTCGAGGCTACGCGTTCCCCCGGCCCCGGGTGTCGCGGGAATTCGCCTCGCCATCGCCACGTTGTTCAGGAGTCGGCAGCGGCGGGCGGCACTCCGCAGGAACGGGCTACAACCCGCAGCAGCAGCAGGCAGAAGGCGGCAAACAGCCGCCGAGAAAGAAGGAGTTCAGAGTGAAGGCAATGTTGGGCGATGTCGTCATCGCGGAGGCGGCCAAAGAGGATCTCATCTCGATCGAGGGCAACTGGTACTTCCCGCCGGACAGCGTGAAGAGCGAGTTCCTGGTCGAGAGCGCCACCCCGTACACCTGCCCGTGGAAGGGCGAGGCCCAGTACTTCGGCGTAAAGGACGGCGACACCGTCCTGCAGGATCGCGCCTGGAGCTACCCGAACCCGTATTCGACGGCGTACGACCGGGTGGGCAAGGAGTTCGGCGACTATGTCGCGTTCTGGAAGGACGTCACGGTCGTCGACTGAGTCGCAGCGGTTCTCGGGATTCGGTCACATCCAATCCTCGCGGCGGGAGAAACTCGCTCGCGGAGGGAGTTAGAACTCCCTCCGCGAGCTCTGTTCCCCCGCCGCCAGCGTCAGTAACTCCGTCCGCGAGGCGGTAACTCCGTCCGCCGCGCAGCAGCTCCCGCCACGAGCACAAGCAATCGGGCGCTCAGTGGGACGGCGGCCGCAGGGCCGCGCGACCGCGGTGGTAGGGAGGGGCTACCGGCTATAGGTTTGGCACCATGCAGAGGTCGGCTGAGGCGCTGGCGCACATCTAGGGCTTCACCATGGCGTTCGGCAGGCAGAAGGTCATCGACGACCTTTCGTTCGACATCCAGCGCGGTGAGACGTTCGGGTTTCTCGGCAGCAACGGGTCGGGCAAGACGACGACCATCCGTGCCCTGCTCGGGATCTACCAGCAGACCGCCGGCATCCTGCACATCGATAGCAGGCCGTTCAAGCCAGAGGAGGGCGGCCGGCTCGGCTACCTCCAGAGGAACGGGGACTGTACAAGAAGGAATCGGTCATCGACGTGATGACCTATTTCGGCCGGTTGAAGGGGCTCGGTCCCGAGCCGTTAGGCGCTGGTGGGGTCGCGTTTATCGAGACCCGAGGTCAGCGCGTCGGACCGGGGTCACGGGGTCCGGGCGCGGTGGGCACGCACCTTCGCGCGGTTGCCGCAGCGCTGCATCGAGCACCAGCGGCGGTTGTTCGAGCGGGAGTCGTCGTAGAACACCATGGCGCAATCATCCGCGGCGCATTCTCGGATGCGCGGGAGCGACTCGGAGCCGAATAGTTCGACCGCTTCCCTGGCCATCGCGGAGAGGGCCTGCCCGGTGTGTGCCCTTGCCCTGCCTGCCTGGCGCCCTCCGCCGGGGAGGGACGGCGGGATGTCCGGGGTCGCCGCGAACAGGTTGACGACATCGACATCGTCCGTGGCCGCGCGCTCGTTGCTGCTGGCCGCGATGGCGAGACGCGCGATTGCCGCCCGAAGCGCCTTCGCGTCGATGAGGTCGCGATCGGTCACCGTGCCGTCGACGCCAGGGAACCGGCCGTTCAACCAGTGGGCGAGGTCTGACGGTTCGTGCAGCATCTCCCAGCCGTCGCCGAGCGCACCAGAATAGGCGAAGTCGAGGGCGACCGACCCTGAGTCGAACCACCAGCGATGACCGTCATCCGATGGCACCCACTGGCCGGTGGTGGTCCCGGCTTGACCCATCGCTGGGACGCTGCCGCTGTTTGGACCAGTGGCACTGCCGTCGTCGGGGTCTCGCACGTAACCAATATAGTTGGTTACATGGCAAACGCAGCGGACGATACCGGCCTCACCAAGGACGCCGGCTGGGAGGTCGGGGTGCGGCAGACCGTGCCGGCTCCGCTGCCGACGGTGTGGAACTTCCTGATCGGTGACGGCTTGCCGCTCTGGCTCGGCGAGACCGTCCTGCCGACCGAGAAGGGCGCGGCGTACGAGACCGACGACGGAGTGCGCGGCGAACTCCGCAGCATCACCGACGGCGTCAGGGTGCGGGTGAGCTGGCGACCGGATGACTGGCCGCACGACACGACGCTGCAGCTCACGGTCAAGGAGGCCGCCACCGGCACGACCATCGGCATCCATCACGATCGGTTGGCCGATCGCGAGGAGCGGCGGATGATGCTCGGCCACTGGAAGGCCGTCGTCGCGAACCTCGCCGACGCGATCAACCGCCTCTAGCTGCTCGCGGCCCGATCCAGGCGCATGGCCCCGATGACGACGGTCGCGTCCAGGTCGTCGGAGCGGGCGACTGTGGTGGACAGGCCGGCCCGCTCGAGAATCTCGACCGTGATCGGCGACTGGCGTTCGCTCGTCTCGATTAGCAACCGACCGCGCGGTGACAGCCAGTTCGGCGCGTCATCCGCGATCCTGCGCTGGATGTCGAGGCCGTCGCTGCCACCGTCGAGGGTGATCGGGGGCTCGTAGAGTCTGGCCTCTGGCGGCATCAACCGGATCTCGGCCGTCGGGACATACGGCGCGTTCGCGGTCAGGATGTCGACCCGGCCACGAAGACCGGCCGGCAGCGGCTGATACAGGTCGCCCTCGAATACGGTCCCGCCGAGCGGCTCGATGTTGCGCCTCGCGGAGCGCACAGCCGCGGCCTCGATGTCGGCCGCGTACAACTCGATTCCGCGATGAGTGGCGAGCAGCACCGCGCCCACCGCGCCGACACCGCAGCACAGGTCGAGCACGACCGCTCCCGGTGTCACCAGTGCCGCCGCCTGTTCGACCAGGAACTCGGTGCGTCGGCGAGGCACGAACACGCCTGGCTCGACCAGAATCCGGCGCCCGTAGAACATGGCGAAACCGACGATGATCTCGAGCGGCAGCCCGTCGACCCGCTGCTCGATCATCCGTTCAAGCTCCTCAACGCTGGAAGCCTCCGCGATGAGCATCGCCGCTTCATCCTCGGCAAAGACACAGCCGGCCGCCCGGAGCCGCGCGACGACGGAAGCGACGACGGCGGACGGATCGGATGCCGCCCCGGTCATCGGGTCACCCGCCGCTGTTGCCAGCTGATCGCGTTGGCCGGGTCGAATCGCCTGGAGCACCTGCCGCAGGCGAGCGCCTTGGTCGGCTGGCGGTAGCGATAGTGCAGGTGTCCGGCCGGGCAGGTTCCTACCCACGGAGCCAGTTCGTTCGCGATGGCGCCATCGTGGAGGCGTTTGCCCTCGTAGCCGAGTTCGGTTGCGACCGACTTCCATTTCGGTCCATGGCCGGCGCGTGAGCCGGCCATCGCGTGGGCGATCTCATGCAGCAGCACCTGGTGGATCTCGTCATCCTCGTACCGTCCCGCGAGATAACGCGAGACGCTGATCCGCTTCTCGGTGTAATTGCAGAGCCCGGCTCGCGTCTTCGCGTTGTCGAAGGCGAACGACCACGACGCGTCCAGGTGCAGTGCGATCAGGGCATTCGCCCAGGTTCGAACGCGGATCAGATCAGCCACTCGAGAAGGCTAAGCCCCTGTGCCGTCGAGGAACGATTCGGCGACGGCGATGGCGATCATCGAGCTGTCCACCTGCTCGGAAGGAGCCTTGATGCGCACCCGGATGGTGAGTGCTCCTCGAAAATCGCGCAACGCTGACGCGTGCTCCTGCTGGTCGAACAGCACCTTGCCGCGATGCTGGAGCGCGAAGGCTTCCGTGCTCGCCCAGTCGTGCGCGTGGGCCTCCGCGACACAGTCGCTGAACTCGATCAGCGCAGCATCCAGCTTTCCCATGAAGTGTTGCACCTGGGCTCGACGGATGCGCGCGCGCAGGAGCTCCTCGCGGTCCCCTCGAAACCGGCACTGCCGCACCGCTTCGTTGGCGATGGCCAACGCGTCGTCGAGCCGCCCGACCAGTCGCAACAGCGTTGCTTTCTCGTTCAGGGACTCGAGGTTTCGCAGTTCCCCGAGCTCCTCGAGGCGCGCACCCGCAGCCTGCAGGTCGACCTTCTCGCGAAGGGTGGTCGGGTCATAGCCCAGAATGATGGTCACGTACTGCCCCCATTGGTTACCCCTTCAGGTTAACCCTGGCGGAGCGTCGCGGATGGTAGCGACGAGCGTCCCGCGAATGACGAGCTATCCTTTCGACACCTTTTCGAGCCGGATTTGCAGCAGTTTGTCATCGTTCTCGCGGGGTGACCCACGCCCGTCGGTGTTGTTGGTCAAGATCCAGAGGGTGCCGTCTGGCCCAGCTATGGCATCGCGGATGCGCCCGAAGCCGCCGATGAACCACGCTTTCGCGCTCGCGAAGTGGTCTGCCGGGTACACGGTCCAGAGTCGTTCCCCACGCAGGGCCGCCAGGAAGAACGTTCCGTTCAGGTAGGCGAGACCGCTCGGGCTCGCCTCCGCGGTCGACCACTGGTACACCGGATCGACGAACCCGGTCCGGTTCGCGATCCCCTCGACCGTCGGCCAGCCGTAATTGCTCCCCGGCTCGATGCGGTTGAGCTCGTCCCAGGTGTTCTGGCCGAACTCCGACGCGAACAGCTGGCCGGCATCGTCCCAGGCGAGGCCCTGCGGATTCCGGTGCCCGATCGAGTAGACGAGCGACCCGGCACTCGGGTTGTCGCTCGGCGCGTCTCCGGTCGGCGTCATTCGCAGGATCTTGCCATTCAGCGATGTCGGATCCTGCGCGCGGTCGCTCTGGCCGGCATCGCCGACCGTCGCGTAGAGCATGCCGTCCGGGCCGAACTTGATCCGCCCGCCATCGTGGTTTGCCGCCTTCGCGAGCCCCCTGAGGATGTCCTGGCGGGCGCCGAGCGAGTAGTCGCCGGGTGCGCCGAGCAGCGGCATCCGCACGATCCGGTTGTCGGATGCCGTTGTCAGGTACGCGTACAGCCAGACCCGGTTGCCATCGGTGAGGGTCTCGATCCCGAGCAGTCCGGCCTCGCCTTCGTGGACGACCCCGGCGATGCGCCCGACTTCCCGGATCGTTCCGTCCCTCTCCAGCTCATCGATAGTGCCGGTGTCCCGTTCGCTGATCAGGGACGAGCCGGTCTCCAGCCGCACAACAGACCACGGGGCCTTCAGCCCGCTCACGACCACGGTCGGATTGCCGACCGGCTGCACGGCATTCGCGCTGGGGCTCGGGCTGGGGCTCGGCACGGCGGTGACCTGCGCCGGGGGAGCGGCAGGCAGTGGGGCAGTCCTCGGGTCGCCCGAGCATCCGGCGATGGCGAGTGCCAGGCCGAGTGCCAGGCCGAACACCAGCGCGCCGGACAGTGTGTTGCGCCGTCGATTCCTGGACATCCGTCGGCTCCTCGCAGCTGCATCCGCATCGTGCATCGGTACCCGTACCGTCAAGTCTCCGGCGCGCGATCGACTCGCACAATGGCTGTCGGCGGATTGCCCTGTCCGCGGATTCGCCCTGTTGCCGGATTCCCCTGTCGGTGGATTCGCCGGGCGCCGGATTCGGGGCGGACGGCCGCCGCGTCAGTCCCGGCGGGTGCCCACCTGGAAGATGTTCTTCGACGGGGGAGGCGACTGGATGGCCGTGGCGTCGGTC
>JAODMG010000085.1 GCA_025464895.1 Microbacteriaceae bacterium | reverse complement strand
ATGATGGTCGGTCCAGAGGCCTTTGCCGATCCGGTGGCCAGAGGATTACTCGACGCACACCCTGAAAGGGCTATTGCCGCCCCAACCACGACTGCGCTTAGTGCAAGCAGCCGGCCTTTTCCTGCTGTGAACATGATTGCTTCTTCCTTGTGAGGGGTTGTTAACCCAGTGCCGCGCGAGATCGGGATGATTTCACGCGGACGTCGTTGAGTCGCCCTCCGGCCACTCCGGCCGGGACGACGAGCTTCTGAAGGATGCTGAACAGGATCTCGGAAATGATGGCGAGGACGATGACCACTAACGACCCAGCAAGCATTTGCGGATAGTCGCTGGTCTGGAGGCCGAGGAAGATGAAGTGCCCGAGCCCACCCGCGCCGACATAGTCGGCGAGCGTGGCAGTCGCGACGATCTGCAACGCTGCCAAACGCAGGCCGCCCATGAGCAGGGGAAGGCCGAGCGGAATCTCGACCTTGCCGACGATCTGCCATTCGGTCATCCCGACCGCGCGGGCGGCATCGATCGTCCGCCGATCGATGGCTTCGAACCCCGAGTATGCGCCCGCCAGGATCGACGGGATGCCGAGCACGACGAGCGCGACATACGGCGCCTCGAACCCGACACCGACTCCGAGGGCGATGAGAATCAGGAACCCGAGGGTCGGCAGCGCACGCACGCCGCCGGATACGGCGACGGCCAACGCGCGTCCCCGGCCGGTGTGACCGACGAGGTAGCCGAGCGGAATCGCTATCGCTGCCGCCGTCGCCAACGAAACCAATGTAATAACGAGATGTTGGACCGTCCGCGTATCGATGCCGTTGATTCCGCCGTAGTGGGCCGGGTCCAGGACCCAACGAATTCCCGCGATGAAAATGTTCACGCGACCACCGCATCCTTCGCGGCCGGGACGGCGCGGCTGGGTGCAGGGACCGGCCGGGTCCACGGCATGAGCGCTCGACCGAGCAGCACGATCAGCAGGTCGATCACCAGCGCCATCGCGATCGTCAAGACGATGCCGGTGAGGATCTCGAGCGGGATATTGCGCTGGAAGCCATCCGTGAACAGGGATCCAAGGCTCTCGATCCCGAGCACCGCGCCAACCGTCGTGAGGCTGATCGTGCTCACCGACACCACCCTGAGGCCGGCGAGAAGAACCGGCCCGGCGAGCGGAAGCTCAACTCTCCAGAAACGGCTCCACGGTGAGAATCCCATCGCGGTGGCCGACTGGCGTACATCCGCATCCACCGAAGCAAGCCCGTCCGCGGTCGACCTCGCCATGAGGGCGATGCCGTAGATCGTCATGCTGATCACGACGTTGATCGAGTCCCTGAGCCCGGTGCCGATCACCAGCGGCAGCACGATGAACAGCGGCAGGGACGGAATGGCGTAGAGGAGCGCGCAGACGGTGAGCAGGAAACCCCTGCTCCAACGGAAACGGTTCGCGAGCCAGCCGATCGGAATCGAGAGGACAAAACTGAGGACGATCGCGGGGAGCGCCGTGGCCAGATGGGCCACGATCGCGGAGCCGATAACGTCGAGATTGTTGAACAGCCAATTCACGAAGATCCGCCCGGCTGCGGAACCAGCACCCCGACCGCCCGACCATCTCCGTCGACCAGGATCTCCCCGGTCGCGGTCGCCCGAACGCTGAGTGCCCGCTTGCCTTTCTCCGCGCCGATGAAATGGGCGACGAAGTCATTCGCCGGCGCCTCGATGATTTCGGTCGGCGAGCCGACCTGCGCGATTCGACCGCCCTGTTGCAGGATCACGACCTGGTCCCCGAGCAGAAAGGCCTCGTCGATGTCATGGGTGACGAACACCACCGTCTTGTCGAGTTCCCTCTGCAGGCGAATCAACTCGGTCTGCAGTTCAGAACGCACGATGGGATCCACGGCGCCAAACGGTTCATCCATGAGCAGGATGTTCGGATCGGCGGCAAGCCCACGCGCCACCCCGACGCGCTGCTGCTGCCCACCGGATAGCTGGCTCGGATACCGGTCCGCGATCGAACGCTCGAGCCCGACGGTGTCGAGCAGTTCGAGCGCCTGTTCGCGTGCCTGCTTGCGGGGAACGCCGTTCAACACCGGAACCGTCGCGACGTTGTCGATCACCTTGAAGTGCGGCAACAGGCCGGAGTTCTGCATGACGTAGCCGATGCGACGACGAAGCGCGACCGGTGCGAGCCTGGAGGTGTCTTCCCCGTCGATCTCGATCGCTCCGGAGGTGAGATCCACCATTCGATTGATCATCCGCAGCAGGGTCGTCTTGCCGGAACCGGATGAGCCGACCAACACCGTGGTCTTCCGTGACGGCATCACGAGGCTGAAACCGTCCACCGCGACTGTGCCATCCGGGAACCGCTTGGTGACGTCACGGAATTCGATCATTGGTGGCTCATTCCTCGTTTCGACACGAATCAACACTTGCCAGTGCATCCAGTGAAACACTATTCGTGGCCAACGTCATTCCCGGTTTGCCGCGTAGCCTGATGAAACATAGACTCCGCCGCACGCCGAACGACGCCGTTGGGCCCGCGAGGCGCGACGAATCGACGGCTGTGCTCAGCCCACGCATCAGCGGCCACCGCTTTAGCCGGAGTAGTGCCCCGAGAGGTAATCGATCGCGACTGTGTGCGCCTCCGCGATGAATCGCTCATCACCGCTCTTGTCGAACGCGAACGCCCGGGCGAGCAGCGCGTCCGCGATTTCGAGCGCGACCTCGAGGCGGAACAGGAGGTCTTCGTTTTCGGTGAAGGAGAAGCGCTCGATGAGCACCCTTGAGAGGAGGCTCGCCACGATTCCGTTGCCGGTCGGGCCGCTGTCCGCCGCGGAAATCTCCCGATTGCGCACGTCGATGATGTCGCCGAAACGGAGGGACCGGAAACCCGGCTCGCTGCGGAAGAACGCGGCGGCGGCATCGATCACGGTGTCGACCGCTGCGGTCCAGCTCGCGAGGTCTCCCTCGGTGAGATCAACGAGGCCACGACCGGTGAACTGGGCGAGATTACGCGCGCTCAGGCTCTGCAGCACCGCAATGCGGTCGGGGAAATAGCGGTAGACGGTCCCGATCGACGCCCCGGCGCGCTCGGCAACCATCGCGGTCGTCAAGCGCTCGTAACCGATCTGGTCGATGACCTCGGCCGCCGCGTCAAGCAGGGCGGACAGCCGTGCAGTACTCCTTGCCTGGACCGGCTCGTTTCTCAGTAACGTGCTTGCGGCAGGCGATATTTGTCCCACGCTGTGTGCAGCCAATTGCGTCTCCCTTTCGACTTGGCCGTAAGCTTAGCGCGCCCCCGTTGTGGGGGCGTCAAGTCTGAGGATTTACCTGAAACATCTGGCAATTTGCCAGCATTCGGGGAATTCGGCGACCATCACGGTTGGTCAGCGGCGGCACACCGGCACGTGAAAGACTCTACCTATGGCTAGAACCCGCAAAGCGTCCTCCGGCGCAACAGGGACAGAGCCGATCATCCATTTCGCCGCTCGCATCGAAGACTCCCTGCACGAGTTTCGGGAGAAGCGGGCACGCAGGCGAGGGCTCACCCCCGTGGTGATCCCCTATACCGGCTATGGCGCCCCCGGCTGGACCAGGGTGCTCTGCCGGGTCCTGCTGACGAAGCCGGGTGCGGCCGACGACGTCCGCTATAAGAAGATCCGCGGATGGCGCAGCTTCACGAGCGTCCCGGTCAACGATGTCGCCGTCACTATCGAGATCGACGGCGTCGAACGCCGGGTCACCGCAGACCGTGGCGGTGTCGTCGACGAGCACGTCGCGACCGACCTCGCCCCCGGCTGGCACACCATCACGATCCGGGTGGACGGCTCTGAAGCCGTCGAGGCGCCCGTCTTCATCGTCGACCCTTCCGTGCGATTCGGGATCATCTCCGACGTGGATGACACGGTCATGGTCACCGCACTCCCTCGCCCACTGCTCGCCGCCTGGAACACCTTCGTGCTCGATGAACACGCGCGCCGGCCGGTTCCTGGAATGGCGGTGCTCTACGAACGGCTGAGCCGCGAGCATCCTGGCGCACCGGTCATCTACCTGTCGACCGGCGCCTGGAACGTCGCACCGACGCTCAGCCGCTTCCTCTCCCGCAACCTGTATCCGGCCGGACCGCTGTTGCTGACCGACTGGGGACCGACGCACGACCGGTGGTTCCGCAGCGGTCGAGACCACAAGGCGCGGAGCCTCGGCCGATTGGCCGCCGAGTTCCCGGACATCCGCTGGCTGCTGGTGGGCGACGACGGGCAGCACGACGAGGAGCTCTACGGAACGTTCGCCGATCTGCAACAGGAGAATATCGAGGCAATCGCGATCAGGCAGCTCTCGAACAGCGAGGCTGTGCTCGCCGGCGGGCGGAGCAAGGCGGACGAGCACGCGGAAAAGCACGGTGTGCGCTGGATGTATGCGCCGGACGGCGCCGGGCTCGCGGAACAGCTGAGCGACGCTGGCATCCTCGACACCCTTCCCGGGTCCTGAGCGGCGCTACCAGTGAGCGGGGCCGGCCGAACCGGCCCGGTATCCCTCCAGCGGAACGGCGTCCTTTTTCCACGCGGCGAGGATCGGCGAGACGATCCGCCAGCATTCCTCGACTGCATCCGCGCGCAATGACAGGGTCGGGTCGGCGGAGAGGATGCCGTGGAGCACCTCGCCGTACGGACCGAGCTCGCCGGCCGCGAAGTCGACACCGAGGGTGACCCGGTCGAGGGTGAACGGATTGCCTTCTCCGTTGATGTTGAGGTCGAGCTCGATCCCGTCGGGGTCGAGCACAATCCGCAGCCGGGACGGCCCCGGCTGGCCGGTGAGGCCGGTCGGACGATGCGGCACCTCTTTGAAGGTCACAACGATCTCCCGCCGATGGTCAGCGAGCGCCTTCCCCGAGCGCAGGGTGAATGGCACCCCTGCCCAGCGCCAATTCTCGACCGCGAAGGTGACCTCGGTGAGGGTTTCGGTCTGGAGTGCCGGATCGACCCCGTCCTCCTTGGCGTAGGACGGCACCGCCCGGCCGTCGATAGTGCCGGCCGTGTAGCGGGCTCGTCGGCTCGCGGCCGTGGCATCCCCGCCCCATACCCTCGTCGCTCTCAGCGATTGAGCGATCGCTCCCCTCAGGTCGTCGGCGTCGAGGCTCGATGGCGGCTCCATCGCGACCAGTGCCATCACCAGCAAGAGGTGGCTCTGCACCATGTCGATCAGGGCGCCGGCCTTGTCGTAGTAGCCGGCCCGACCCTCGAGCGCGAGTTGTTCGTCGAAGGTGACCTCGACGCTCTCCACGTTGTCCGAGTTCCAGACCTGCTCGAACAGCCGATTCGCGAAACGAAGACCGAGCAGGTTCAACACGGTCGACTTACCGAGGAAGTGGTCGACCCGGTGGATGTTCTCCTCCGGCACGAGCGTGACCAGTTGGCGGTTCAGTGCTTTCGCGCTGCGGAGGTCGGTTCCGAACGGCTTCTCGAGGCCGAGGACTGTTCCCGCGGGCAGTCGGACCTTCTGCATCGCCGCGCAGGCGGCAATAGTCACCCGTGGCGGCAGCGCGAAATAGAGGGCCGGAGTGCCGGTGCAGGCATCGAGCACCCGTTGCAGGTCGAGGGGGTCGGTGACATCCGCCTGGAGATAGTCGGATGCCGCCGCAACAGCCTCGGACCGCTCGCCGCTCGCGCCGCCTGCAGCGAATGACGCTGCCACCCGGATGCGCCACGATTCGGCTGTCATCGGATCCTGGCCGACGCCGAGGAGGTGCAGCTCGCCACCCCGCCCGCTGTCCAGCAGTTGACCGAGGCCGGGCAGAAGCAATCGCTTCGCGAGGTCTCCCCCGGCTCCGAAAATGACAAGGGTCCCGATGCGGTCAGCCATCTTTGCAGAATAGCTGTGACACTGTGACGATGCCTTTGAAAATTGAGGACTACGCCCTTATCGGCGACTGCCACACGGCGGCGATGGTGGGAAACGACGGGAGCATCGACTGGCTCTGCCTTCCTCGATTCGATTCCCCCTCGATGTTCGGCGCCTTGCTCGGCGATAAGGACCATGGCCGATGGTTGGTGGCCCCAGCCGGCGACGTCCTCGAGACCAGCAGGCGCTATCTCGAAGACACCTTCATCCTCGTCACGCGCTGGGTGACGACGACCGGCGAAGTGGAAGTGACCGACTTCATGCCGTACGGGGACCGTCGAGCCGATCTGATCCGTCAGGTAAGAGGAATCTCCGGCTCGGTCGAGATGACGCAGGAGCTCCGCATCCGATTCGGATACGCGGAAGCAATGCCATGGGTGCGGCAGCAACCGGGAAACGATGGCCATGCCCTCGTCGCCGCGGCCGGACCTGACGCGATCATCGTGCGCGGACCGAAGCTGAGCGCGGTCGATCACGCCCACGCGTCCCATTTCGTGGTTGACGAGGGCGACACGGTCGATATCTCCCTCACCTGGTACCCGTCCCATCGGGAGCCGCCGCCCGCGCCGAGCGCCGAGCGCGGGCTGAAGAACACGATGCGATGGTGGCACGACTGGGCGAAGTCCAGCGACCCTTCGCCGGAATACCGCGAGGAAGTGCATCGCTCCCTTCTGGTGCTGCGAGCCCTCACCCACGAAGACACCGGCGGAATCGTCGCGGCGGCGACTACCAGCCTTCCAGAGCAGTTCGGCGGATCCCGCAACTGGGACTACCGTTACGTCTGGCTTCGGGACGCGTCGCTGACCCTGCACGTGCTGCTCGACCACGGTTTCCGAGGAGAAGCCCCCGCCTGGCGCGGCTGGCTGCTCCGCGCCGTCGCCGGGGACCCGGCAGACATCCAGATCATGTACGGACCCGCCGGTGAGAGGTCGCTCATCGAGAGGGAGCTGAAGAGCCTCCCCGGATACAACGGTGCGTCCCCGGTGCGCGTCGGCAACGATGCCTTTCGGCAGTACCAGGGCGACATTTTCGGCGAGGTGATGATCGCCCTGCAGGCCGCGCGGCAGAGCGGAATCGCCGAGACCGAGTTCTCCTGGCCGCTGCAGCGCGCGCTCATGAGCTTCCTCGAGGAGAACTGGCAACGCCCGGACAACGGAATCTGGGAGATCCGCGGGCCGCTCCGCAAGTTCACCCACTCCCGGGTCATGATCTGGGCGGCGTTCGACTGCGCGGTGAGGGCGGTTCACGAGTTCGGGCTCGACGGGCCGGTGGAGAGGTGGGAGTCCCTCCGCGACCAGGTCCACGACGAGATCGAGGCTCACGGCTTCGACTCGGAACGCAACACCTACACGCAGTACTACGGGGGCGACGGCGTCGACGCGTCCCTCCTTCAGCTGTCCCAGGTCGGCTATCTCGATGCGAACGATCCGCGCATGCTCGGCACGGTCGCCGCGATCGAACAGGAGCTGCTGCGCGACGGCCTGCTCCTGCGTTATCGCACCGCGACGGAGGTCGACGGCCTGCCCCCCGGGGAGCATCCGTTCCTCGCTTGCTCGTTCTGGCTGGTCGACCAGTATGCGAGGAGCGGCCGACTGGACGATGCGACCGCCCTGATGGATCGCCTGGTCGCCTTCCGGAACGACGTCGGCCTGCTCAGCGAAGAATACGACATCGGCAACAAGCGACAGGCGGGAAACACACCGCAGGCACTCACCCATCTCGCCCTGGTCAAGGCGGCGGACGCGATCGTCGCGGCACGAAGCAGGATCGAGGGTCGGATGACCGTGCTCGATGCCCAATCGACCGTGCTCGCCGACACCGCCGGCACGCAGAACTGACACGGAAGAAGCAGCATCGGCCTGGTTTCGGCACCTCCCCCGGAAGGGACCCCCGAAGGGGGGTACGAACATCCTTGACCCCGAAAACGAGGACTGATAGCTTTTCAATTGCTTGGCTGTCTGTCCCCCTAATTGCGGACACCGAGCACGGTTCTCGTACCCGACGAGAACGTTCCTTATTACCCGAAAGGAACAGCCTGCAATGCATGCTGTGCTTGCAGCCGTACCCGCGGCTGCCAATGCAATCACCACGCCGCTGGTGTTGACGGTCGCCCTGGCGACCGTCGCACTCAGCGCCATCGCCTTCTACGTCCGCCGCCGGCGCCTCGCCGGCCAGCTGAACCGCACCACGGTCTCCGCGAGCGCGATCTCGGCCACCGGCGTGCTCGTCAGTGCGATGCTGGTCACGATTGCCCTGGGCAACGTCTCCGTCGCAGAAGCCACGCCGACTGGGACACCGTCCGTGGTGTCCACCTCGACCGTCGTTCCGCCGATCTCGGACGACCTCTCCGGATATCAGCTGCCGACCGAGTAACCGGCACGTCGCCGTCCCGGCCTGACCGAGCCCACTCCCGGGCGATAACCTTGGGGGATGCGACCAATCGCCGCCATCCGAGCGTCGTCCCGGTCCTCATTGCTGCAGGTCGTCAAGACCTCCATCGCGGTGATCCTGGCTTGGGTGATCTGCACCGTGGCCCTCGGCCAGCCGCTGCCGATCTTCGCGGCGATCGCCGCGCTCCTCGTCGTCCAGCCGAGCGTCAACCAGTCTCTCGCTCGTGGAGTCGAACGGAGTGTCGGAGTCGTCGCCGGTGTCGTCCTGGCCTACCTGGTCGGCCTGGTGCTGCCGGACACGAGTTGGATCGTCCTCGGCATCATCGTCCTGTCGCTGCTGCTCGCCTGGGCCCTGCGACTGACCCCCGTTTCGGCGGTCCAGGTGCCGATCAGCGCGATGCTGGTGCTGTCCATCGGCTCACAGACCCCCGGATACTCCGCCTTTCGCATAGTCGAGACCGTGATCGGTGCCGCTGTGGCGCTGCTCGTCAACGTTGCCATCGTTCCGCCGGTGTTACTCGCCCCGGCCCATCGAGCGATCACCACCCTGGCCAACGGCGTCGCCTCCACTCTCGAAGCACTATCGACCTCGCTTCGCAGCAGGCAGACACCCGGTCAGCTCGCTGCACTCCTGAACGACGCCAGGGCGCTCCGGGGGCTCCGGGATGCCGCAGAGGACAGTGTCTCCCGCGCCGAGGAGAGCCTGATGTTCAACCCGCGCGGCGGCCACCATCGTCGCATTCTCGACCGGGACGGTCAGTTCCTGGCGTCGTTGACGGCATTGGTCACCCAGGTCCTGGGGATGGCGAGGGCTGTCCACGACCACTACGACGATGGGTTGATCGCCGATCCGACCGTCCGATCGATCTCTGTCGAACTCGAGCGAGCAGCACACGACCTGCGCCTGCTGGCCCGGGATCCTGAGACGACGCGCGGCTCGGAAGCGAATCCGATCACCGCCGAGCTGCCGGCACTCACCGCCCCACTCGTCGTCCCGAGGCCGGATGCCGAGAACTGGATTCTGATCGGATCGCTGCTCGAGGACCTGCGTCGGGTTCGCGCGGGGATCATCGGCGGCCCCGAATGACGGATCGGTCTTAGCCGGATTCCCGGGGGCTACGGTGGAGGAATGAAGGCCATCACCATTCCCGTTCCAGGCGATGCCCGCGCGCTCACCATGACGGAGCTGCCGGATCCGGTCCCGAGAAACGGCGAGGTGCTGATCGAGGTTGCCGCCGCCGGCGTGAACCGCGCCGACATCAACCAGCGCGAGGGACACTACGCGCCCCCTCCCGGTGCACCGGGCTGGCCGGGCCTCGAAGTGTCCGGGGTCGTCACCTCCCTCGGTGACGGAGTGTCAGGACTGGCCGTCGGTGATCGGGTCTGTGCTCTCCTCAGCGGAGGCGGATACGCCTCTCTCGCCGTCGCGCGGGCCAGTCACACCCTTCCTGTTCCCGACTGGATGGACCTGGTGGATGCCGCTGCGCTGCCGGAAGCGGTCGCGACCGTGTGGTCCAACCTTTTCCTCGACGCAGAGCTGCGGGCCGGCGAGATCCTGTTGGTGCACGGAGGCTCGAGTGGCATCGGAACCGTTGCGATCCAGCTCGCCAGGGCGCACGGCTGCCTGGTTGCCGTGACCGCGGGCAGTCGCCAGAAGCTGGATGCCTGCGCGGCGCTCGGCGCCGACATCCTCATCAACTACCGCGAGGAAGACTTCGTCGAACGGATGATGGACGCCACCGACGGCTACGGTGCCGACGTCATCCTCGACATCCTGGGCGGCGGCTACCTCGACCGCAACCTGCGGAGCCTCGCCAGGCACGGTCGGATCGCAATCATCGCGAACCAGAGCGTCGAGGCCGGCTACCTCGACATCGGCCTGCTGATGGGCAAGTGGGCCAGGGTCAGCGGCACAATGCTTCGCTCCCGCCCGATCGACGAGAAGGACGAGATCATGGCGAGCGTGCTGGCAAACGCATGGCCGCTGATCGAGGCGCGCCAGGTGCTGCCGGTGATCGACGAACGGATGCCGCTCGCGGACGCGGCGCGCGCCCACGAGCGGATGGAGTCATCCGAACACATCGGCAAGCTGTTGCTGCTGCCGTAACACCAACAGCTACCCCTTGACTGCTCCCCCGAGCCCCGCACTCCGGAGGAAGAGTCGCTGGAAGATCAGGAAGAGCACGATCGGGATCAGGGTCGAGATGGCCAGCGCCGCCAGGAAGACGTCCAGTTCGATCTGCGGCTGGATCAGGGGCAGCCGCACGGAG
>JAODMG010000060.1 GCA_025464895.1 Microbacteriaceae bacterium | reverse complement strand
TGTACGGCATCGCCTTGAAGGTCATCGCCATCGTGAGGTTGGTGCGGCCGTGATAGGCGTGCTCGAGCACCCCGACGCCCGCGCGCCCGGTGTGCTTGCGGGCGATCTTCACGGCGTTCTCGACCGCCTCAGCGCCGGAATTCTGCAGCAGGGTCTTCTTCGCGAACGACCCCGGCGTGTGCTCTGCGAGCAGTTCCGCCACCCGAATGTAGCCCTCGTAGCCGGTGATGGTGAACATGCCGTGGGTCAGCGCGCCGAGTTGGACGGTGGCCGCGGCGACGACCGCCTCGTCGGTGTGACCGATCGTCGTGACCCCGATGCCCGCGCCGAGATCGATGAACTGGTTGCCGTCGACATCCACGACGACGGCGCCGTGGGCGCGCTCGATATAGATCGGTAGAGCCGACGAGGTTCCCACCGGAACAACGGCGAGGCGACGCTCGTGCAGCGCGATCGATTTCGGCCCGGGAATCTCGGTGATGATGCGGCGTTCCTGGGTAATGACAGGGGGTGCGGATGTGGCGGACGTCAGCGTGTCAGTCATGGTGAAACGAGCCTACTCCCGCGGGGTTTCGCGCCGGCGCTGTACCGTGGAAACATGAATCTCGAGCACCACTATTCGATCGACCTGCAGTGGAGCGGGAATCGTGGAACCGGCACCAGCGACTATCGCGCATACGGTCGCGACCACGTCGTGTCGGCCGAGGGCAAGCACGAGATTGCCGGCTCGAGCGATCGAGTATTCCACGGGGACACCGATCGGTGGAACCCGGAGGAACTGCTGCTCGCGGCGCTCAGCCAGTGCCACCTGCTGAGCTACCTGCACGTCGCCGCGTCTCATGGCGTCGTCGTGACCGCATACTCGGATGCCGCGATCGGCACGATGGCGCAGACCGCGGACGGCCGTGGCCACTTCGTGTCGGTCACCCTGCGTCCGGTGGTCACCGTCGCGTCCGAAGACATGGTGGAGCAGGCACTCGCGCTGCACCACGAGGCGAGCACGAAGTGCTTCATCGCCGCCTCGGTCAACTTTCCGGTGCTGCACGAGCCCCGGGTGGTGCTGGCCTAATAAGTCCGCGTGCCGACAGATTGGCTGGCTGAGGGTAGACCGGCTCAGCTGGGAAGCCAGCCGCTCTCCTCGGCGATCATCACGGCATCCGACCGGTTTCGCCTGGGCCGAAGAAATGGTCAGACTCGCTTCGTGTCGCGGCGCATCATCAGCGCCGCGCCGATGCTGAAGATCGCCAGCCAGGCGATGATGTTCGCGACGGCTGCCCAGTCGAAGCTTCCGCCGGGCAGCGGTGCCCTCGCGATCTCGCCGAGGCCATAGGCCGGCGTCCACTTCGCGATGTTCTGCACCGCGACCGGGAACGAGCTGAGCGGGGTGAACAGGCCACCGAACAGCGCCAGGATCGCGAGGATCGGGCCGAGGAACTGCATCACGTTCTCGGACGGGACCATGTAGCCGATGAACAGGCCGAGCGCGGTGAACACCAGGGAGCCGAGCCAGGCCGCGAGCCCGGACAGGATCCAGACCTGGAGGGGCATCTCGACCCCGCAGATCCACCCGGCGACGAAGGTCGCGACGACGGCCAGCAGGCCGAGGGCCAGGGCGGAGATCACCTTGATGGCGATATAGGCGGCCGGGGTGATCGGTGTCAGGCGAAGCTGGCGACTCCACCCGCTCGCCCGCTCGACCGCAACCGCTCCTCCGCCAGCGGTGGAGGCGACCATGGCGCCGTAGACCGCCATCGAGATCAGGATGTATGCCGCAACCGACAGTCCTCCGTTGCTGATCGGCACGGCGGTGAGTGCCGTGTCTTTCAGCGGCAGTCCGACGATGAGGAACAGGGCGATCGGCATGACCACGGTGAAGACGAGGGTTCGGCGATTGCGAAGGCGACGTTTGAATTCGATCAGGAGGAAGGTGAGGTTGAAGCCTCCGAGCGGAGGAACCTTCCGTTCGAGGCGTGACGATGATGTCGAGGTTGGGGACGTCGAGGTTGGGGGAGAAACGGAGCTCATGGTCAGTTGTCCTTTCCGGAGGTGTTCGTGTCGTCCGAGGTGAGGGCGATGAACGCGTCCTCGAGGTTGTGTGAGGTGATTTCCAGGTTGCGGGCGTCGGTCTGGTTCAGCAGGTAGCGCGCAACGGCATCCGAATCCTTGGTGCGTACGAGCACGGAGTCGGAGTGCAACTCGACCGAGTCGACGCCGTCGATGGCCGCGAGCGCTGCCTGGTCGAGACCGGTGACGGATGCCCGCACCATTCGTCCGGCCGCGAGGTTCTTGATCTCCGCCGCACTGCCGTCCGCAACGATCTGCCCGCGCCGCACGAGCACGATCCGGTCCGCGTAGGCATCCGCTTCCTCCAGGTAGTGGGTGGCGAAGATCACGGTGCGACCGGATGCCGCGTCCTCGCGAATGGCGCTCCAGAAGTCACGACGGCCCTCGACATCCATCCCGGTGGTCGGCTCATCGAGGATGAGGAGTCCGGGGTCGGAGAGCAGCGCCATCGCGAATCGGAGGCGCTGCTGCTGCCCGCCGGAGCACTTGTTCACCCTGCGGTCGCCGATGTCGAGGATTCCGGCCCGCTTCAACACCTCGTCCACCGGACGCGAGTCGCTGAACAGGGTCGCCGTCAGTTGCACGGTCTCCCGCACGGTGATGTCCTGCAGCAGGCCGCCGGTCTGCATCACGGCGGACACCAGGCCGCGCGAGATGGCGCTGCGGGGGCTCTGGCCGTAGATACTCACGCTGCCGGAGTCCGGCTTCGACAGCCCGAGCAGCATGTCGATCGTCGTTGTCTTGCCCGCGCCGTTCGGCCCGAGGAACGCGACGATCTCGCCCGGCTGCACCGTGAGGTCGATGCCGTCTACCGCGCGGACTTTTCCGAAGTCCTTGGTGAGGCCGTGGGTGGAGACCGCGGGCATGCCTGCCGCGGTTCGCTCTCCAGGGCCGAGGAGTGAAGTGTTAGTCATATCTCTACGATGGACCATCGGATGCCGACCGTTAACACACAGTCGTCATGGGCTCGGTATGACTTTTGTCATCGAGACCGACCGGATGGCGTCGATCGCCTACCCTTGAATTGCGGCCTGCACGCTCCAGCGACATCCGGGCCTAGGCTCGTACAGGGCATCCGCAGCTTCTCCATAGCTAAACCATGGACACTTGCCCCTTCCGTCGCGATCACCAGAAAGAAGTTTTGTGTCGAAGATCCTCAGCACCATTGCCATTGCGGGGCTCGTCCTCTCACTCGTGGCGTGCAGCGGTACGGGTAGCTCTGCCGCGGCCTGTACGCCAACCCAGTCCGGTACAGCATCCAACAGCGTGAAGG
The DNA here is from genome assembly GCA_025464895.1 of Microbacteriaceae bacterium. Lineage (GTDB taxonomy): Bacteria > Actinomycetota > Actinomycetes > Actinomycetales > Microbacteriaceae > Parafrigoribacterium_A. The sequence goes on along the minus strand of JAODMG010000060.1, from coordinate 11,377 downwards.
TCACCGGCAAGTACGGTTCCGCTCCCAAGGTGACAGTCAAAAAGGGCCTCACCACGAAGACGACGGAACGATCCGTCGTCATCGAGGGCAAGGGTCCGGTTGCCGACCAGGGCAACACCGCAGCTCTCGCCATCACGGCCTACAACGGCACAACCGGGAAGGAGTTGTCGTCGTCTGGATACACCCAGGGCACCCTGACGGTCGTCCCGGTTGACGCGAAGCAGGTTATCCCCGGTGTGGCGAAGGCGGTCAAGTGCTCTGCGGCCGGCTCGCGTGTCGTCGCGGCGATCACCCCGGCCGACGGTTTCGCCGACCAGGGTTCGCAGATGGGTGTCGGCCCCAAAGACACCCTGGTCCTGGTCATCGACGTCGTGGATGTGACCAAGGCCACCAAGGCCAACGGCGCACCGCAGCCGCCGGTCGCTGGTCTCCCCACCGTAAAGCTGGCGTCGAACGGGACCCCGACGGTGACCATTCCGAAGACGACCCCACCGACCGACCTGAAGATCGCGGATCTCAAGAAGGGCACCGGGGCGAAGGTGAAGGCCGGCGCAACAGTGACCGTCCAGTATGTCGGTGTGCTCTGGGCGACCGGTAAGGTCTTCGACTCCAGCTGGTCGCGTGGCGCGCCATCGGGCTTCCCGACCACGGGCGTCGTCCCCGGCTTCAGTAAGGCACTGGTCGGGCAGACCGTCGGATCCCAGGTGCTCGCGGTCATCCCGCCGGCAGAGGGCTACGGCGCAACACCACCCGCCAGCTCCGGGATCAGCCCGACTGACACCCTGGTGTTCGTGGTCGACATTCTCGCGGCCGACTAGCAGTCCCCGCACGGAGACGTGCATCGAAGAGCAGGGCAGGCCGGTCGCGGCCTGCCCTGCTCTCGTGCTTCTTGCCGGACTATTCGGAGTTCAGGACCGGGTTCAGCGCCCGAGGAGTTTGTCGAGGTCTCGGCGATCGCGTTTGGTCGGCCGCCCCGCACCGCGATCGCGCTGCGCGACGACGACGACCTCTTCCCTGGGAGGCGGCGGGGGAGTCAGGTCGTCGAGGCAGTCCGCGGCGACGACGGCACCCACCCGCTTCACCAGGAGACGCCGCACGATCACGGTGCGCTCGAAGCCGTCCGCCCGCATCCGGATCTCGTCTCCCGCGTGCACCGGCTGGGCCGCCTTCGCGCGCTCACCGTTGACCCGGACGTGCCCAGCGCGACAGGCGGCGGTTGCCGCCGACCGTGTCTTGTACAGGCGAACGGCCCACATCCAGGCGTCGACGCGCGCGCTGGTGGGTGCGACCGCTACTGCTCCGCCCGGATTCATGAGACCAGCCTACGAGTTGCGTTAGGTGGAAGGACCGGGAGAGGTCAGGATGCGTCGGCCGGCTGACCCGGTCCGTCCTGCTTGCCGCGCGCAGGATACCGTTGGGGTATGCGTCGGGTAATCATTCTGGGGTCGACCGGGTCGGTCGGGGTGCAGGCCCTCGACGTCATTCGGGCCAACCGCGATCGCTTCGAGGTTGTCGGCCTCGCCGCCGGTCGCAATCGCGACCTCCTCGAGCGCCAGGGCGCGGAGTTCGGCACCGAAAACCTGGCCATCGGTTCCGATGAGGCGGAGCAGTTGGTGCGCACGGTCGAATCGGATGTCGTGCTCAACGCCATCACCGGCTCGGTCGGACTCGGCGCGACCCTGGCCACCCTGGAAACCGGAACGACGCTCGCGCTCGCCAACAAGGAATCCTTGATCGTGGGCGGCGACCTCGTGAAGGCCATCGCGAGACCCGGCCAGATCGTGCCGGTCGACTCCGAACACTCCGCCATCGCGCAGGCGCTCCGATCCGGGGCGACGAGCGAGGTCAGCCGACTCGTGCTGACGGCATCCGGCGGTCCGTTCCGCGGTCGGAGCAGGCAGTCGCTCCTCGGAGTCACGCCGAGTGAGGCGCTCGCGCATCCAACCTGGGACATGGGTCTCGTGATCACCACGAACTCGGCGACCCTCGTGAACAAGGGGCTCGAGGTCATCGAGGCCCACCTCCTGTTCGACGTGCCTTACGAGCAGATCGAGGTGACAGTTCATCCGCAGTCCATCGTGCACTCGATGGTGGAATTCGTCGACGGATCGACCATTGCCCAATGTTCTCCGCCGGACATGAGGTTGCCGATCTCGCTCGGGCTGGACTGGCCGAATCGGGTACCGGCGGCCGGCCGACCGCTCGACTGGGCGAGCGCGAGCACCTGGACATTCGAGCCGCTCGACAACGAGGCGTTTCCCGCCGTCGAACTGGCCAAGACCGTCGGCCGCGCCGGCGGAACTCACCCCGCGGTCTTCAACGCAGCGAACGAGCAGGCGGTGCAGGCATTTCACGCCGGACGAATCGGCTACCTCGACATCCTCGACATCATCGAGCGAGTAGTGGAGTCGCACGAACCGGGCGGGTCCGCCTCCCTCGACGGGGTGCTCGAGGCCGAGCGTTGGGCACGTGTGGCGGCGGATCGGATGATCGCCGCCGCCGGTTGACGCCGCCGTTCCGGCTCAGCCGCCCTTGCCTTTGTGGCCGTCGCCTCCGCCGTCCTTGCCGGGTTTCGGCGCCGGCGTCGGCGTTTGTTGTTGCTGTTGTTGTTGTTGTTGTCGTTGCAGTTCGGCCGCGACGGCCGACTCGAGGTCGCTGCGAACCAGGCCGATGGCCGCGCTGATGCTGGTGTAACGGTCTTTGCTGATCGTGCCGCGGGCGAGTGCGTCCTTCACGCTTGCGTCGAGTTCGTCGAGCGCGGTGAGCGAGCCGGCGAAATCCCCGCCGGCCGAACTCTGCGATACGGCAAGAACCTGCGACTGGAGTGCCTGCGCTGTGGCGGCGGGGTACCCGGTCGATTGCGAGCTGCAGCCGGAGAGCACCAGCGCGCCCGCCAGCATGAGCACAAGAGCACCCTTGGACAGGAGAGGTCGGGTCGTCATGGCTGCACCGCCTTCTGCAGTTGCTGGAGGTGCGTCCCAAGATTCCCGGGGACTGCGGGATATTGCACGGACGACGATGAGCCGGCCGATGCCGACTGGGCGCGCGAGATGGACACCGCTGCCCACGACCCGAGCCCGATGATGACCAACAACGCGACCACGGCTGCCAGGATTTGGACCCGGCGTCGCGGTCCCTGCTTGCGTCGCGAAGGCTCGCGGGAGGCTGGCGTGGCGGAGGCCGGCGGCCGATCGACCGGGGGCGTTGGGGCGCCGGTCATCCGCTCCGTCGCGTCCAGCTGGGCGGTTGCCCCTGCCAGCGCGGCGGTCGGATCGCCGAGGCCATGGTCGTCGACGATCGGATAGCGCAGGGTGGCCTCGGCTGAGTCCGAATCCGCTGAGTCCGAATCGGCTGAGTCCGAATCGACCTGGGTGGGAAAGCGCTCGGTCGGCGCGGCGTCAGGCTCCTCCGCCGGCTCGTCCGCAGGTGCCTCCATGGCGAGGGCGCGCAGCGCGGCCGCCGCCGCGAGGGCGTCGAGTCGCGCGGTCGGCTCCCGTGCGGTCATGGAGTGCAGCAACTCCGACCATCCGTCACCAAACTGCTCGGGCACTTCCGGGTCGCGGATGAGCCGTGCCGAGACGGTTTCGATGGCCGTGCCGGGGAATGACCGTACCCCGGTGAGGCATTCGATGAGAACGAGGCCGAGCGAGTAGACATCCGTTGCCGATGAGAGCGCGCTGCCGGTCGCCTGTTCCGGGCTCAGGTAGCTCGCCGTGCCGATCACCGAGCCGGTGGCCGTCAGCCTGGTCGCATCGACTATCCGCGCGATGCCGAAGTCGGCGAGCATCGCCTGCGGCCCGGTCACCTCGTTCTCGCGATTGGGCAGCAGAATGTTCGCCGGCTTGATATCTCGATGCACGACGCCGCGGTCGTGCACATAGGCGAGCGCCTCGGCCAGGTCGGCCCCGACCATGGCAACGGTTCTCGAATCGAGAGGGCCTTCGTTCAGCCGGAGGCGCAGGTCTGTCCCGTCGACGTACTGCATCACGATGAAGGCCCTGCCGTGTTCGCCGGACGAGTCGTCGGCGATCGCATCGAAAAGGGTCACCAGGGCGAAGTGGTTCAGTCCGGCGATCAGCCGGATCTCCTCCTGCTGGCGTCGGACATCGTCAGCGTCGGCGAGGTCGGTCCGGAATACTTTCAGCGCAACAGTGCGCCCGAGCGCCTCATCAGTCGCCCGATAGACCGTGGCCATGCCGCCACGACCGATCACCGCGTCAATCCGGTAGCGACCGGCGAGAATGCTGCCAACCTCGCTGCCGACTTGCGCGGATTCCCGTGCAATGTCGTTTGTCATCGCCGTAATTCTAATCGCGCCACCAGCGGAGTAACACTGCACATCCAGCTGGCTCATGGCAATGCTCGGTTATTGTTGGCCCGTGGACACCGTGCTTCTTTACATTCTCGGCATCCTGGTCGTCGTGATCGGGCTCGCGGTGTCTATCGGACTGCACGAAATCGGCCACCTGGTGCCGGCCAAGCTCTTCAAGGTGCGGGTCGGCCAGTACATGATCGGCTTCGGACCGACCCTGTTCTCCCGCAAGAAGGGGGAGACGGAGTACGGGATCAAGGCCATCCCGCTCGGCGGCTACATCTCGATGGCCGGCATGTACCCGCCCGCGAAGGATGGCGGCACTGCTCGGGCCTCGAGCACCGGTTTCTTCCAGACGATGGTGCAGGATGCCCGAACCTCCAGCGCCGAGTCGGTGCCGGAAGGCGAGACCGGTCGCACCTTCTACGCCCTGCCGATCTGGAAGCGCATCATCATCATGCTCGGTGGGCCGTTCATGAACCTCGTCATCGCCGTCGTGTTGTTCGGCGTCGTCCTCTGCGGATTCGGGGTGCAACAACTCAGCACCACGATCGGCAGCGTGTCGGCCTGTGTCGTGCCAGACACGGCCACTTCCCAGGCCTGCCCAGCGGGTGCCGCCACGTCGCCGGGGGCGCTCGCCGGGTTCAAGCCGGGCGACACGATCGTCAGCATCGACGGCAAGGCGATCGGCAGCTGGAACCAGGCGACCGCGGTCATCCGCGACTCTCCCGGTAAGTCCCTCGATTTCGTGGTCTCACGGGCCGGTACGGACAAGACACTCACCGCGACGCCACTGCTCACCGAGCGTTACCTGACCGATGCGCAGGGCAACGTGGTGAAGAATTCGGCCGGCAAGCAGGTCACCCAGAAGGTGGGGATGCTCGGGATCGGTGCCGCATACGAATACGTCCAGCAGCCGCTCAGCGCGGTTCTTCCCGCCGTCGGGAACAACATCGGTGCCGCGTTCCAGATGATCATCAATCTGCCGCAGCGGATGGTCGCGGTGGTGAACGCGGCGTTCGGCTCCGGGCCGCGCGACGCGAACGGCCCGGTGAGCGTCGTCGGGGTCGGTCGCATGGCCGGCGAGATCACCAGCATCAACACCATCCCCATCGTCGAGCGGATGTCCTATCTCCTCGGCCTGATCGGTTCGGTCAATGTGGCGCTGTTGGTCTTCAACCTCGTGCCTCTGCTGCCGTTGGACGGCGGTCACGTCGCCGGGGCGCTATGGGAGGGAATCCGCCGCTCCTTCGCCAGGCTGTTCAAGCGCAAGGATCCGGGGCCAGTCGATATCGCGAAGCTACTTCCGCTGACCCTCGCGGTCGTGGTGATACTCGGCGGGATGAGCGTGCTGCTGATCTACGCAGACATCGTGAAGCCCATCACGGTGCTCTGACCACCGGCGATAGCGGCACCAGCGTGCACAGGGCGGCGGCGGTAAACTGGGACGATGCCCGCAGTGAACCTAGGAATGCCCAAGGCGCCCGAGACCCTTGCTCCCCGTCGCGTGTCTCGTCAGATCTCGGTTGGCAAGGTCAAGGTCGGCGGTGACGCGCAGGTCAGCGTCCAGTCGATGACGACGACCCAGACCACGAACATCAACGCGACCCTGCAACAGATCGCGGAACTCACGGCAACCGGTTGCGACATCGTCCGGGTCGCGGTCCCGCACCAGGATGACGCGGACGTTCTTCACATCATCGCGGCGAAGAGCCAGATTCCGGTCATCGCCGACATCCACTTCCAGCCCCGCTACGTCTTCACCGCGATCGACGCCGGTGTCGGGGCGGTGCGGGTGAACCCTGGCAACATCCGCAAGTTCGACGACCAGGTCGGCGCGATCGCGAAGGCGGCGAAGGCCGCCGGGGTCTCGATCAGGATCGGCGTCAATGCCGGCTCGCTCGAGCCGAGCATCCTGCAGAAATACGGAAAGGCCACCCCGGAGGCCCTCGTCGAGAGTGCGGTCTGGGAGGCCAGCCTGTTCGAGGAGCACGATTTCCACGACTTCAAGATCTCGGTCAAGCACAACGACCCGGTGACCATGGTGAAGGCCTACCGTCTCCTGGCCGAGCGCGGTGACTGGCCGCTGCACCTCGGCGTGACCGAGGCCGGCCCGGCGTTCCAGGGCACGATCAAGTCGGCGACCGCGTTCGGCATCCTGCTCTCAGAGGGCATCGGTGACACCATCCGTGTCTCGCTCTCGGCCCCTCCGGTCGACGAGGTCAAGGTCGGCCTGCAGATCCTGCAGTCGCTCGGCCTTCGGGAGCGCAAGCTCGAGATCGTGTCCTGCCCGAGCTGTGGGCGTGCCCAGGTGGATGTCTACACTCTCGCGAACGACGTGACCGACGGGCTCGAGAAGCTGACGGTGCCGCTGCGGGTCGCGGTGATGGGCTGCGTCGTGAACGGACCGGGGGAGGCCAGGGAGGCCGACCTCGGTGTTGCGAGCGGAAACGGCAAGGGCCAGATCTTCGTGAAGGGCGTTGTCATCAAGACCGTCCCGGAGTCGGAGATCGTCGCGACCCTTATTGAAGAGGCGAACCGTCTTGCCGCGGAGATGCCGCCAGGCGCGATCGGAACTCCGCAGGTCGTCACGAGCTGAACCGTTTCGGCGGACTGGCAGCTTCCGGCCCCAGAACTGGGGTAGAAAAAACAGTTCTTGTACCCCGTTTTGGGTTCAACCACACTAAACTGAGCTATATAGTCTTCTATGTGACGGGTCCGGGTAAGACCCGTTGGGGGATCATGTACCCCTTAGCGCTGTGCTAGTCACGACTCTGCCACTACTTTTCGGGTAAGCGGTGCCGGAGGAAGCTACGGGAAGGCCCGCGGATCGCTAAAATCGAGCCCCCCTCGATCTGATCCGCGGGCCGCTTAATTCCTTCGTTCCGGCCGGCGATGCGTGGCGGTCCGGGCAGGCACGGCGCGGCCGGCCAGCACACCGAAGCTAAAGTAGCTCTCGTGCCAACACGTCTATCCCAGCTCTTTGTCCGCACCCTTCGCGAGGATCCAGCCGACGCGGAGGTCACGAGTCACCGTCTTCTCGTTCGTGCCGGCTACATCCGCCGTCAGGCCCCGGGGATTTTCGCCTGGTTGCCGCTCGGACTGAGGGTGCGCCGCAAGATCGAGGCGATCATCCGCGAGGAGATGGAGGCGGCAGGGGCGCAAGAGGTGCACTTTCCCGCGCTTCTGCCCAGGGAGCCCTACGAGCAGACCGGGCGGTGGACCGAATACGGTGACGGCATATTCCGGCTCAAGGACCGGAAGGGTGCCGACTACCTGCTGGCCCCCACCCACGAGGAGGCCTTCACGCTCCTGGTCAAGGATCTCTACGGTTCGTACAAGGACCTGCCCCTGTCGATCTATCAGATCCAGGACAAGTACCGCGACGAGGCGCGCCCCCGTGCCGGCCTTCTGCGCGGACGCGAATTCTCGATGAAGGACGCCTACTCGTTCGACTACACGGACGCCGGCCTCGACCTGTCCTACCAGAAACAGCGGGACGCCTACGAGCGGATCTTCCAGCGGCTCGGGCTCGACTATGTGATCGTGCAGGCGGATGCCGGTGCGATGGGCGGTTCGCGCAGCGAGGAGTTCCTGCACCCGATGCCGATCGGTGAAGACACCTTCGTGCGGTCGGCAGGCGGCTACGCGGCCAACGTCGAGGCGTTCCACACCGAGGCCCCTGCCGCCCGTTCGTTTGACAAGCTCACGCCGCTCGAGGTGCTGGACACGCCGGATACGCCGACCATCCAGACCCTCGTCGACCTCGCCAACCTGAAGCATCCTCGCCCGGACGGCCGCGCCTGGACCGCGGCAGACACCCTGAAGAACGTCGTGCTCGCTCTCACCCATCTCGACGGCAGCCGGGAGGTCGTCGTGGTCGGGCTGCCCGGTGACCGGGACGTCGATCTCAAGCGTGCCGAGGTCGCGTTCGCGCCGGCCGAGGTCGAGCCGGCAACCGAGGAGGACTTCACCCGCCACAACACGCTCGCGGACCGCGGGAACCTGGTGAAGGGCTACATCGGACCGTGGTCGGCGGATGGACCGGTGCTCGGGTCGAACCGGGACGGTGTCCCGTCCTCCACCGGCATCCGCTTTCTGCTCGACCCCCGGGTATCCGAGGGATCCGGCTGGATCACCGGGGCGAACACGCACGGCAAGCACGTATTCGGCCTGGTCGCCGGCCGGGACTTCGTCGGCGACGGCGTCGTCGAGACCGCGAACGTGCTGGCAGGAGACCCCGCACCGGACGGATCCGGCGCGGTCGAGCTCGCCCGTGGCATGGAGATCGGCCACGTCTTCCAGCTCGGGCGAAAGTACGCGGAGGTGCTCGGGCTCAAGGTGCTCGACGAGAACGGAAAACTCGTCACGGTGACGATGGGCTCATACGGCATCGGGATCACCAGGATCCTGGCGGCTATCGCGGAGAGCAACAACGACGAGAAGGGCCTCGTCTGGCCCACCAACGTCAGCCCGTTCGACCTGCACGTCATCGCGGCCACCAAGGAGCCAGAGGTATACGCGGCAGCCGAATCCGTCGTCGCCGAACTCGAGGCCGCCGGCTTCGACGTGCTGTTCGACGACCGGGTGAAGGTGTCGCCTGGGGTCAAGTTCGGTGACGCGGAACTGCTCGGCGTTCCGCGCATCGTGATCGTGGGCAAGGCGGTCGTCGACGGCAACGTCGAGGTGTGGGATCGTCGCACTGGCGAACGCAGCACGGTGCCGCTCGGCGACGTCGTGGCCGCCATTCCGCGCGACTAGGGAACGGGCATCCGTATCCGCCGCCATCGTCCATCGGATGAGGGGGGCAGCCGCTTCGTGCCCGGTCGGGTACCGTAGACACCAGACATCCGCCCGCGCTCGCGGGGGAGTCACAAGAACCTGAATAGTGGAGGCCCTCAGTGGACATCGATCTGAGCGTGCTGCGTCTCTTGGAACGCGAACGCGAAATCCCATTCGAGGAACTGGTCGTGATCATCGAGCAGGCCATCCTGACGGCCTATCTCAAGCACACCGAGCAGCCGGACCACAAAGAGGGCACCCCGTCCGCACGCGTTTCTCTCGATCGGAAGTCCGGTCACGTGAGCATCTTCGTGCCGGAACTCAACGACGATGGCGAAGTCATCGGCGAGGCAGAGGACAGCCCGAGCGACTTCGGCAGGATCGGCGCGTTCGCGGCGAAGCAGGTCATCAACCAGCGACTGCGTGACATCGGCGACGACAAGGTGCTCGGCGAGTTCAAGGGGAGAGAGGGCGACATCATCGCGGGCGTCATCCAGCAAGGTCCGAACCCGCGGATGATCCATATCGACCTCGGTACCGTCGAGGCGATCCTGCCCCCCGAGGAGCAGGTGCCCGGCGAGGAGTACACCCACGGCTCGCGGATCCGGGTGTACGTGACCGGGGTCAACAAGGGTCTCAAGGGACCGCAGATCACCGTGTCCCGTACCCATCCGTCCCTGGTCCGCAAGCTGTTCGCGCTCGAGGTCCCGGAGATCGCGAGCGGCGCGGTCGAGATCATTTCGCTCGCCCGCGAGGCCGGCCACCGCACCAAGATGGCGGTTCGCGCCAACGAACCGGGCGTCAATGCCAAGGGTGCTTGCATCGGAGAGCTCGGCCAGCGCGTTCGCGCGGTGACCGCTGAACTCAACAACGAGAAGATCGACATCGTCGACTACAGCGACGACCTGGCGACCTTCGTCGCCAATGCCCTGTCGCCCGCGAAGGTCACGTCCTCGTTCGTGATCGACGCGTCGACAAAGGCCGTCCGCGCTCTCGTTCCGGACTACCAGCTCTCGTTGGCGATCGGCAAGGAGGGCCAGAACGCCCGCCTCGCCGCCAAGCTCACGGGCGCGCGAATCGACATCCAGCCGGATTCGATACTCGAGTCCTAGGGGCTCAGCTCTCGGACGCATTGCGGCGAGCGTTGCGGGGGCACCGTCATTTCGAGGTCGCTTAGGCGGTCTCGCCCGCACGGCGGATGCGGCGGGCGCGAGCAATCCAGGCCACGATGGCCCGCCAGCCGAGCAGGAAGATCGCGAGCACGATGGCCGCGACGATGACGAACGAAACCTGGATGCCCTGCCCGCTGATCACCCGAAGCAGCATGCCGACGACGACCGTGGCGATCCAGACCGGAATCCCGGCACCCAACACCGTCGTCGGGCGTCGCCAGGCGCGTGCGACCAGCCAGCCGACCACGAGTCCGGCCAGGAAGGGCCACAGGGTGACGAGTGTGCCGAGAACGCTGAACCCCTCGGCGTGGCTGCTACGCCCGATCAGAACGAAGACGAGCACCAGCGCAACATCCGCAACGACCGAGAGCGCGACGGTGCGACCGGCGGTCGAGAATGCTGTCATGAACCGCAGTCTATATTTGGTTCCTGCACCCCGGATGGTCGCGGATCGTGATGCGGCCGGGCGGTGTTCCCCACGAAAAGGTCTAGTATGGAACCTGTAAGAACTTGCCTTGGCTGCCGAAAGCGCGCCGACAAATCCTCCTTATTGAGGGTCGTCGCTCGAAACGGTGAAGTGGTGGTGGATCATTCCGCTACCCTTTCCGGTCGAGGCGCCTGGGTGCATCCCACCCTCAAATGCGTCGAGAACTCGATCGCTCGCAAGGCTTTCGGTCGTGCGTTGAGGGTAGATGGCCCGATGCAGGCGGGGCATCTTCTCACGACAGTCGGCGCCTCAACCGAGGCCCATAACGAACAGGCTGATTGAACTATGGACAACTAATGAGCGGCTCGAAATGAGACCCGTCCGTAACTAATGGTCTGCCCCTGTCCGGGTGCAGGCCCAGACAGGAGAATTGTGGCTGCAAAACCACGCGTACACGAAGTTGCCGCCGAACTCGGCGTCGACAGCAAGGTCGCCCTCGACAAGCTCAAGGAAATGGGCGAATACGTCAAGGGACCTTCATCCAGCATTGAGCCACCGGTAGCCCGCAAGCTGAAAGCTGCGCTCGAAGCCGCCGGCGCCACTGCCCCGGCTAAGCCGGTCCAGGTCGCCGCACCGAGTGCTCCGGTTCGTCCGGCCCCGGCGGCCCCGGCTCCGGCCGCGGCC
>JAODMG010000027.1 GCA_025464895.1 Microbacteriaceae bacterium | reverse complement strand
CTGATGTTCCTGCCCAGGCGCGCCCAAAGGTTCTCCTGACCGATCTGCCTGGACCGCCGCAGTGCGACGATGGCGACCGGGAGCGCGACAATCGGCATGAAGAACGACAGGACCAGGGACAGGATTCCCAGTGTTTCATTGGCGTCGATGACGATGGTGATTGAATTCGGCGAGTACGTCGGCCTGAGAGACATTTCGCGTCCAATCATCGAATGCAAGTTGCGCTCACGATATACCCAGGGGTTCTCGACTTCTAGTGCCGATACTCTGCCGCTCATGAAAGTCCCTCGTCTGGGGTATGGCTAGTGCGTGTCTGCGGTGGCAGTATCAGCTCATGAGTGATCCCCAGCAACCGCCTTACGTCGACCAGCCGCCCCGGCCATACGCTCCCCCGCCGACGCAGGTGTACGTGCAGTTGGAGCGACTCCCGTCCACGAATGGGTTGGCTATCGCTGCCTTGATCCTCGGGATCGTCGGCACCGCCCTGTCACTTATCCCTTTCCTGGGGCCGTTCCTCTGTTGGCTCCCGGCGATCCTGGCGATCATCTTCGGTTTCATCGGGCTCGGCACGGCGAGCCGCCTCAACGGCATGCGACGGAATGAAGCACTCTGGGGAACGATCCTCGGATTCGCACCGATTCCGATCACAATCGGATGGTTCATGCTTGTAGCCGTCCGTGCCGCGGTAGGCGGCCCATATAACTAGTCCGCCCTAGCCGCGGCTGCTGGAACTCGTCGCGGCGGTCGGAATCTCCGAAGTCGGAGTCGGTTCGGCGAGGAGATACGCAATCTCGTCGACGCTGCGCTGTCCTCTCGCGCTGTTCGCGATGATCGCGAGCGCGAAGATCACGCAGGCGAGCCCGACGATGGTCCACCACACCGGATGCGTGGCTTCCGCGAATCCCGGACCAACCACCGCAACGCTGCCGACCCCGGCGAGAGTTCCCGCAATCGCGACACCCAGCGATACTCCGACCTGGCGACTCGTCGACGCGACCGCCGCCGCCGACCCCACCTGGGCCTTCGGCATTCCCGACACCGCTGTGTTGGTGATCGGGGCGTTCACGAGCCCGAGGCCGATCCCGAACACTCCGAACGCGCAGAGCAGGAAGACGATTGGCGTGTCCGCGGTGATCGTCGTGAGGAGTCCGGCGCCCGTCGCCAGCGCGATCCCAGCGATCCCGAGCGGCAGGCGAGTGCCAACGGATGCGACGAGTCGACCCGATATCGGCGCGAAAATCAGCTGCGCGCCAGCAAGCGGTAGCGTGTGCAGCCCCGCCTGGAATGGAGTGAATCCGCGCACTTCCTGGAGGTAGAGCGCGACCAGAAAGAGGAATGCGCCATTGCTCGCGAAAGCGAGGATCGCTGTCAGCACGGCGGAGGAGAACGGCAGGCTGCGAAAGAACCGCACATCCACGAGTGGCTCGCGTCGCCGCCGTTCGTAGAGCAGGAGCGCGATCAGCGAGAGCACTGTGGCCGAGAAAAGCGAAATCGTCGCAACGGACGCCCATCCGAGACTCGGCCCCTCGATCAGGCCGCCGACGAGCGAGGCGAACAGGCAAATGACGAGCAACTGTCCGATGGGGTCGAAGCGGCGCACTCGTGGCGATTTCGACTCTGGGACAAACAGCGCGGTGAGCACGATGGCGGCCATCGCAATCGGGACATTGACCCAGAAGATCCCGCGCCAGCCGATCGAGTCGGTGATGGCGCCTCCCACCAGCGGACCGAGCCCCAGTGACACCCCGACGACGGCACTCCAGAACCCGACGGCGCGGGCACGCTGCTTCCGATCGGTGAATGTCGCTGTAATAATCGACATCGCCACCGGGTTCAGCATCGATCCACCCACCGCTTGAATCATCCGGAACACGACGAGCCAGCCGACTGTCGGCGCCACGCTGCACAGGAGCGAACCGATGCCGAAAAGTGTCAGTCCCAACTGGAATGTGCGTCGGCGACCCAGTCGATCGGCGGTGGATCCGGACAACATGAGAAGGCTGGCGAGGACGAGGGTGTAGGCATCGATCGTCCACTGCAGCCCCGAAATCGTCGAGTGAAGCTCCCTGCCGATCGACGGTAACGCGACGTTGACGATGGTCGAATCCATCGAAACGATGAACAAGCTCAGGCAGCAGATGGCCAGGATGAGGTACTTGTGCGTGTAGCGGGACGCGAGCGTTTTCAATGGGTATCGAACACGCCCTGGTACTCGGCAACTTTGGCCCGAATGGCATCCCATTCCTCGGATGTCGGATTCTCGGGATCTGCGGCCGGCGGCAGACTCCCGAACCGGAGGAGACACGCCATCAGCAGAAGACGCGCCTTGGTGGAGGTGAGCGTGTTCCCCGCGATAAATACCTCGCCCGGTGCGTGCGCCACCATTCCCTCCGCGTTACCCCGAGCCGTGCGAACGACGGGCATGCCGTGCGCGACTGCGCGTCTCAGGGCGGCCATCTCGGACTCGTCTCCGCGGCCGAACGGCGCATTGCCCTCGAGCACGAAGCCGGCCAGGGATGCCTTGGCCAGGTTGCTGTCGATGCGCGCACGGATCTCGACCTGGAGCATTGGATCGTCGGAATAGTCGTCCATGCCATAGCGCGCATATTTGACGATCGTGACCTTCGGAATCGCGTCAGCCAGCAGTGCCCCATCCGCATCCTTGATCGGCACGTCGACGGAGGACACCACCCCGTTGACCCTGCGGACTCCCGGATTCGACGACGGAATCCGGGTGAAATTCACCGCAGAGCGATGGGTGTGGGCCTTCGCCGGCCAGAAGGTCAGCATCGGGTCGCCGGGCGCACCGATCGTGCCGATGATTCCGCCGTGGCCACCGGTGGCGACGTAGCCGCCGGGACGCGCGTCCGCCTTCTGGGCGTCGCGGGAAGTAAATATCTGTTCCTCCTGCAGGAGAACGGAACCAACGGCATCCGCTCCGTCGCTGCCCGCCCAGATACGAGACCGGATGTAGTCGACGCTGTCAACGATGTTGCGATCGCCGTCATTGCCGAGCGCACCGTGTGGACGCTGCGACGCGTTGCAGGAAATCGGGACCGTCGTGTCGATGAGAAGGTTCAACCAATACGCGGTCTCCTCCACTGCGGGGCTGCCCTCTAGCCATATCGCGCCGTCGTACGTGCCGGATCCGAGAACCGACTGAACGAGGTTGGTGAGCCTTGCCAGGGTGGGCATCGCGGTTCCCTGCGCAAGGTGAGGCGGCCCGTAGAAGTAGAAGTCCTCGCCGCGGATCTCCGGCGGGATGTCGCCCTCCCCCACGTCGGTGCGTTGCGCTTCGCTCAATCCGTTGAGGTAGCCCCCCGATGGCGCCGCGCGAAAAAAGTCGTAGTCGCCCTTGGAGGACAGGATGTTGTTGACGCCGTGCACGTCGAGGCCGAAACGGTTGATCTCCTCGAAGAGGCGGGAGGCATCCGGATAGAACGTCTGTCGAGTCTCGTCACCGGGGCCGAACGGAACGAGTCCCTCGCTCTCCCATGGAGATCCGTCGCGAGTGCGGGCCATGTACGGCAGGGTGAACAACCCGTCATCCGGCCCGATCGTCGCTTCGTACACTGCGACGTCACTGTCGGACGCGCGCTCGCTGATGAATGCCCCCGCTGCGGTGAGATATCCGTCCGGGGCTGCGTACAATTCGGCGGCGTCCTCTTCGAGCGGATGCGCGCTGAATGCTTCGATGTAGACAGTGACGGGGGCGGCTAGCCTCTGCGCACGAACAATGTCTTGCACAAGCGCCGTGCCGTCCGGATTGGTTCGAAGTGGCAGCCCGTACTTGCGCCGAGCGTTGTTGCTCGTGACGAGCGGCTCGCTGTTCTGCACTGTGGCCGTCGGACCGCTGAAGACGGCGATTCGCGGCCGTTCTGCGGCGGGCATGGGAGCCTGTGGCGGTATGGATTCAGACACTGTGCGGATCAGGCGATCGTCGCCAGGGCGGGTGCCGACTGCCAGAGTGATGCCAGCTGCTCGCTCGTCACGACTGTGCCGAAGTTCTTGCCGACCACGCTCACGGACGCGTTGTGCGCATCCTGGCTGTATGACGCCGCGCAATCCTCCACCAGGGTCACGTAGTACTCGGCGAAGAGCCCGTCCCTCAGGCTCGATTCGACGCAGATCTCGGTCGCGACACCCGTGAAGATCAGCGAGCGAACGCCAAGTGTGGTCAGGACGATGTCGAGGTTCGTGCCGATAAACGCGGAGTAGCGGTACTTGATGACGACGCTCTCATTCGGCAGGGGCGCAACTTCGTAGAACTCGCCTCCCCAGGTGCCCGTCCGGCAGGTGATGCCGGAGCGTTTGTTGTCCGGGTCGTCGCTGTGGCGGTTCAACCACTGCGGGCTGTCGTTGGTCTCATCGTGAATCGTCTGGACGAAGATCACCGGCATGCTTACCGCCCGCGCTTCTTCGATCAGTTTTAGGAGGCGCGGGACCATCGCGACGGCAGCCGAGGTGTCATTCCCGATCTTTCCGAGTGATCCTTCCGGATGACAAAAGTCGTTCTGCACGTCGACGACGATGAGCGCGGTATGCGCCGGGTCGTAACGGAACGGTAGCTTTGACAAGAGATTCTTCCTTCGTGGGTCGTGGATGGTGTTCACCCGGTTATGGGAGAAGCGAAAGGTCCAGCAGGTTCTTCGGAGTCGCTGGATTGGACTTGTCGACCAGTAGGCCCGCCTTGCGTGCGACGGTTAGGTCGAGGTTGAGTGCAGCGTCGGAGATGCCGACGCCGGACCAGAACTTGTCGGTATAGGTGCGCGCGAGCGTCGACTTAATCACGCCAGGCGTCATCGTAGGGAACTCCTTGACGGCGATCTTCTGAGCGCCCGCCTTGTTCGTCATGACATAGTCCATGCCCTTGGCGAGCGCGGCAACGAATGCCTTTGCGGCTTTCGGGTCCTTCTGCACGGTGGCCTTAGACGTCACGATGTCGGAGTACGCAAACTCCCCCAGTTGCTTGGGGAGGCTGACGATCGGCTCGCCCCACACGCCTTCCGTGATGCCCTTGCCGAGCACTGGCTCGGAGGTTGCGGCAACATCTGCCTGGCCGGACTGGACAAGGGAGAGCTCCGAGCCGCTTACCTCGTTGTTGATGATCGTGACGTCCTTGGTGGGATCGAGGCCGAGCTTCTGCAACTCGTAAAGCGAGTCGATCTCCACCGATCCCCCGTGACGACTGACGGCGATCCTCAGACCCTTCAACGAACCGGCCAGGTTGTTGGGATCGATCTTGATGCCCTTCTTCGCAACCCAGTACACGTTCGCGCGGGAAACTACCCCGGCAATGGCCTCCAGGCTCGCGCCCTTGGCGTTCGCGATCGCCGCCGACTCTGCGCCCCCGATGAAGCCCCATGCACTCCCGCTCAGTACCGCATTCACGTGGGCCCCGCCCGTCAAGGTCGTGGTTGTCACGTTGAGGCCGGCGGCTTTGAAGTAGCCGTTGTCGATAGCGGCATAGAGAGGAAGGTAGCCCATCCCGTGTACCGGCTCCGCGATGACAATCGAAGTCGGGGCCGCCGACGTGCTGGACGCCCCCCCGCCACCCGAGCATCCGCTGAGGACAAGCGCAACAGCCGCGAATGCGGTGAGCGCGACGAGTTGTTTCTTCACAGAGTTCTCCTTAAGAAAAGCGATTGGGCTTAAGAAAGCGATTGGGACAAAGATTGCGAGCTGGTTCAGCCGTGCAGTATTCGCAAGAGGACTCGCTGGATCACGAGCACCGCGAGATAGAGAACGAACGACAGGATCGCGAGGGTGAAGACGCCAACCCAGATCAACGAGATGTCAAAGCTTGCCGCGGCGAACTGGATCATCTTCCCGAGGCCCTGCTGTGAACCGATATATTCGCCCACGATTGCTCCGGTGAGTGCGAGCCCGATGCTCACGCGGAAGCTCGCGATGATGGCGGGCAGTGTTGCCGGCACGATCACCTTGCGGAACACCTGCCAGCGGCTGGCTCCGAGCGAGTAAAGCAGGGTCTGCAAATCCCGGTCGATCGATCGAACAGCGCTCTCCGCGTTCAGGATCTGGATGATGATGACCAGGGCCGTTGCCATGGCTATCTTCGATCCGATCCCGATGCCGAGCGCCAGCACGATCATCGGCGCGAGTGCCAACTTGGGCATCGCCTCGATCGCGATGATCAGGGGCTCCGCGGTTCTGGCGTAGAAGCGAGACCACCAGAACGACAGTCCGATGACGCTTCCCCCGACCACCCCGATAAGAAATCCGGCGATCGTCGACGTGAACGTGTACGCCGTATCGGACCACATCGTGCCCTTGGTGGCATTGTTCAGAAACGAGGCCCACACCATGCTGGGCTTCGACCAGAAGAAGGTGTTGATCACTCCGACGTCGGCGAGCAGTTCCCAGGCGACGAACACCGCAACGACAATGGCTGTCGCCACCAGCGCGACCTTCCAGTTGGCGGGCTCCTGTGGAAACAGGCTGCGACGCCGGATCCGGACACCACGTCGCGGAAGCACCGCTAGTTCGTCCATCGATGTCGCCACGAGCGGGGCGGTCGGTGTCATCCTGGCGCGAGTCGCCTGGGTGGTGCTCACGGGGAGACCTCCTGGTTGTTCGATGGGTGAAGCAGAGCGAGAATGCTCGCTTTCATAGTGATGAACTCGGTGGATGTGACGATGCCGGGCTTGCGGGGACGCTCGATGTCCACCGGCAGGTCGGCGATGATCCGCCCCGGTCGCGGCGACATCACGATGACCCGGTCCGACAGATAGATGGCTTCATCGATGTCGTGGGTCACAAACACCACCGTCTTTTGGAAGTCATCCCAGAGATCCAATAGCCACTCCTGCATGGTCGCTCTGGTCTGGGCGTCCAGCTTGCCGAACGGCTCATCGAGCAGGATGACGTCGCGGTTGAAGAGGATCGTTCGCAACAGCGCGGCTCGTTGTCGCATCCCGCCAGAGAGCTGGTCGGGTCGGTGATTCACGAAATCACCCAGGCCATAGGCCTCAAGGAGCGGCATCGCGATCTCGCGCGCCTTGGTCTTTGGAACGCCCGCGATCTCCATCCCGATGACGACGTTGTTCAGAACACTCCTCCACGGCAGGAGCAGGTCTTTCTGGAGGAGATACCCGACGTGACCCTGCTGACCGACAATGGGTGATCCGTTTATTGCGACGCTTCCACTGGTCGGTGTATCGAGACCGGCGATGATGTTGAAGAGCGTGCTCTTGCCACATCCACTCGGGCCGATGATGGAGAGGAACTCCCCCGGCCTGGCGGTGAAGGAAGCATCCTGGAGGGCAATCGTCTCCTGGGATTTCGCCGACCCGGCGAATACTCGCGAGACGTTGGACACGGCCAACTCGGAAAGCCCGGTCCGTGGGGAGACAGCTGCAATGGTCATGGTTCCCGTTCAACTCGAATTTCGGCTGGTGAACTCATAGTCCTCGGCAGAGGTTTCATCGCAATTGCGCGAACGTTGCCGTCGAGTAACTTGTGCTAGCCCCTTAGACGGTTACATGCTGTGACCGTGAAGGAGACGGATGCGCCTCGCTCGGGGCAGACGGAACCTACAGCGCCGCTCGGAGGCGGAACGCCCGTACCTTGTCGCGGTTCTGGCACCGTTTGGTACAAAAGCGGCGAGAGCGGTTCTTCGTGTCATCGATGAACACCCGATCGCACCGCTCTGCCTCACATCGCCCGATGTACTGCCAGGCGCCGGATGAAATGAATGAACCGAGCGCCGCGGCACAGCCAATCTGCCAGGCGGCAACGGCCGGAGAAGAGTGATCGTGATAGTGAAGCGACCACGGCGGAGAGGTCGAGACATGCGGAGCGGCAGGATACGCCCGCAGCAACTCGTTGATGAGCGGGACCGCGGAGCCGACATCCTGCGCAGCGAGGTTCAGGAAAATCTTGTGTAGTGCGGTGGCGAGTTCTGTCAGCTCGACCGCCTCGGTGGTTTCGAACGGTGGCCAGCTACCGTTGAACTGCGCGAAGGCGTCATTGCCCTGTCTGGCCCGCTCGGCGAAGTCCGCCGAAGGAGCGTACGGATATCCCCCCGAATATCCTGGCGCGAGGAGATTCGCCAGTTCGATCGACGCCTCGACAACGTGGTCACGGTGGGAACCGCTCGGCCGGGTCATCATCCCGCGCAAAACCATCTCATCACGATAGCGCTGCGAGCCCCGTGTTACCGTGGCGTGTGAATTCCCAGCCTGAGTCAGTTCACTCCGCGACGTTCTCCTGGGTCGACCCGCGGGTCGCCCTCGAGCAACTCCCCCGGCTCAGCGGACTCGAATACCTTTCCAGGATGGCCGCAGGAGAAATCCCCGGTCCTCCCATCGCCTCGGTGATGCAGTTCGAGCTGAAATCGGTGGAAATCGGCACAGTCGTCTTCGAGTGCCGACCAGCTGAAGCGCATTTCAATCCGCTCGGCACGATCCACGGCGGCCTCTCCTGCACGCTGCTCGACACCGTGCTCGGCTGTGCGGCACACAGCACGCTTCCGGCTGGCACGGCGTACACGTCGATTGATATCGCGGTCAGCTATCTGAGACCGATCCAACCGCACAACGGCCCACTCGTGGCGACCGGTCGGGTGGTCAAGAGCGGCGGACGCGTGATCTTCGCCGAGGCATCGATCGTCGGGAATGACGGCAAGGTCCTCGCGACCGCGACGAGCAGTCTCCTGGTCTTCCCGCATCCGGAAAAAAGCGCGGGGTAGAACTCGCGTGGTAGATGCTCAGGTCGGCCAGACTGCCGTCAGCCCGCCATCGATGGCCAGTTTCTGACCGGTGACGTAGCGCGCGGCATCCGACAGCAAGAACGCAATCACGTCGGCGACGTCGGACGGCTGCCCGACCCGCCCCAGCGGAATGGAGGGCGCCGAACGCGCGAGTCCGTCTGGGCCACCCGAGTTCACCGGGTCCAAAGACTGCGGTGACTCGATCACTCCTGGCAGCACGGCATTGATCCGGATGCCCCGTGGCGCGAGTTCGAGCGCTGCGCTCCTGATGAAGCCGATCAGGCCGGCTTTCGCGGCCGAGTAGGGCGTGTGCCCCTTCCAACCGACGGCAGCTCCGGCGATGCTCGACACGACGACGAACGCTCCGCCGACCGGAAGAGACGGCGCCACCGCGCGTACCGTGCGCATGACGCCGGTGAGGTCGATGTCGATGATGCGGTTCCAGTCGTCGTCCTCGAGCACATCCATCGGTGCAAGTTTCAACACGCCGGCGTTGGCGACCGCGCCGTCCAACCGCCCGAACCGGACGAGCGTCGCGTCTACGGCCGTCGCGAGCTCGTTGCCATCCCGAACATTCGCAGCGACCGCGAACGCTTCGCCACCGGCGGCGATGATCTCGGCGACGACCTCCTCCGCATCGTATGGGTCACCGTCGAACGTGCCGACCGCCACACCGTAGCCCGCAGAGGCCGCACGTATCGCCGTCGCGCGTCCGATGCCGCTGGCCGCCCCCGTCACGAGCAGGGCACGCTCGGTCACAGCATCACATCCCCGCTGTTCGGTCCCAGCGTCTGCCCGGTGTAGATGTTGCCGCCGGGGATGCTCGCGAGGAGCACCGCGGTCGGCGCGACCTCGTTGGGTTCACCGGAACGCTTCAACGGCAATCCAGCGAAGAGCGACTTGGTCCACTCCTCGGAAAGGGTGCCGCCCAGAGGCGTGTTGATCGGCCCTGGAGCAATGCAGTTCGCGGTGATCCCGGTTCCGCCGACCTCGCGGGCGAGAGATCGGGTGAATCCGATGACCCCTGCCTTGGCCGCCGCGTAGTGGGCGAGGCCGGCTCCCCCGCGCTGTCCCACCTGCGATGCGATGTTGATGATGCGCCCGAATCCGGCTTCCAGCATCGGCGGCAGCGCGATCCGAGAGCACAGGAATACGCTCCGCAAGTTGATGGAAATCATTTCGTCGAACATAGCGGTCGACATGTCGACGATGTGAGATTCGGTCAGGATGCCAGCGTTGTTGACCAGCACGTCGACGAATCCCAACGCCTCGCGGGCGTCGGCGAACATCCGCTCGACGTCCGCCTCGTCCGACACGTCCGCGTGCAGCGCGACGACGTCGTTGCCGAACGCCGCGCACTGCGCTCGGATCTCGTCCAGCGCGGGACCCGCGGCACGGTCGACGAGACAGAGTCGTGCACCCGCCTCAGCAAAGGCGAGCGCAATCGCCGCGCCGATGCCACTGGCCGCGCCGGTGACCAGCGCGGTACGTTCTGCCAAGACTCCGGTGCCACCCATGACGGCCATCCCTATTCCTCGATTCCAAAAATGCGAGCGCTGTTACCGCCCAGGATCAACTGGCGTTCGACGTCATTGAAATGCGCCAGGTCGACGCGTTTGCGTTCATAGGTCATCTCGAACATGGGTGCGGCGCTGGCAAAAATCAGCCGCTCCGGCCCGAATGTCGCGACCACGCGCTCGAGAAAGTCCTCGCGGTAGATACCACTCGTCTGCACGTGCACGTTCGGATTCTGGAGCGCCAGCTCTGCGTCGAACTGCCCGAGCCCCGAGATATTGAACTGCCCGCCGTTCGTGAGCACGAACGCGTTGTCGGGCGTCCACTCGGCGGCATGGCCCAGCTGCAGTCCCTCGGCGAAGAGGTGGAATCCGGCGGACACGGTCACCGGAATGCCCAACTCGGCTGCACACTCGACGATGGGCCGAACCCGGATGTCGTTGATGCGAAAGTGCTCTTCTGACGGATGCAGGAACAGCCCGCGCGCTCCCGCCAGCACGGCGCGCCTCAGCTCGACCACTGCCGCATCACCGGCCCAGGGATCGACCCGGGCGAGCGGAATCAGCCGCCCAGCAGAGTCCAGGGCCGCTGCGATCACCGCGTCGTTGACCGGCCCGAAATCAGCGCCGGCCGGGTGAACGGGAACGGCAATAGCGATGTCGGTGCCGACTCCATCCATCCCGGTGATCGCCGACGCCGCATCCAGCTCATAGCCGAAGTGCGAGCTTCCTAGGTAGACCAGACCATCGATGATCATGCCGCGAGCCCCAGCAGAGCCGCGGCATTGCCGCCCATCACAAGCGCAGCGGCCGCCTCCCCCAGCCCGGCGATGACCACCTTTTGACGCTCCAGTGACGGTGAGCTGACCGGCCCGTCGCTTCCGAAAATAACCCGCTCGGCGCCGATGCGCTCGACCGCTGTCCTGATCTTTTCCGGGTACGGCATCGCCGACGTCTCGAGAACGATGTTGGGGTACCGCTCGGCGACCTCGAGTGCCTCGTCCACGTGGAAGTAGCCTCCCATGTGCCCCAGGATGATGATCGAGTCCGGACAGGCCGCAGCCGTCTTCGCGATCGACAGGGGGGTGGTCATCGGTTCGTCGCCGCAATGAAACAGAGTTGGCACTCCCAGCTCTCCCGCGAGACGCACCAGCTCGATGGTCGGCGGCGCTCCGGGATGCTGCAGCGTCGACACCGGATGCAGCTTCAGTCCCTTGAACCCGAGGTCCGTGGTGGCTTGCCGCAACAGGTCCTTCGACAGTTGCAGGTGAGCCGGATGCAGCCGGATGAATCCGTAGAGCCTGTCCGGATGGCTCGCGCACGCATCGGCGATGAGCTCGAGACCAGCGGGGTTCAGCCCGGGCAGGTCGGTCAGCGTCATCACCGCCGCGCGATCGACGCCGGCGGCATCCATGGCGCGGATGCAGTCGTCGGCCGACATCTTCCATCCGAGCGATGCCACTTCTTCGATATGCATGTGCATGTCGATGATCATCTTGTTTCCTCCGTCATGGCGTCATTCCAGTGGTTCGGCAAGAACGAGCGAGAGCTCGTTCAACGTCTGCTCAAGCCAGGCCAGGTCAACCGGCTTTCCGCCGATCACGACCCCCGCGGGGCGACGCACGATTTCGAGATCGGTCCTCGGATCTCCGTCCACTATGAGAAGGTCGGCTCGAGCGCCGGTCTCGATGACCCCGACCGCAGCGTCCTCGCCGACCCGGCGCACCAGGCGCCCAGCGGTGGCAGTCGCCGAGCGCAGGGCTTCGGTCTCGGTCATCCCGCCTTCCCGGTACATGAGCAGCTCGTCGAGCAGCAGACCGATCGGGTTGAGCGCCGTTCCGGCGTCGGTACCGGCCGCGATCGTCACGCCGGCCGCGATCGCTCGCGCGGTGTTGGCCTGGTAGGTGGCGCGTGCCTTGAGGCTCTTCTCGACCGTCGCCACCGGAATACCGACCCCTTCGGCAATCGGGCTGAGCGCGATAACGGTTGGCACGAGGGTGATGCCGGCAGCGATCATCCGTTGATGGGTTTCGTCGTCGGCAAACGCGGCGTGTTCGATGGTGTCGACGCCCGCCGCGATCGCGTTCGCGATGCCCTGAGACGCGTGGGCGTGCGCGGCGACCAGCACGCCGGCCTTGTGCGCTTCTTCGATTCCGGCCGTCATCTCCGCCACCGACAGCTGGGGCAGACCGGGGTTTCCCGGGGTCGAAATGCCGCCCGTCGCCATCATCTTCACTGCGCCGGCACCCGCTTTCAACTGCTCGCGCACCGCGAGCCGCACGTCGTCTGCGCCATCTGCGACGCGACCGTAGGCCGAGCAGTGACCGCCGGTCATCGTGATCGGCCGCCCAGCCGCGATGACCCGAGGCCCGAGCAGAGCGCCCGAATTCACCTGGCGGGCGTAGTCGAGCACCATGCCGTCGGCAGACCCCAGGTCGCGGACCGAGGTGATCCCGGCGCGAAGGGCGAGCAGACCGTTGTGGAAACAGGTAATAGAACGGATGAACGGTGCCCGATCCCAATGCGCATACGGGGCCGGATGCGCGGCGAGATCGAAATGCACGTGGCAGTCGATCAGGCCTGGCAGCACGAATCCGCCGTCCGCGTCGATCTCCGGAGTGCCGTCGGCGGCGACATCCTCACCGCTGATCTCGACGATCGCGCCGCCCCGCACTATCAGCGCGGCGAAGGCCACCGGTTCCAGCTGGTCGCCGACCAGCGCCGTTCCATTGCGAATGATGAGGTCGGATGTGTCACTAGCCCCCATCAGGCGAAGCTCGCCGTGTGGTAGTAGGAGTAGCCGGTTGGGCCGAAGTGGATGCCCTTGAGGTTCGCGTCTCCCGAATACACCCCACTGACATTCCACAGCGGCAGGAAGATCGGTCATCCATCAGGGTGGTGGTTACCTTCTCGTAAGCCGCAGTTCTGGTCGCGGTGTCTGCGATCGCATTGGCGGTGGCGATCTCGGTATCGACTGTCGGGTTGTAGTAATGCGACCAGTTGAAGCCCGATTGGATGTTGTGGGAATTCACCAGGTTGTTCAACAGGTACGGGTCGACGTCGTAGTAGAAGATTGCCGAAAGGTTCTGCACCCCCTGGTTGTACGACGCCGCAGCCGTGGTGAACGGCTGGGACTTGGTGGTCGAAACGAACCCGACTTCCTTGAGCGCGTTTGCGACGAACTGGGTGGGCAGGTCGAAGCCATTTGCCGACTGGATCAGGATGTCGAGCGAAAGCGGTTGGCCGTTCTTGGAACGAGTCCCATCGCTGCCGGCGATCCAGCCGGCAGCATCCAGCAGACTCTTCGCCTTGGCCGGGTCGTACGCGTACATGGTGTCGTTGGCCTTGACATAACCCGGCGTAGTCGGAGTGAGCACGTTGTAGGCCGGAGTGAAGACACCACGCTGCACTGAGTCATTGAGCTTCTTCTGGTCGACCGCGTAGAGGATTGCCTGGCGAACACGGAGGTCGTCGGTCGGGCCCTTGGTCACGTTGATCGGATAGCCGTACGGCTGACCGGTCGATGGCACGTTATAGTGCGCATACTGGCTCGACTTCTTGACCGTCGCGATAGTGTCTGGATCGAGGTTCATGGCCATCTGGATCTGACCGCCGCGAAGTGCGTTATACCGAGCGTTCGTGTCGAGCAGAATCTTGAAGGTCAATTTCTTGAGCTTCGCGGGCGCGGCCGCACCGAAGGCCACTGGACCCCACAGGTATTTCGGGTTCTGCGCGAGCCCGATGTGGTCTTGCGTGACGTAGTCGACGAAGCTGAATGGGCCGGTGCCGGTCGGATGCGCGGCCACGCCGGCGGCTCCGTACTTCTTCAGCGCCGTCGGTGACTGCATCCCGAAGAGGACGGTGGTCATTTCGTGTTCGAATGCCGCGTTGGCGGTGGTGAAGACGACCTGCGCCGTGTATTGGTCGACGACAACGGTCTCCTTGTACGGGCCGAGCGAGCCGATCGCCGACCGAGACTTGGTGGCAGGGTCGACGATGTGATCCAGGGTCGCCTTGACCGCGTTGGCGTCGAAGTGCGTACCGTCGTGGAAGTCGACATCCTGGCGAAGCTTGAAGGTGTACGTCGTCGCGTCTGGCGAGATTTCGTAGCTCTTGGCAAGTCCTGGGTGAAACTCGTTCTGGCCTGCGGCATTGGGCAGCCACCAGACCAGCGGATCGAAAATGTGGCTGAGCATCATCGAGGTCATGGCGAGACCGGTAGCCGCGGGATCGAGGGTGTCCGGCTCCTGGTAGATGCCGACGGTCAGGGTGGTTGTGCCCTTGGC
>JAODMG010000014.1 GCA_025464895.1 Microbacteriaceae bacterium | reverse complement strand
CCGGAGTCGGTGAGCTTCTGCACCCGCTGGCGCACCGCGGCCTCGCTCAGGCCGACGGCTTTTCCAATTTCTGCGTAGCTGCGTCTGCCGTCTGCCTGCAACTGTTCGATGATCGCCTTGGAGACGTCATCGAGCTGGAGAGCCTTTGCTGGCTTGCCCGGGGGAGTCATACACTGATTCTGTCAGCCCCGCGCGCCGGTAACAAGTGAATCCGCACCTCAGACACGATTTGACAACGAAATCGGTGCCACTCTGCCTCTGGCGCGGCGCAAATCTCCTCTGTATGTTGGTTTCATGAGCGCTCCAGAACTCCGCAACTTCATCAACGGCGAGTACGTTGCAGCGAACGCCGATTCGTCCTTCGCCGTGATCGATCCGGCGACGGAGGAGAGCTACGCGGTTTCGCCGGTGTCCGGTCCCGCGGATGTCGACGCCGCGTTCTCCGCGGCGGCGGCGGCATTCGAGCTGTGGGGCGATGTGACTCCGTCGGAGCGACAGCTGGCCCTGTTCCGGATCGCAGATGCCGTCGAGGCGCGCGCGGAAGAGTTCGCAGACGTCGAGTCGAAAGACACCGGCAAACCGCGGGCGTCGCTCGTCACCGACGAGATCATGCTGTCCGTCGACCAGATCCGGTTCTTTGCGGGGGCCGCTCGCAATCTCGAAGGCAAGGCGGCCGGCGAGTACATGAAGGACCACACGTCGTTCATCCGTCGTGAGCCGGTCGGTGTCATCGGGCAGGTGACGCCGTGGAATTATCCGCTCAACATGGCGGTGTGGAAGTTCGCACCGGCGATCGCCGCCGGCAACACGACCGTGTTGAAGCCATCGGACACGACCCCGTCGTCCACCCTGCTGCTCGCCGAGGTCGCCGCGGAGTTCCTGCCGGCTGGCGTCTTCAACGTGATCACCGGCGATCGGACGACCGGCGCCAGGATGATCGAGCACAAGACCCCGCAGATGGTGTCGATTACCGGCTCCGTCCGCGCCGGGATGGAAGTGGCGAATGCCGCGGCGAGCGACCTCAAGCGAGTGCATCTCGAACTCGGCGGCAAGGCACCGGTCATCGTGTTCGACGACGCTGACATCGAGTCCGCGGTCGAAGGCATCGCGATCGCCGGGTACTTCAACGCCGGCCAGGACTGCACGGCGGCAACCCGGGTGCTCGTCCAGGCCGGGATCCACGACGAGTTCGTGAGCGCGCTCGCCGCCTATGCGAGGGCCAACGCCAAGACAGGTGCGCCGCACGACGACGGCATCCTGTTCGGTCCGGTCAACAACGCAAACCAGCTCGCCCTGGTGCAGGGATTCATCGACAGGCTGCCGGACAACGCGGTGCTCGAGCTCGGTGGCCATCGCCAGGGAACGACCGGGTATTTTCACGAGGCGACCATCGTCTCGGGCCTGAAGCAGACGGACGAGGCGGTGCAGCGGGAGATCTTCGGCCCGGTCATCACCGTGCAGAAGTTCGGAGAAGAGGCCGAGGCGCTCGAGTGGGCGAACGGCGTCGAATACGGACTGTCCTCGAGCGTCTGGACGCAGAATCACGGTAGGGCGATGCGGTTCGCGAAGCACCTCGATTTCGGGTGTGTCTGGATCAACACGCACATCCCACTGGTCGCCGAAATGCCCCACGGCGGGTTCAAGCACTCCGGGTACGGCAAGGATCTCTCCAGCTACGGTTTCGAGGACTACACCAGGATCAAGCACGTCATGAGCTACATCGGGTCGTGATCGTTCGTGCGGCTTTGGTGCCCGCGGTCTTAGGCTTGCCTCGTGGAGGATCACTCGCGTCGGGAGCCGGACGCCTATCGTGGCGAGCTGGACGACACCGTCCTGACCGCGGGATCCCCGCGGCGCGGCGGCGGTCCCGCGCCCGAGAACGACACCGTCCTGCGAGACCGCACGTCGGTCACAGCGGTGAACGGTCGTCCGGCGCTGGTCGAGCCGCCGGAACCGGTCCTGGAGGTCCACCGGAACTTCAGCGTCCGCATCAACACCCATTCGCCGATTCCCCTCGACGTTCCGGCATTCATCGGGAGGAGGCCGGTCGCTCCGAGGGTCCCCGGCGTCTTCTCCCCTCGCCTGGTGCGGGTGCCGTCCCCGCTGCAGGAGGTGTCCGGCACGCACGTCGAGGTGAGCCAGCAGGGGACATCCGTCGTCATCACCGACCTGAAGTCGACGAATGGGACCATTGTGCGGATGCCGGGGGCGCCGCCCCTTAAACTGCGTCAGGGGGAGTCTGTCGTTGTTCTACCGGGCACCCTCGTCGACATCGGAGACGGGAACGTGATCGAGATTCTTCCGATTCGGCGATTGATCGCTCCCGATGGGGCGCCAGGCGAAAGGTTCAGCCAGTGACCGAAATCGGCCGCAACACCGAGGGGCACGTCGTTTCGCTGCCGGGCAGACCGGATGTCACGGTGACACTGTCGTGGGGAGCCGCGACCGACATCGGGCGCAGGCGCAAACACAACGAGGACAGCTTCCTGGCGCAGGCGCCGATCTTCGTGGTCGCCGACGGAATGGGAGGGCATGCCTCCGGAGACGTGGCGAGCGCCGCCGTCGTCGCCCGCCTGGCCGAGGCGACCGGCGATTTCGTGGACACCGCCGCCATCGAGGCTGGACTTCGCGCCGCGACGGCCGACATCATGCTCGCGGACGACGACCTGCAGATCGGTGTCGGGACGACAGCCACCGGCGCCGCGATGACGCTCCAGTTCAACGATCCGTACTGGGCTGTCTTCAACATCGGGGACTCCAGGGTGTACAGCTTCGAGCGGAACGAACTGACCCAGGTGACGGTCGACCACTCCGTCGTCCAGGAGCTGGTCGATGCCGGCCTGATCGATGCGGCCGACGCCGAGTCGCATCCGGACAGCAACATAATCACCCGCGCGGTCGGTTTCGATGCAGAACCGATGCCGGACTACTGGATGATCCCGATCAAGCTCGGACTGCGGATGCTGCTCTGCTCCGACGGTCTCACCAAAGAGGTGAACCATGAGCGGTTGCGCCAGCACCTCGCCGCGGGGCTCAGCGCGAAAGAGACGGCATCCGCGCTCATCGACGCGGCACTCGACGCGGGCGGACGGGACAACGTGACCGCGATCGTGGTCGATGTTGTCGCCAGCTCCGGGCCGTTCGAGTTCGACACCATCCCGGGCGGAAACACGGTGATTGGGAAAGTCGCCGAACCCCCCGAATCCCCGACGAAATGACCCCCAAAAGGGGGCCGAACAGGCGTTTCATCAGGTGATTTAGTCCTGAGCCGGGGCTTGGACCATGCCTACAATGGACGCGGGGCAGGCTAAATACTGGTCGCGGTCGCACACACCGCGACGAGTGTGGAGGGGGGCATCATGGCGAGACGACTGCCATCGCTGCCGCCCGTGCTCCCGGGCTTCTCCCACGTCCACATCCTCGGCTCCGGCGGATTCGCCGACGTTTTCCTCTACGAGCAGAACATGCCGCGCCGCCAGGTCGCGGTGAAGGTCATGCTCAACGAGGTGGTCAACGAGCAGGTGCGCCAGATGTTCCAGGCCGAGGCGAACCTGATGGCGCAGTTGAGCGCTCATCCGGCCATCCTCACCGTCTACCAGGCGAGCGTGTCCGCGGACGGGCGTCCCTACCTCGTGATGGAGCTCTGCTCGGCCTCGTTGAGCGAGCGGTACCGCCGCGAGAGCATCCCGGTCCCCGAGGTGCTCCGCATCGCGGTGAAGATCGGCAGCGCGATCGAGACCGCGCACCGCGCGGGCGTGCTGCATCGCGACATCAAGCCCTCGAACATCCTGCTCACGGCCTACGGCCACCCCGTGCTGTCCGACTTCGGCATCGCCTCGACGCTCACCGCGTCGCGCGAAGACGACTCGGTGG
>JAODMG010000005.1 GCA_025464895.1 Microbacteriaceae bacterium | reverse complement strand
CGATTTCGGTCTACGTCGCCCCGTCTGGCAGCGGCGTGCAACTCGGCACCGCGACGCATCCGTTCCGCTCGCTCACGGCGGCACGCGATGCCGTACGCAAGATCAGCCAGCACGCGCAGAGCGACATCAACGTGATACTCGCCGACGGCACGTACACCGTGACCAGCACCTTCGCGCTGACCAGCGAGGACTCCGGCCAGAACGGCCACATCATCACTTACCAGGCCGCGCCGGGCGCGCATCCGGTGATCAGCGGCGGCAAGTCGGTCACGGGCTGGACGCTCTCGGATGCCTCAAAGGGCATCTACAAGACGAACATCGGCAACCTGGACACCCGTCAGCTCTACGTAAATGGTGAGTTGGAGACGCGCGCACGCAGTGGCAACTACCCCGCCGGCTTCTCGAAGACCGCGACCGGGTACATGATCACCGACAGCAGCCTCGCGGCATACAAGAACCAGAAGAACATCGAGGTCGTGAGCCGTTGGGGCTGGATGCTCGACCGCTGTCCGGTCGACTCGATCGTCGGCAACACCATGACCATCCAGCAGCCGTGCTGGAACAATGCGAACCTGCACCAGGGCGAGGAGATCCAGAATCCCATCTGGATCGAGAATGCCTACGAACTCCTGGACACGCCCGGTGAGTGGTACCTCGACCAGTCCACCGGAGACCTCTACTACATGCCCAAGGCCGGACAGAACCTCGCGACAGCGACGGTTACCGTTCCCCAGGTGCAAGACCTGGTCGACCTCAACGGCACCATCGACAACCCGGTGAGCAACGTGTCGTTCCAAGGCATCACATTCTCGTACTCCACCTGGCTCGCTCCCAGCTCCTCGGACGGCGTGATCGAGGGTCAGGCCGGCTTCCGCATGGTTGGCAACAACCCCACCTTCGACTCCACCCGCCTGAACTGGCAGAAGACCCCCGGCGCGGTGAATGTGACATACGGCCACAACGTCTCGTTCAGCGATAACCGTTTCACCAACCTCGGCGCAGTCGGCCTGAACCTCAACACCGGCAGCCAGGGTACGAATATCGTCGGCAACGTCTTCACCGACATCGCCGCCACCGGGATCCAGGTCGGTGGAAGCGACGTGATCGACCACCACCCCACCGATCTGCGCTCGGTGACCAAGGACACGTTGGTCAGTAACAACGTCGTCACCAACGTCGCGGATATCTACACCGGCTCGGTCGGTATCCTCACGACCTACACCGACCACACGACCATCGAACACAACAAGGTCTACAACCTGCCATATAGCGGAATCTCGGTGGGCTGGGGTTGGGGGCTGACCGATCAGGGCGGCGACACCAACTACCCGGGCAACTCCGGCGTTCCGATCTACACCACCCCAACACCGAACACGAACACCGTCGTGACCGACAACGCCATCAGCGACATCATGAAGCTGCAGGCCGACGGCGGTGCGATCTACACGCTCAGTGCCAGCCCGAACAGCGTGATCTCGGGCAATCTCATCACCAATATCCCGACGCCGGCATACGGCGCGATCTACCAGGATGAGGGCAGCCGTTACTGGCACCTCACCCAGAACGCGTTCTGCAACATCTCGTACCAGTGGCTGCTGATGAACCACGGCATGAACAACGTCGCTGACAGCAATTACACGACCAACCCGAACTACGCAACCCAGGCCAACAGCATCAACGACACCATCGGGAACAACACGACCGTGGCGGGCTGCGACCAGCTGCCGGCCAGCATCGTGAAGAATGCGGGGCTTCAGCCCGCGTACCAGCACCTCGACCCGAACCCGACGCCAAGCGACACTGTCGCCCCGTCGACGCCGGGTCAGCCGGTAGCGGCGACGATGAGCTTCCCGACCGTGGCTGACCTCTCTTGGCCGGAGTCCACCGACAATGTCGGCGTTACCGGATACTCGGTATTCGCCAACGGCACTCTGGTGAGCGCGAGCAAGGACCCGAGCGTGCGGGTGACCGGCCTGACCGCCAACACCGCGTACACCTTCACGGTGACGGCGCGGGATGCTGCCGGCAACGAGTCGACGGCAAGCCCGGCGCTCACGGTGACCACGCCATCCGGAACCGATCTCGCCCTGAACCAGCCGGTCACCGCATCGTCGGACTCGGAAACGAACTACCCGAAGAACGCGGTTGACGGCGACCTTTCGACCCGCTGGGCGCAGGGCCTCGGCCTGCCCGACCCATCATGGGTCCAGGTCGACCTCGGCAAGGCCTACGACCTAACCGGAGCGATCACCACGTTCGAGAAGTCGAGCGGGTACAAGTACAAGCTGGAAGCCTCCACGGACGAAATCCACTGGACGACCGTGGAAGACCACACCGGCACCAACACCACTGAGGCAGCGAACTACTCGGTGCCGTCCGCGCCCGTCACCGGCCGCTTCGTCCGGCTAACCATCACCGGCACCAGCGGCAACGGTGGCAGCATCTACGAGCTCCAGGTCTACGGCAAGCCGGCGGCGGCGAGCACAGACACCCAGGCACCGTCGACCCCGGCGAAGCCGACGGTGGACGTGCTCCTGCCGAGTCTCGTGAACGTCAGCTGGCCGGCGTCCACCGACAACGTCGGCGTCGCCGGGTACGCCCTGTACGACGGCACCACCAGGGTGGCGCTCACCGAGAGCACGAGCGTGCGCCTGAGCGGACTCACTCCCGGGTCGACGCACAGCTACACGGTGGTGGCGCGGGATGCCGTGCTCAACGAGTCTCCGGCGAGCCCTGCCTCGGTGGTCACGATGCCCGCGGACACCGACCTCGCCAAAGGTAAGTCCGTCGCGGTCTCCTCGTACTCCGACCCGAACACGCCGAACCTGGCCGTGGATGGCGACCTGACCACCCGTTGGGCGCAAGGTCTCGGACTCTCCGACCCATCGTGGATCCAGGTGGACCTGGGCGCGGTGACCAGCATCAACAGTGTGGTCACCACGTTCGAGCTGCCCTCTGGATACGAGTACCTGCTCGAGTACTCGACCGACGGGGTCACCTGGTCATCGCTCGACAACCACACGGCGAGCAGAACGACCGATCGCACGAACTACTCGTTCCTGCCGCAGCCTGTCGACGCCCGTTATGTGCGCCTCACCATCACCAACTCCAACGGGAATGGCGGCAGCATCTACGGGCTGCAGGTATACGGCGGGTTCTAAGCCCGGGGCGTGGCCCAAACATACGAGAGGGGCCGTACAAAGCACGGCCCCTCTCGGTCTTCACAGCGGCGAGAATCGCGGCGTAGCTAGTTGGCGCCCACCACCGTGAAGTCCGTACTGACGAAGATGTGGTGCGGCCAGTTGACCCCGATGTAGTGGACCTCGTACTCGCCGTTGCTCAACTTCACAACACGGTCGACGACGCCTCCGGAGTAGGCGGCCAGCGCGGCTTCCGCCGCCTGGTCCGCTATCGATCCACTTTGGATCGTTCCCGATCCCTCGGTGTAGTTCGTCGGGATCTGGCCATCCGACTTTGCCGCGCTGGGTGAACCCTGCTTGAAGGGAACCACCGCTGACGCCGAGTAAGTCGTGGGCCCACCGCCCGATGTCGGTTGCATGGTGACCTGCGTGGCCGTGATGGTCGTTCCGCTCACCATCCCCAGTACGAGGACCGTGGCACCTGATGTGATGGCACTCGCCGAGCTCGCGCTCGTGCCGTTCTGGTACGTCGTAGAGGAATCCTCCTTGATGGTCACCTTCTGATTCGCTGATGTCGTCAGCGTGAAGCCCGACGTTGACGGGTTGCTGACCGTGCCGGATGTTCCCCCCGTTGCCGGTCCAGAGCGAGAATTGGATCCCCCACCGCCGGCGGCGGGCATGCCGTGCCCCGCGTGTGCCGTAGCTGTTGCCGACGGGGTCGCGGCTGTTGCCGACGGGGTCGTGGCGGCGCAGCCGGCAAGCCCGATCACGGCAGAGAACGCAGCGACCGCGATCCATCCACTTCTGTTCGACAGCAATCGCCGTGCTCTTAACTGGTGGGGGCTTGTTGGGTCGTAGTTCATGATGGCTCCTCCTAACGGAATCTATTTAGAGGATGCCAACCGCTTCTATGAGCCTCCTATGGGCGGCCTATGCGCGTTCTGTGCACCTAGCTCCGTTCGAGGAGGCCGGCGGGAATGCGGGATGAGGTGCCTCTACTCCTGGCAGTCGTACAGCTGATCGACGGCGATAGTCGCGCTCGAGGACGTGCCGCGGTGGTAGTCCGATGGGGGTACGAGCCGACAGGCGGTCTGGACCCAGTGATGGATCTCAAAGACATTCGGGGTGCTGACACCGCTCTTGGAGTCTGCCCCGGTGAGCAGGACGTAGTGGACGCTGTTCGCGGCAACCAGTTGCCGAAGGCCGGATGCGCTCGGTGCTGCGACGCGGGATGAGTATCCGCCCATCGGTAGCACCCTCCCGCCCCCGTTCATGATGATGGGAGCCGCGCTGCGCCAGGAGTCCGTCGCGAGCACGAACTGAAGGTTTCCGCTGTGCGCCTTGGCGTAGTTGTAGATGCTGGTCTCGAGCCGGAAGGTCGACGGCGTGGCCAGGTTGGAGTCCAGCCCGATGCCGTAGCTGCCTTGGGATTGGGCAAACGATCGCTGAACCGCGGGCGCGGGCGGACCGGCATACGCGTCGTTCGCCGTTCCCGCATAGGGGTTGTCGAGAGTGGACAACGACCATGCCAGCGGGGCGAGCATTACGACCGCCAGGACTGCGGCCATCGGCCACCGTCGCTTCGTGTATTCCCAGCCCAGTGCGTGGCCCAACAGGGTCAGTGACAGCACGCCGCCGAGCACACCCACGACGCCAAGAAGCCATCCCGCGAAATGCGGGTAGTTCGCCATCAACGCGAGAGACCACACCGTCTGGGTCGCGACGGCGATGGGCAGAGCGAAGCGGAGCTTCGATCGTCGGACATGTGGATCGCGCCAGGCCAGGATGAGGCCGACGCCTCCGAGGGCGGCCAACGGAAAGGCCATGCTCGCGAGGTAGGCGGTGTGCGGAAAGTTCATCACGCTCATCACGCCGCCCAGGGTGAGTAGGAGGCTTCCGTTGAGCAAGACTGCGGAGCGCAATCCTCGCTGCGCGGTGCCTTCTTTTTTGGACTTTTGAATCACAAAGATGCCGAGCACCAGTCCCAGGGCTGCGAGCGGGTACAGCCATCCGATCTGGCTTGCGTAGACCGGAACGAAAAGCTTCAGCGGGCTATGGGTAAGCGCTGTCGGCACGAGGCCTACTGGATGGGCGTCCAGTGGTCCCCGGGAGATCGGGTCGTTGGTCAGGGCCCCCGGCACGAAGTTTGAAATGAAGCGGTTGATGCCGTTGTAGCCGAGCACCATAGAGAAGATGTTGTTGTCGGTGGTTCCGTCGATGAACGGACGGCTGTTCGCGGGCACCAGGGCGATCGCCGTCATCCAGGAAAATGACACGACGAGCGTGACCACCGCCGCCGCGAAGAGTCGCCACAGCTTCTGTACGATCGGGCCGGCGGCGACCACGAGATAGACCAATGCCATCGCGGGCAGTAGAAGCCACGCCTGCATCATCTTCGCTTGGAATCCGAGACCGATAAACGCGCCGGCGAGCAGCAGGTAGCGATGCTTCTGCGTGTCGATGCACAACTGCAGTGCGCCAATCGCCAGGATCGAGAACATGGTGAGCATGCCGTCTTCCATGGGGTGCGAGAACATCGACACCAACAGCGGAGTCGCGGCCATGAGGGTCGCGCCGACCAAGCCGCCGATCGGGCCTATCCATCGGCGGATGATGAAGTACACGGCGACGATGGTGATGAGACCCTCGACAACCTGTGGCATGGCGAGCGACCACGGACTGAAGCCGAACAGTCGAACGGAGAGCGCTTGGGGAATGAGAAACCCGGAAAGCTTGTCAAGAGTGATTGTTGACTGCGGATCGAAAGCTCCGAAGAAGAATGCCTTCCAGCTCGTAGCCATGCTTCTAGCTGCCGTCGCGTAGTAGTCGGAGTATCCGGTCCTGCTCGCATCCCAGCCGTAGACAGCCGCAGAGCAGGCCACGAGCGCCAACAGTGACCAACGAACCCAGCGCGGAGCTCGCCGCGGCGGGCTGGCCGTCGGCGGTTGGACGTGGATGGGGGCGACGGACTGGTCCGTCACCTTCGTTTCAACCCACGTCATCCGAGATCTCGAGTGCGGTCGTTTGGCGATTCTTGAGGTTTCACGCGATGGTGCCGACTGAGGGTCAGGTAACGCCGCATCGACTTGACGCGGCGGGAAAACGAGGGGCTACGAAGGGCAAATGTCACGGCCATGTAACACTACGGAATCCTGTCTGAAAGTCCCCTGCTGACAGCGGCCCGCTGGAGTCATAGGGATGTCTCTGTGCACACGCTTGATACGATTGCGAGATGTTGTTCTCGCTCGCCCCATCGCCCGCAGGGCGTCAGGAGGTTGTCGGCGTCTCCCTCGCCGGCAGGAGGTAGCGACGCTGCCTCGACGATCATCCTCGCTGAATCGGCGAGAGTGCGCGCCGTGAATCATGCCGGCCGTCCGTGCCGCGGTTCATCGAAACGCGACCTTCCAGCTCAAACCGCGGGCAACTGCCCGCCAACGCGACCCCGGCAAGGGTCGATTCGATTGGTGACCCATCATGCTCCCACTGTCAGAAACCCAGATCCTCCAGTCATTCGTCAACGCCTCCCACAAGGAGATCACTGACCTCTCGCTCCCGCTCGATTTCGCCACGATCGATTGGGATCGGTTGGACTACTTCGGATGGCGCGACCGCAGGTCACCGCGCCGTGCCTACGTCGTCGTCCGGCTCGACGACTCCCCTGTCGGTGTGCTGCTTCGGCAGTCCGAAGTGGTGCCCCGCACCCGAGCCCAGTGCTCCTGGTGCCAGGACATCACCCTCACGAACGAGGTCGTGTTCTACGGCGCGAAGCGAGCCGGCGATGCCGGTAGGAAGGGCGACACCGTCGGCACCCTGATCTGCGCGAACCTTGGCTGCTCGGCGAACGCGCGGAAGCGTCCCCCGCTCGCGTACATCGGCTTCGACGTCGACGCGGCTCGAGAGAAACAGATCATCGACCTCAGCAAGCACGCCGAGGGATTCGTGCGCGCGGTTCTGGGCGACCCTGAAGTGAAGCACGAGGGCCCGTTCGAACCGTAAGTAACCTAGGTGGTAAGCGGCCGGGGCGGGTATCGCGCTTTCGCGCGCGAGCCGGAGAAGTACCCAAGTACCTTGGAGTAGAGATCGATTGGAGTCGGCCATGACCAACGGAGTCGCGCCTGTGACCTATTTCCCCGGCGGCACGAGCGTCTCGCGCCTTCGGGTCTACTCGTGGGTCGCATCGGACGGTTTGGCGGGAGGAACCCCGCACCTGCACACATCCTGCAGCGAGGCCTATGTGGTTCTCGGCGGACAGGGGCGGGTGCAGACCCTGAGCGTCGATGGCTTTACCGAGACTCCGCTCCTTCCGTCGGCGGTGGTCTGGTTCAGCCCAGGAGTCATCCATCGGCTGGTCAACGACGGCGACCTGCAGCTGCTCGTAATCATGCAGAACAGCGGGCTGCCAGAGGCGGGCGACGCGATGATGACGTTCCCACCCGAGTACCTGGCCGATCGGGACCGTTACCGTGCGGCCGCGACGCTGCCGTCGAAGCTCGGTGGGCCCCCGGACGACGAGATCGAGGCCTCGGCACGGCGACGTCAGCGTCTCGCCGTCGACGGGTTCCTGGCCCTGCGGCGTGCCGTCGAGGAGCACGGGACCGCGGCCCTGACGCCCACCTACGACGCTGCCCGTGCGCTCGTCGCCCCGAATCTCGCGAACTGGCGAAAGACCTGGTCGCTCGGCGCGTCAGCTGCGGCCGAACAGACCGCGGACTTCCTCAGCGGCCTGGAGGCGGGCGACGCCAGCCATCTCGCCGACGCCAAAGTCCAGAGTCGCCTGACGCCGGATGCACATGCCTTCGGTATGTGCGGATATCTGGATGTCTACGGGCTGAACCCGTCCGTCTAGACGAGAAGTAGCTCCGGGCCCGCGGGGCGCGTGCATCCAACTTCGGAGGAACCGGGATGGCTCCTTCATACTCGAGTTAGCTCTGGAACACCGCAACCGGACGCACCGGTGACCCGCTCGAGCCACGCAATTTAAGGGGCGAGCAGAAGAAGACGAATTCCGCTTTACCGTGGGGTACCAACGCTTGCAACGACAGATTTTCGAGCAGGTGGATCCCTCGCTTGGCAAGCAATTCCATGTGGACGGGCAACTCCGATTCGACCGCGAAGCTGACCTCTACTCCCCCGGTGTCCGCACCGATGAGGAACGCTCCGTGCTCGGCCAACAGCACCGCGGCATCCAGGTCGATCCCGGGGACGCCGTCGACGAATCCGAGGTACCGCTGTGCATCGCTCCAATGCCGCTCCCAGCCGGTGCGGATGAGCACGCAATCGCCGGGGCGAAAATCGACGTTTGCCCACTCCGCGGTGGACAGGATCAGATCTGGGCCGATCACTGCTCCCCCGTCGAGCGAGTCGACCCCGAGGAAGGTCGCGACGTCGAGAAGTACTCCGCGGCGCACGATCGGTGCAACCTGGTGGATCGCGTTCACGACCAGACCGGCGAGCCCATCCTGCGCATCGAGCGCATCGGTGCCACCAAACACCTTGCCGTCCTGGGCCACGTGGCCGAAGGCATCAAGGTGCGTCCCGGAGTGTCCGGACATGGTCACGAACTCGTTGCAGCCCCAGTAACCGTTGGCGAGTTCGAAGTCCCCGAGGCGGTAGTAGGGCACCATCCTGAACGGAGGGGCGCTCGGAAAACTCGGCATGTCGCTCGTCATCAGATGGCCGAGGTCGACCACCTCAACGGCCGCGCTGAAGTCGATCTGCATGTACTGCTCCTTGGTTGTGAACGGATACCGGGTGGGCGGTGGCGCCCAGCGGGTTGCGAGACGCCACCGCCGGGGCTGGCTAGCTGGTTGCGCCCTGGATGTTGCCGAACTTCTGCAGGATGCCGGTCTTCAGCAGGTACTCCGACTCCTTGGGAATCGCGGGCATCATGGTGACCTCCGACGTGCCTGGCTTGAAGTACTTGTCGATGTTGTCCTTGGTGATGACCACCTGGGACGGCGCGGTCAGCGCAGGAGGCGTGACGCCGTTGTGCATGGCAACGGCCATAGCGAGGAGGAATTCTCCCCAGTACGGGAAGAAGCCGACCTGGTCGCTGACCCAGATCCCACCGGCGCGAATCGCGCTAAGGCTCGTATCCGCTCCCCCGTAGCCGGACACCATGGCTCGCGACTGCCGGTTCTGTGCGGTGAGTGCGCGAATTGCGCCTTGGGTGGAGTCATCCGCTACGGAGTACACGACGACATTCCGGTCGGCGGGAATCGTCTGCAACGCGGTCTGTACGGCGCTGAAACCGCCGTCCAAGGTGATGCCGGTATCCACCTGCAGTCCCTGCGAGTTGATCTTGGTCGTTGACGGTCCGATGTCGGATGCCGCGACCTTGGTCATTCCGGGAACGAGCTCGGAGAGCTTGGCGTAGAAGCTGGTCACCGCGATATTCACTGATGCGCCGAGCTGGGATGCCTGCCCGATCACGACTGTCGTGTTGGTCCCATCCCATCCCTTCTCCTTCATCTTCGCCGCGATCGTCTCCGCTCCCAGCGCGGCCAGCGCGGGCTGATCGAAGTTGAAGAAGCTGCAGCCCTTCACCGGAACGTTGATGGCGATGCAGGGGATGCCCGCCGCCGTGAAGGTCTGGCCGACCCGGTCGGTGGCGTTGGCCGCGGACGGGTACTCGACGATCACGTCGGGCTTCGCCGCCGCCATCAGCGACGCGTTGCTCAACATGGTTGCCGCGTCACTGTTGTTGTCATAGATGTGAACCGTCGCGCCGAGTTTCTCGGCCTGCTTGACGAAGATGTTCGCTTGCGAGACATCCACCGATGCCGCGGCCGTCGACACCGCGAACGCCAGTTTTACTCCTTTGAGGCTGTCGCCCTTGATTCCTCCGGTGGCCGCGGCGGTGCCGGAGCATGCGCTGAGTACTAATGCGGCGATACAGGTGAAGACGAGGATGGCTAAGCGTTTCTGTGTGCGTTTCATTGCTGGGCTTCTCTCTTTCGTTCTGGTGCGGAATGGAACAGTTGGTGCTAAGCGGCGCGTTTTGCTCGCTCCTGTAACCGGCTGAACGTGACTGCTGCGAGCAGGACGACGCCGGAGACAACCTGTTGGTAGAAACTCGGGATGAGAAGGATGGTCATTCCGTTCGCGATGACGCCGAGCAGAAGCACGCCGACCACGGCGCCGGGCACGCTGCCTCGGCCACCGGTCAGAGCAGCCCCACCGAGGACCACCGCGGCCAGGCTCTGCAGGGTGATCTGACTCCCCATGGTTCCGGATGCCGCGAGCAACTGGCTCGCGAGAACAACCCCGGCGAACGACGCGAATACCGCGGAAAGCACGTAGGCGGATCCTCCGATGACGACTACCCGGACGCCGGCGATGCGCGCCGCTTCCGGGTTGCCTCCGATCATGTAGATGCGGCGGCCGAGGATCGAATGCTGCAGGACAAAGTGCATCAACACGACCAGCAGCACCATGAGCAGGACGTGCCACGGAAGTGTGCCAAAGACCTGGTCACCGAGGATGCCGGCCGCGGGCGGCAGCGAAAGCGTCTGACCGTTGGCGGTGATGAAGGCGATTCCGCCAGTTACAGAAAGGGTGGCGAGGGTCGTAATGAGCGGGTTCACCTTCAGATAGACGATGAAGAAGGTGTGGATGAGCCCGACCACCACGCCGACCACGAGGCAAGCGAGCAGGGCCCCAGGCATCGGCCAGCCCTTGGTGGTGAGTGCAGAGAACAGCACGGCGGCCAACGGAATGACTCCCCCGACGGAGAGGTCGAAGCCGCCCGAGATGACAACGAGCAGCTGGCCTAACGCGGCGATCATGATCACGCTTGCCGAAGAGATGATCGTTGTCACGTTGTTCAGCGTGAGGAATCCGCTGGCGGACGTGCTGAAGAAGACGATCACGATCACCAGAAAGAGGCCGACGATCGCGGCAGCGGGCAAGCGTCCGAGCATGCTCCTGGTCGGCGCTGGAGTTGATGCCGGTGCTGCGGTGGTCGTCGTGTCCTGTGCGTTTGTCATGCTTGGCTCCCTGCAGCGATTGAAAGGGCGAGATTCTTGGTTTTGCGTGCGCCGACGAGCTCGTCGATGACTCGGCCGTCGCGCATCACCAACAGGCGGTCGGTCGCGTCGATCGCTTCCTGTACGTCGGAGGTCACGAGCAGTACGGCACCGCCTTGGCGCGCGTAATCTCCGAGTTGGGAATGGATTTGGTTTCGTGAGCCGATATCGACCCCGCGGGTGGGTTCGTGCAAGACGAGGATGGATGGCTCGGCCATCAGTCGACTGGCGAGCAGAATCTTCTGCTGGTTGCCACCGCTCAACTCGCCGACCTCCTGCAGTACGCTCTGGCAGCGAACGGCCGAATTCTGCACGCTCGCCTTGGCCTGCGATAGCTGTGACCGCCGCCGGAGCCAGGACGCAAACCCGGAGTAGCGACCGAGTACCATCACGGTGAGGTTCTCGGCAACGCTCTGGTTCAGGGCAAGCCCGTCGGTCTTGCGTTCGGCGGGAACGTAGGCGATTCCCATGGCGCGTGCCGCCCGTGGGGACCGGGGAACGCGAAAGGTCTTCGATTCCTCCGACACCGATCCGGTGATGTCACGCTGGTGGCCGCCAAGCCCCCTTGCGATGGATTCCGCCCCTGAGCCCACCAGTCCGAAGACGCCGAGTACCTCGCCGTGGCGGAGCTCGATGTCGCAGTCGACCAGAACAGGCTGGGTCGACGTGTTCCATCCGGTCAGTCGGATGGGCCGTCCGGTCTCCTCGACCGTTGGCCGGTCCCGGGTCGCGCCGAACGCGTGATCCTGGCCGAGCATGAGGGACACGGTGCGATCGATCGTCGTCGTCTCCCGCGTCGAGAGGTCTTCCAGGCCGCCATTGCGCAAAACGGCGATCTCGTCGCTGATCTCGAACGTCTCGTCGAGGTGATGACTCACATAGATCAGCGAGACGCCGCTCGCTTTGAGCTCGTGCAGCTTGCCCATCAAGAACTCGGTCTCTCTCGCGTGTAGCGAGGCCGTCGGTTCGTCCAGGATGAGCAGGCGGGCGTCTCCGAGAAGCGCCTTGGCGATCTCGACCAGCTGGCGCTCCGCGAGCGAGAGCTCCGTCATCTTCCTGCGCACATCGATCGACATGCCGAGACGATCGAGGGCTGCGGTTCCGGAGCGAACCATGGCGCGCTGTGAAACCCACCAACGCCGGCGCGGCCAATTCGCGAGCAGCAGGTTCTCGGCCACAGAGAGGTGCGGGATGTAGGCCAATTCCTGCGGAATGATCCCGATTCCGGCGGCCCGTGCCTCGCGGGGAGAGCGGAAATCGCGCTCCTCCCCCGCGAGCACGAGAGATCCAGTCGTTTGCGCGATCTTGCCGCTCACGATGCCGAGAAGGGTCGACTTCCCCGCGCCGTTCTCACCGACAAGACCGAGGCAGCTCCCGGCGACGATGTCGAGGTCTATTCCGTGGAGTACGTCAACGGCGCCATACCGTTTTCCGATCCCCCGAAGCGAGATGAACGGATTCTGCTTCATTGGAGCCTCCTGTGATCAAAAAGGATTGCCGGACTTACCCCGACGCAATCGCGCCGGATCTTCCATAAAATCGATTTCACCGAAGTGTGTGAAATCGTTTTCAGGTTTTGACTGTGGAGCATAACGACGGATTGTTACCGCCTTGTTTCTGGCGGAGAACTAGGAGATTCCGGGCCAGATCGACCAGGGCGACTCCCGCTCGAAGGCGGAACTCGCCGCGAGAAGTGCGGCGTCCTGATGTCGAGGGGCAACCAGCTGGAGTCCGACCGGAAGTCCGTTCGAGAGGCCGGCAGGAAGCGACGCCGCCGGATGCCCGGTGAAGTTGAACGGGTAGGTCAGGCACCAGCCGATGGACGGATCGACCGGAACGCCGCCGATCTCGCTCGGACCGGTGGTGAGCCCGTCGTCGCGATTCTTCACCGCGGTGATTGCGAGCGTCGGCGACGCCAGCAGGTCGAAGCCGACAAACGCGTCCTCGATCGAGTCGAGTACGGCGCTTCGCAGATGCTCATCGGCGCGGGCCTCCATCGCCGACCGGGACTGTGCCGCCACCAGCATGTCGCGTAAGGCGGGAGTCAGCTCGTCGAGGTGATCCTTCAGGAGGTCGTAGCCCTCATCGCGAAGGCCGGCCAGGGTATCGGAGTAGAGGCCGCCCATCAGGCGTCCCCACAATTGCGCGAGTTCGAACTGGTCGGCGGGGAGTACCAGCGAGACCGGTTCGACGATTGCTCCCGCGCGTTCGAGTGCCTCGAGCGACTGCTCGACAACCGCAGCGACATCCGGATCAACCGGGAACCCGCCGAGGTCGGCACTGAATCCGACCCGTTTGCCCCGGAGCCCTTCGGCGGCGATCGTCGCGAGCGACGACTCCGCGGCCGGGAGGCTGAACGGGTCGCGTGCATCTGGGCCGGCCATCACCGACAGCATCAGAGCGGCGTCATCCACCGACCGAGCCAGGGGGCCGACCGAGGAGTACGGGCTTCCGGTGATGAATGCATTGGGACGGGCGATGTCGGCGATCCGGCCGAACGACGGCTTCAGTCCGTAAATGCCGCACCAGGATGCCGGAATCCGCACGGATCCGCCGCCGTCGGTCCCCTGGGCGATCGGCACCATTCCTGCGGCCACCGCTGCAGCCGCTCCCCCGGATGACCCGCCCGAGTTCCTGGTGGTGTCGAACGGGTTGCGGGTGGGGCCGGAGACGAAGTTGTCGGTAACACCTTTGTGGCCGAACTCCGGGGCGTTCGTCTTGCCGACGATGACCGCTCCGGCATCCTCGAGCCGCTGGATGAAAATGCTGGTTTCGGTCGAAACGTAGTCCTTCAGGGGCAACGAGCCGAAGGTGCTGCGGATGCCCGCGCGCGCGTCACCCAGGTCTTTGATGGCCACCGGGACCCCGTGCAGCGGACCGAGCGAACGGCCGTCGGCTGCGGCGGCATCGCACTTTGCGGCAGTCTCGAGCGCCAGGTCGTAGGTGACAGTGGCGAAGGCATTGATCCGCGGGTTCTCGTCATCGATGCGGCGAAGGAAGGCCTCCGCCGTCTCGAGCGCGGTCGCCTGTCCTGCCTTGAGACGGCCGGCGATCGAGCCGGCAGATTCGAAGAAGAGGTCGTCGGTCATGGATTGGTCCTTTACTTCACGACGACGGGGTTGATCGATGACCCGGTCGCATCCGATATTTTCAATGGGCTGGCGCAGAAGAACGCCTGGTATTCGCCGTCTTTCGCGCAGTCATCCGCCAGCGCGTCGAGGTCGGCCATCTCGGTGAAGACCACTCCGAGATTTCTCATCAGGGCAGCATGCAGTGGTAGCTGAATGCCGGTGACCGGTTCGTAGGTGGTCTCGTTCGCCATCGTGTCGGTCACGAGGCACGGGATCTCGTTCTCCTGGAACCAGGACACGAGTTCGGGCGAATAGGTGAGCCCTGGCTCCCAGTAGTTCTCGTCGACAAGTTCTTCGCCGCGCTCGACGGCAGCAAGCCAGCCGGTCCTGATGAGCAGGATGGAACGGGGTGGCAGCTCGGTGCCCTGCGCCGCGGCGCAGTTCAACAGGTCGTCGAGGCCGATCGTTTCTGCGCGC
Organism: Microbacteriaceae bacterium; assembly: GCA_025464895.1. Lineage (GTDB taxonomy): Bacteria > Actinomycetota > Actinomycetes > Actinomycetales > Microbacteriaceae > Parafrigoribacterium_A. Next base: position 24,324 of record JAODMG010000005.1, on the reverse strand, counting down.
TCCAGACGCGGCTTGCCGCGATGCCTGGCGATGTCGAGCAGCACGCAGCGACCCACGATCCCGTGGCCGGCGATCGGCTCGATCCCGGCATAAGACATGCCGCCGTTCGTGCTGTCTGCCGGATGGCCGTTCCAGATTTCGGTCCCGAACCACATGTGACCGAGGGCGTCGCTGTGGGTGCCGGACTGGGCGAATCCGGTCAGGTAGTCGTCGGCGAACTCCATCCCGCCGGGCATGTCATGCCATCGTCCGCTGACGAAGCCCGCGCGATCCGCCACCATGAATTTACGTGGTGGCCAGCGTCCAGGCATCACCGGATCGCCTTCGGGTCGAGCTATCCGAGTCGCCAACGGGAACACCTCGCCCCGTCGCACTGTTGCGATGCCCTGCAGCACCTGCTCCCTGGTGAGGTAGTTCAGCGATCCGATCTCATCGTTCTCGCCCCACTTGCCCCAGTTGTTCGGCGCGTCGGCCAGAAGTTGCTCGATGGACGGCTGGGCCGTCATGACTTCGCGCCGGTGATGTATGCGACGACCTCGTCCATGGTCGTGTCGGCACTCCTCAGGTCCGCGACCTTCTTGCCGCGCCGCATCACGATGACCCGGTTGCAGACGGACCACAGGTGCTCGAGGTTATGGGTCACCATGAGCATCGTCAGGCCGCGCGCGCTGAGAGCGCGGACGAGCTCGAGTACCTCGTGCGATTCACGAACGCCGAGAGCCGCCGTCGGCTCGTCCAACAGCAGGAGTCGTTCGCTCCAGAATGCGCCTCGGGCGATCGCCGCCATCTGGCGCTGACCACCGGACATCCGCTCCACAGGCCGCGTCTTCAGGTGCGGGATGGTGATGTTGAGGTCCTCAAGGGCGGATGCAGCGGTGCTCGTCATCGACCGTCGGTTCATGAGCTGGAAAAGCCGCGGGCCCCTACCCCACGAGCGCTCGCGCCCCACGAAGAAGTTCTCGGCGACGGTGAACGAACTCACGAGCGCGAGGTCCTGGTACACCGTCTCGATGCCGTGCTTCTGCGCTCGAGCCGGCGGGGTCAGCGTCTGCTGCTCGCCCTCGATGAGAATGCTTCCGGAGGTCGGACCGAACACTCCGGAGAGCATTTTGACGAGGGTCGACTTTCCCGCACCGTTGTCGCCGACCAGGCCGACGACATCGCCCTTGTTCAGCTCGAACGAGACGTCCTCGAGTGCGTGCACTCCACCGAACAGCTTGCTCACCCGGTCGAGGCGGACGAGCGCCGTGGTCGTGGTGTCGCCCGCGATGGTTGTTACCGTGTCATCCTGCATAACGTCTGCTCACACTTCCGAGCGCGACGGCAACGACGAGGAGGCCGCCTGAGAACATGTATTGGGTGAAGATCGGCGCGCCGAGGATGGCGAGCCCGTTGTTTCCGATCGCGACCGTGAGAACGCCGATCAGCGTTCCGACGATGTGGAACTCTCCCTGGTGGAGTGCCGCGGAGCCGAGGTAGGCGGCCGCGAACGCGCTCAGCATGTAGCCATCGCCCGCGGTGACCTGTCCAGAACCGAGGTTCTACGCGAGAAGAATGCCGGTCAGCGCCGCGCAGGTTCCGGCGACAGCGAAGGCGATAATCCTCGTCCTGTCCACCGCGATCCCCGCACGACGGGCCGTCTCCGGGCTCTTCCCAACCGCTTTGATGTGCTGGCCCTGTACTGTGCGGTTCAGAATCACCCAGAGCAACGCCAGGACGACGACCATGATCAGGATGAGGTTCGGAATGCCGGCGGTCTGGCCGAGGCTCAAATCAGTGAACGACTTCGAGCGGTTCAGAGCGATCGGCATTCCGCCGGAGTATGCGTAGTTCAGGCCGACCACGAGAGTTCCGGTTCCGAGGGTCGCGATGAACGCGTTCACACCAAGCTTCGAGACCACCAACCCGTTCAGGATGCCGATGACCAGACCCGTGCACATCGCGGCCAACACCGCGAGCGGAATCGGCCAGCCGTTGTTGCTGAGAAGGCCGACGACGACGATTCCGGCGAAGCTGGCGACGTATCCGACGCTCAGGTCGAAGTCACCGGCCACGAGCGGAAGTGTGACTCCCGCCGCGACGATCGCTCCGATCGACATGTCTGTCAGGACGTTCCTGAAGTTGTTGAAGGTGAGGAACGTCGTCGGTTCGGCGATGGAGAACACGATGATCATGATCGCCAGCGCGATGATCGTGCCGTAGTTGCCCAGGATCCTGATCAGCCGGGCCTTGGCCGGACTGGTTTCGAAGGCCGGCACCGCCTTCGGCCGTAGCGGGCTGAAGAGTGCGCGAAGCCCTCGACGACCCTCCTCGGGTTGTGGTGTGCGTAGCCCTGCGGCATTACGCGTTTGGTCGGTCATTCGTACCTCGTTCTGAGTCGACTCGCGATGGATGGCAGCGAATAGGAAGGGGTCCCCTAGCCGGCACCGTGTGCGGCGACGAAGGAATCGATGTTGCTCTTCGTGACGATGACGTAGTTGGGGATGACGGACTGTGGCTTCCAGGACGTCCCAGCACTCCGGATCTTGGGGATCGAATCGACGAGGATCTTTCCGGCGGACGCGAGGTCGAGCCACAGGGTCGCCGTCATGGTTCCGGCACGAACCGCCTGGAGTGCCGATGGGGTCGCGTTGTAGGAGTACACCTGCACTCCGGTGCGGCCGTTCTGCTGAAGGGCGGCGACGGCGCCGAGGGCGTTGTCGTCGTAGCAGTTGAAGATGGCGAAGTTGCCGGTCGTGTGCGTGTTAGCGGCCAACCAGGCGGAAGTCGCGGCTTGCGACGTCTCTGCAGCCCCCGGGATCGTGATCTCGTGGTTCGTGACCTTGACCTTTGGGTACTTCTTCACGATCGATGCGAATGAGTCGGCCCGCTGACGACACGGAACGCCGGGGTGGTAGGTCAGATTCAGGACCGTGCCGGAATTGTTCAGATTCTTGAGCATCAGGTCGACGACCGGCTGCCCCGCGCCATCATCGGTGCTAAAGGCGATTCCGGGGGCCGCGCCTCCACCGGCGGAGAGGACCGGGATGTTCGCGGCCTTCGCTGCGGCGAGACCGGCGGCAAGCGCGGTCGAGTCGAACACCGTAACGATGATCGCCGAGACGTTCTTGGTCACCAGCTGCTTGATGTCGGTGACAGCCTGCTGCTGGTCGCCGTTGGCGTTGAGGTTCTGGACGCTCCAGCCCTTCGACTTGGCTTGTGTGGTCATTGCGGTGACCATCTTGTTCGTGTCGACATCCGACGTGGAGAACGTCACAATGCCAACGGACAACGCCTTAGACGATGTCGAGGATGCGGCTGCCGAACTGCAGCCGACGAGTGCCATGGCAGAAAGGACGACGACGGAGACGCCGAGGATGAGGCGCTGCCGCCCCGATCGAACGTCGGACTGTTGGTTGGGCATTGCTCCTCCTTGGGCTACGGACAACGTTGCGTGCGAAGAGCCGGCCATCCGCTTACGGTGCTGGTTGGCTCTGATTGTGAAATCGTTTTCAGCTCACGAGGAGCGACAGTAGCGGCACCATGTTTCAGTCAGATTTCAGTTCGCTGAGTCCATCGATTCTCAGCGGTCCGATATATGCGCCTTCAGGCATTCGATGGGGTGTCGACCTGCCGTCGTGCTGTAACGTGTGTGCTCACGACACCGGTAATGAGTGACATAAGCTCATTCGATATCCCGGATCCGACTATGATGCGGCGGTCAGCCGCCAGCCGAAGGCCGAAATGTCAGCGTCACGCGTAAAACTTGTGGATGTCGCCCGCCGAGCGGGCGTCTCGCCGGCGACGGTGTCGCGCGTTCTGAACGGCAATGCCCCGGTGAGCAAAGCAACGCTCGAACGCGTCCAGACCGCCGCGAGCGAACTTGGCTACCGTCGCAATACGCTCGCCTCCAGCCTGCGCCGACGCGCGAGCCGGCTCATCGGCGTGGTCGTTCCCGACGTGGCGAATCCCTTCTACACCGAGGTGGTTCGGGGCATCGAAGACCAGCTGCGGGGCGCGGGATATCTTCTCGTCCTCTGCAACAGCGACGGGAACATCGAGAAGCAGACCGAGTACCTGCGACTCCTCTCCGATCAGCAGCTCGATGGGGTGATCCTCGCGCCGGCGACGCCGGACCTGGACAAATTGGAGGATGCTGTCGCCTCAGGTCTCACCGTCGTGCTGATTGATCGCCGCGTCGCCAGCACGATGTACGACACCGTCACCGTCGCGAACCGCGACGATGCACGCATCCTCACCGCCGGCCTCCTGGCCGCATCCCGGCGGATCGCGCACATCGGTGGTCCACACCGGACGAGCACCGCCCAGGACCGGTTCGCCGGATTCCTGGATGCCCATGCCTCTGCCGGGGTCGATCCGGACCCGGGGTTGATCTTCGAAACGGACTATTCGGAGCAGGGCGGTTACGAGGCGATGAAGAGCCTCCTCAAGCTGGAGCAGCCGCCTGCCGGTGTCTTTGTCGGCAACAATGTGATGACCCTCGGGGTCCTCCGCGCACTTTCCGAGACGGAAACAGCGGCTGCGCCGAAGATCGTCAGCTTCGACCCGCTGCCGTGGTGGGCATCATCCGTCCATCCGGTGACGACCGGGTCGCAGCCGAGCTACGAACTCGGCCGGACCGCCGCGGAACTGCTACTGCTCAGGCTCGCCGATCCGGGAAGAGAGTATGCCGAGGTGACTATCGGCCACGAGAGCGGCCGCTAGGCCCCGTGATCGGCGACGAACTTCAGCGATACCTCCGCCACCTGTTTCCAGCCGTGGTCGATGGTCAGCGAATGTCCGCGATCGGCGAGCTCGATGATCTCGGTGGTCGACGCATTCTTCCTCTGCACCTCGAACATCGCGTGAGTGATGGCGAGCGGAACGGTGTGGTCGGCCTGTCCCGAGACGATGAGCAGCGGTCCCCGGTCAGGGTTTGACGTGTCGACCTTCGCCTCCGTCCACGGGTTGATGTTCGCCGTCGCGGCCTGGAATAGCGGAGCACCGGCGGCCGGAACATGGAACTCTTCGTAGAGCGCCCTGGCTTCGTCTTCCGGCAGCGCGTTGGCCCAGCCGTAGCTGAACTGCTCGAACGTCAGTGACACGGCTCGCCCCGCGTTGAACGGGTTGCCGAGTACCGGCGATGCCGATTTGAGCGAGGAGGCCGGCAGAGGAAGGACGCCGCGGAACGGCGCGGGATCGATGGCGACGGTGACGGTGCTCGCACCTTCACCGGCCAGCCGCTGGGCAATGAGCCCGCCGAATGAGTGGCCGATGATTGCCGGCTTAATCGTGAGACGGCGGATCGCCTCGAGATAGTGATCGGTCACCATCGCGATCATCTTGTGGGCGAACACGTCTGGGTCGGCTTTCGCCTCGGCGACGGTCTCCGGGTCGTCTGGCCAACCCGGCGCGAGGGTGGTCAACCCGTGCTGTTCGAACAGGGTGCGCCAGCGGTCCCAACTGCTCGAGAGCAGCCACAGGCCATGCACGAAGACGACAGGACGAAGGCCAGAATCGTTGGCCCGGTCGATCTCCGCTCGTTCGCGATTGGACAGGGTTGCCATCTCTTGCTCTCCTTCGACAGTCGATTCCTGCGGCCCGGTCGCGTGTGGACGCGACGGGCCGCAGGAGCGCGTGTATCGCTACTGGGACGGGCCGATGTTGATCATCCAGGTCACACCGAATTGGTCGTTGACCATGCCGAAGCTGTCGCCCCATGGCGCCTTTTCGAGTGGCATGGTGACGGTTCCGCGATCCGCGAGTTTGTCCCAGTAGCCGCGAAGTTCGTCTTCGTCCTCGCCACTGAGTGAGACGGAATAGTTCGTGCCGGGCTTGTAGTCCATGCTGTTCGGTGTGTCGGACGCCATGAGCGTCAAGCCGTTGTCGGTCGTCAGCGTCGAGTGCATGATCTTGTCCTGTTCCGCAGGATCTTCACTGGCGTGGAATTCCGCAAAAGTGCTTCGGGTGACGTCACCTCCGAACACCGTCTGGTAGAAATCGATTGCCTGCCTGGCCGTGTCGCGAAAGCCGAGGTACGGGTTGAGACGAGTTGCCATGATCTAACCTCCCTGTGCTATCTGTGCTCCAGCTTCCGATTATCGAACAGGAACGAAACATCCGATAGTCCCCCATCGAGGCGATCGCCGACGGGCTGATTGGGACCTTGGACCCTGTTCACCGGACGAGGTTGAAGCGAGATTCGATGTATGAGATTCATCGATTACGCTATCGACCCGTTCTCCGGAAACCTTCGGCCATGACCAGGACGATAGTCGTCGGTGTGGACGGGCTGGGGCCGAGCAAGGTCGCGTTGAAATGGGCAACCGCTCGGGCGAGTCTCGGTGCGTGCGAGCTTCTCATCGTGCACGTCGTGGATGATGCGGCCGGCACAATGAATGCCGCGATGCTGAACGATCAGTCGGGGCAGGCACAGCAGATGCTCGACGAATGCATGGTGCGGGCCAGCGAGCTTCGGCCGGATGTGAGGGTGCGGAGCACGCTGCTCACCGGCGATGTCGTGGTCGAACTGGCCGCGGCGTCCGAGCAGGCGACGATGCTCGTGATCGGCACGAACAAGACGGGTTTCATCAACGGCACGGTGTTCGGCGGTCGCTCCCTGCAGATCGCGGCGGCGGCGACCGCACCGGCGGTGATCGTCCCAGAAGTGCCACGGCAGATCCGGAAAGGTATCCTGGTCGGGGTCGACGATTCCGCGGTCGGTCGTGCCGCGATAGAGTTCGGCGCGCAGGAAGCGGAGTTGCGTCGCCAGCCGCTCACCCTCTTGCACGGCGGGGAGCGCCACGGTGCAGCGCAGGAGTCGACACCGGATGCCGCATCCGAACGCACCGGCGTGCAACTCGAGATCCTGGCCAACGCACTCATCCTGGCGAGGAGACACACCACTGGCGAGATTCGAACGAGGAGGGTGTCCCGGCCGGCGGCAGAGGCACTTCTCGACGCGTCGAGCTCCGCCGAGGCGGTCGTGGTCGGATGTTCGCGGCGGACCGGCCAGGAACGGAACATCCTCGGTTCGGTGAGCCACGACCTGATAATCAACTGCCGCTGTCCCACTGTCGTCATCCACGAGAACGCCCGCTCCGCGACATCCGCCCTCGTCGGCGCAGGCGAGCGAGACTACCGCTCCGCCAACCGGCGGGAGTCGGAGTCGACGTCCAGTTGAATGGCCACCGCCTGGGTGCGTCGCTGCAGGTCCAGTTTGCTCAGCAGGCTGGACACGTAGTTCTTGATGGTTTTTTCAGCGAGTGACATCGACAGCCCTATTTCGCGATTGCTCAGGCCGTCGGCAATGAGGGCGAGAACTTCGCGTTCTCGGGAGCTCAGCTGTGCAAGTCGCGGATCCGCATGCTTGTGCGTGCCCAAGCCAACGACCGCCTTGCGTCTGAGTGCGGGGTCGATGAGCGAGGCTCCACCCGCGACGAGCCGAATACTCTCGATCAGGCCGTTGCCCCTGATGTCCTTGAGGACGTATCCGGATGCACCGGCGATGATCGCAGCGTAGAGCGCCTGGTCGTCGTCATACGCGGTCAGGATGAGGCAGTGGACCGACGGGGTGGCATTCATCAGGTCACGGCAGACATCGATGCCGCTCCCGTCCGGCAGATGAACGTCGAGCAGGGCGACATCCGGAAGGACGGCGGCAATCCTTCCGCGCGCCTCTGCGGCCGTTGCGGCCTCTCCGACGATCTCCATATCGGGCTGGGCCTCGATGAGGTCCGCGACTCCGCGCCGGACGATTTCGTGATCGTCGACCAGGAACACTCGAATCACTGCTTCCTCGTTTCTCTCGCCGCAGCTCAGGCCCCGGCAGTGCCGTATGGTGCTGACCAGACCGCGTTGGTCTTGCCATCGATCGTGCCGATATCGAATGATCCGCCGCGCGCATCGGCACGAGAATCGAGGTTGGCCAGGCCGCTTCGGCGACCGGACATCGTGAGCCCGACCCCATCATCGACCGTAGTGACCACGACGGCGCCATCCGCGACGGCCACCGAAACGGACACGGTGCTCGCGCTGGCATGTTTCACGACATTCGTGAGTGCCTCGCGGACCACAGCGACGACGTCGTCAGCCAGAGTTCCAGACACCGCGATGTCGACGGGGCCCGAGAATTCGAGTCGTGGTGACTCCGACAGCGAACGGCTCGCCTCGTTGACGACATCGATCACCCTATGACGCAGGGTGTCCTCTTTGCTGCTCTTCCCGCTCGACAGTGTGAAGATCGCGACACGAATCTGGGCGATCGCCTTGTCGATCTCCGAAATGGCTCGATCGATGCGCTCGGCCGCCGGCCCCGGCACGATCGTGCCGAGAACGCTCTGCAACTCGAGACCGGTGCCGAACAGCTGCTGGATGACGTGGTCGTGCAGGTCTCGAGCGATCCTGCCCCGATCCTCGAGGAGCACCATTCTCTGCCGGTCCGCCCGCCCGTCGGAAAGGGCCATGGCAACGGTCGCGCGCCCGGCGAAGTCTGCCGCCATCTCCATGTCGGTCGCCGTGAACGGGAACCCTCCCGGGAGCCGGGACACGATCATCACGCCGAGAACGTCGCCGTGGGCGAGCATCGGTACCGCCATCGTCGGACCGACCTGGTGTGTGTTGCCGCCGGCGATCGCGGTCGCCTCCGGCTCTCCGATCAGTCGTGGCTGCCGACTCTCGAGGACCGTCTCGACCAGTGAGCCGATCACCGGGAAACTCCGGCCCTCCTCGACATCCTCGCCGATCCCCCTGGCGACGCTGATGATGAGCCTCGTCGGGTCCTGGCTCGGCAGGGCGATCCGAACCAGGGCTGCCTCGGCGAGGGTGAGAACGGCTGAGGCAATCAGCACAGCGGCGTCGTTGTCTTCGTCAGAGACGAATGCCGCAGTTATTTCGGCGGAGGCGGCAGACCAGGCCTGCCGCCGCTTCGTCTCCGCGAACAGCCTCGCGTTGTCGATCGCGATACCGGCGGTCGCGGCCAGGGCCGTCATCAGCTCTTCGTCGTCTGCCGTGAACTCGCCGACCTTTCGATTGGAGAGATAGAGGTTGCCGTAGACCTCGTTGCGAACGCGAACGGGAACGCCGAGGAAGGTGTCCATCGCCGGATGTTCGGGGGGAAAGCCGCTCGAGCGTGGGTCGGTGGAAATATCCAGAAGTCGAATAGGTCGTGGATCATCGATCAAGGCGCCAAGAAGTCCGTGTCCTTCCGGAAGACGACCGATCTTCTCCGCGTCCTCCTTCGTCATCCCAACGTGGATGAATTGCTCGAGCCCACCGTGCGCGTCGACGACACCGAGCGCGCCATACTCGGCCCCGACCAGCTCGACGGCGACCTCGACGATCTTGCGGAGCACCAGCGGCAGCTCCAGCTGCTGCGTGATCGCCTGGCTGGCGCGGAGCAGTGCCCTTAACCGGCCCTGGGTTGCCAGTACGTCGCCGGCCACGGAAACGAGCTCGCTCAGCACCCGGTCGAGTTCTCCACGCGGCGCGTCGGGAAACGTGAGTGCATCGTTCTGCTGCATACCGTCAAGTGCGCCACACATCCGCGCACACCGCAAGTGCTGGAGCATCAAAGACGGGACCTTCTGCCCTAAGGGACGAGAGAGCTCCGACAACACACTGGAGGGGTCCTCCCGGCGACCGAACCGGGGCACGTCACACTTTCGCGAGAAAGGGTATACCCGCCATGAAGGCCCTGGTCGTCTACGAATCGATGTTCGGCAATACGCGTCGGGTGGCAGAATCCATCGCGATCGGTATGAGCGAATACGCCGACGTGACCGTCCTGAATATCAATAGGGTGAACCCGGACAAGCTCGTCGACCTCGATCTGCTCGTCGTCGGAGCACCGACCCACGCTCACACCATCAGCACGTCGGCCTCGCGCAAAGAGGCCGAGAGACAGTCAACACAGCCTGCTCGTCGACTTCGACTGGAGCGTGACGCATCCGGGATGGGAGTGCGGGAATGGATCGAAAGCATCCCGGCCGCGACCGGTCTGTGTGCCGCGTTCGACACCCGTGCCGATGTTCTCAAACTGCTGAGCGGTGCCGCGAGCACGACGATCGACAAACGCCTGCGGCGGAAGGGGTTGCGAGCCGTCATGGACCCCGAGAGCTTCCTGGTGTCGATCCAGGGAGAGCTGAATCCGGATGAGAGCACCCACGCCCAGGAATGGGGAGCGACGGTTGCTCGGGCCGCGGAGATGCCGACTTTCACCTGAACGAGTTGCTAGCGTTCCGGCTCTGGGCCACGCGCGAACTGGCGCCCGTGCACCTCGGTCGGCACGATTCGGACGTAGTCGTACTTGAGCGTCGGGATCCACGGGACGAGTGGGAGCGCGTCGGCGGCATTGATCTCGGACTGCGTCTCGAGGCGACGTGCCGTCCCCTTCACTACGACGCTCCAGGCGTCGGTGTCGGAGAAGCCGTCGATCTCGAACGCGACGCCTGAGTTGACGGCGATCTCCAGGAGCTTCGTCCCCGGCGCGGTTCGGACGAGAATGCTGCGGTCGTCCGCGAGGTAGTTGATCGGAAAAATGTTGACCTGGTCCGCGGCGTGCATCGCGATCCGCCCCAGCTCGTTGTCCCGCAGCAGCGCCCAGCAGTCATCCTCGGTCAGGTCGGTTATGAGACCTTCGCCTTCCCACATGTCGATTCCTCCCGATCCGTCGATATTCGTGCGAGCTGATGCGATTCCACCGCGTTGCCCCACCGTGTTCAAGGGCCGAAAGTCCCGCGGTGTCCTCGACCGCGGACGGGCGGTGGACTCACATCCGCTTCTACTACGATTCATCGAGTCACGCTGGTACTATTGGTGCGGAGGTGGGAAGAGACCGGTTACGTAGTCCTGGACCTGATTCTGCTTCTGCTGTTGGTCGGATATGCCATCTACGGCTTTCGTGCCGGTCTCGTCGTCAGCCTGGCCGGCATCATCGGCATCGTGGTCGGCGCGATCGCGGCATTCTTCGCCGTCCCGTTGGTCGCCAGCTGGGTCAGCGACAGCGTGTGGCGGGTGCCAGCGGTGCTGATCGCCATGCTCGCCCTCCTGGCAGGCGGGCAGATCCTCGGTCTCGCCGGCGGCCGGTTGATTCGCAGCGGCGTCGACCGCACACCCCTCAAAATTATCGATCGGATACTCGGCGCCCTCGTCGACCTCGTTGTCGCGGCCCTGCTGATGTCGGCCATGGCCTTCAGCGTCTCGGCGCTCGGTGTACCTTTCCTCTCGCAGTCCATCGCCGGATCCCAGGTCATCACGACGGTCGACAACATCACCCCAGACCCGGCGAAGGCATTCCTCGCGCAGATTCGATCGATTGCCGTTCAGGATGGACTGCCGGTCATCGTCGACGCGCTGTCTCCGACCGTCGCGTCTGCCGCGCCGGCTGGACCACCGGACACCGCCGCCCTCACGACGGCGGCACAGTCGGTGGTCAAGATCACCGGGAACGCCTACCAGTGCGGCCAGAACCAGTCCGGATCAGGCTTCGTGGTCTCCCCCGGTCGAATCGTGACGAATGCGCACGTCGTCGCGGGAGTCAGCGCCCCGGTGATCGATCCGCCGAGTGGTGGGGCCTGGCAGGGGCGGGTCGTGTACTTCGATCCGGCGGCCGACCTCGCGGTAATCGCGGTCAACGGGCTGCCGACAAAGCCGCTCGCTCTCGCCAGCACTCTCGCGCCGGGTGCCAGCGGTGTCTTCGACGGGTATCCGCTCGGCGGGCCGTTCCAGTCGGCACCGGCAAAAGTGCAGAGCGTCCCCACTGTGGAGATGCGCGATATCTATGGGGCCAACCCGACTCTTCGTCAGCTCTATTACCTGTCGGCAGCCGTGCAGGAGGGCAACTCCGGTGGACCGCTACTCAGCAATTCCGGCAAGGTCGCCGGCGTGGTGTTCGCCAAGTCGACGACTTCGTCATCCGTCGGCTATGCGCTCACCATGCAGGAGCTGAAGCCGGTTGCCGACAAAGCGTCATCGTTGAGCGCGTCGGTAACGTCCGGGCAGTGCATCCAGCGTTAAAGACTGCTGTCAAACTGAGAACAGGACGAATGGGAGACCCGCGGCGTGCAAAATGATTGGCCACTCAGTGAATTGGAACAGTACCGACCCGAGATAGCCGAACCGGCCGGACTCGTCGACTTCTGGACGGATACCCTGGCAGACGCCAGGGACCACGACCTGAACGTGCGGTTCGAGCAGGTGCGAACCGGGCTCAGCCTGGTCGACACCTACGACGTGCGGTTCTCCGGCTACGGAGGGCACGAAATCCGCGGCTGGCTGAGGATCCCGGCGAACAGCACCGGTGCACTTCCGACCATCATCGACTACCAGGGTTATGGCGGTGGCCGCGGCCTCGCGCACGAGCCGACGCTGTGGCCGCTCGCCGGGTACGCCCAGTTCTTCATGGACACCCGCGGGCAGGGCTCCGTCTGGAAGGTCGGCCACACGCCCGATCCGGAACCGGGAACCAATCCGGAGCATCCGGGATTCATGACGCGCGGAATCCACGCGCCGGAGACCTACTATTACCGTCGCCTTTTCACGGATGCCGTGCGCGCCGTCGAAGCGGCGGGAGTGCACGACTCGGTCGACGCGTCGCGGATCGTCGTCAACGGGGGCAGCCAGGGTGGCGGTATGGCGCTCGCGGTGTCATCCCTCGTCCCTGGCCTGGCCGGTGTGATGGCGGATGTGCCATTCCTTTCGAACTTCGAGCGCGCCATCGTGATTACCGACAACGCGCTCTACGGCGAGATCGCACACTACCTCTCGATTCATCGCGACAGGGTGCAGCAGGTGCTGAACACCCTGTCCTACTTCGATGTCGCCGGCCTGGTGCGCAATTCGACCGCACCGGCGCTGTTCTCGGTCGGACTGATGGACACCGTCTGCCCGCCGTCTACGGTGTTCGCCGCCTACAACAACTACGCCGGTCCGAAAGAGATCTCGGTCTATCCGTTCAACGACCACGAGGGCGGCCAGCTGGACCACGATCGCGTCAAGCTGGACTGGTTGCGGGACCTCTTCTCGTGAGCACGGCTATTCCACCGCTCGGCCTTCTTCTCGATGTCGACGGGCCGATCGCCAGTCCGGTGACGCGCACGATCGGCATCCGCAGCATCATCGACGATCTGGTCGCGCTCGCCGGCTCCGGTGTGCCGATCGCGTTCATCACCGGTCGATCGGACAGCTTCATCCGCACCCAGGTCGTCGCCCCACTGATCGAGGCCGGCCTGAGCGATGACGCGCGGATGTTCGGCGTGTGCGAGAAGGGCGGGGTCTGGTTCCCGATCAGCTCGGCCGGCGTCGGGGAGATGGTTGTCGATGAGACCGTAGCGCTGCCGACGGACTTCACCGAGGAGATCCGCGAGCTCGTCGCCGACCGCTTCTCCGACACGATGTTCTTCGACGAGACCAAGCGGGCGATGATCTCGGTCGAGCAGCGCACGGATGTTTCCGAGGCGCGCTACCAGGCAGCCCAGTCGTCGATGAACGAGGCGGCGTTCGCGGCGCTACTGCGTCACGGGCTCGGCGCCAGGTTCGGCGACCGCGAGATGCCGGACGCTGAAGGAAAGGTTTCGTTCCGAGTCGACCCCACCATCATCTCGACCGACATCGAATCGGTGAAGCTGGACAAGGATCGCGGCGCCGAGCGGGCCATCGCCTACTTCGCTGAGAACGGTCCGCTCCCCAGGGTCTGGCGCTCTGTCGGGGACTCGCGAAGCGACTACCTGATGGCCGACCAGCTCCATCGGCAGGGGTTTGACGTCGCCCATGTCGACGTGAGACCGTCAGACGGCGTGTTGGAGCGACCGTACCCGGTGATCATCGAGGGCGACGCGATCCACGATCATGCCGGTGCGATCTTCCTCGGCCACTGGGTAGAGACCCTGGGGCTCCGTCCTCAGCGCAGCGCCAGGTAGGCGAACGAGCCGATCCCGGCCAGCAGGCAATAGATCCCGAACGGGATGAGCGTCTTCGTCCGGAAGTAGCGGTCCAGGAACGCGACGGCAATGAGAGCGCAGACGAACGACGCCGCGCTTCCGGCGAGCACCTGGCCCCCGATTCCCTTTCCGAGCGGTCCGAACAGGTCGGGGAGCTTGAGCACACCGGCCGCGAGGATCACCGGCGTCGCGAGCAGGAACGAGAACCGGGCGGCTTCGCGATGCGACAGGCCAGCGGCCATCCCGGCGATCATGGTCACACCTGAGCGGCTCAGCCCGGGAAGCAGGGCGAGGATCTGCGCGGAGCCGACGAGGATGCCGCGCTTGATGGGAACGCGAGCGAGCGCGGCATCCGCCTTCTCATCGTCCCCTGCAGCGCTTGCGGTGACGGTGCCGCTCTCGGTGACGGTGCCGCCCTCGGTGGCAAGGCCGTCAACGGGAGCCGACGCCAGGACGTGGACCCCCTTCTTGGCGCTGGATCGTCGCAGTCGCTCCCCCACCAGCAGGATGACGCCGTTCACCGCCAGGAATGCAGCCGCCGGCAACGGCTGGCCGAGGATCGTCCGAAAGGTGTGCTCGAGCAGCAACCCGGCGATACCGACCGGGATGGTGGCGAGGATGATGAGCCAAGCGAGCCGCTCCGGCCCCGTTTTGACCCGACGGTAGCGAATCGAGGTGAAGAATCCTCCGATGATCCGCACCCAGTCGCGCCAGAAGAATACGAACAACGCCAGGGCGGTCGCAACGTGCAGGCCGACGATAAAGGCCAGGTACGGCGATTCCGGCGCTGCGACGTCCATGTCTTTGGCCCATTGGCCACCGATGATCGCGGGAATCAGGATGGAATGCGCCAGGCTGGAGACCGGGAACAGCTCCGAAATACCCTGGATTCCGCCCATGACGATTGCTTCGAGATAGCTGATTGTGTTCATCGGCAATGACGCTATCCGGTGTCGGGTCGCGCATCCCCCTGAGATGCCCCGACGGGGCTGAGAGTCCTCACAGACTGGGTCGCCGACAGTCCCGCGAAGAACGTGACACCATTCAATAGACACTTCGCTCACGAGGAGGAGATACCGTGCGAATCCTGATTGTCGAGGATGACGCCGAGATGGGTCGACTGCTCGAACGTGGCCTGATCGCGGAGGGGTACGAAGTGCTCGTCGTCCAGAACGGGATCGACGCACTCATCGCAGTGGCCAACAACGATTTCTCCCTTGCGGCGATGGACGTCATGCTTCCCAGAATGTCGGGCTTCGAGTTGTGCCGCCGCATCCGGGACTCGGGAAGCACGATGCCCGTTCTGCTCCTGACCGCCCGGGATTCTGTCGAGGATCGGGTGTTCGGCCTCGACTCGGGGGCAGACGACTATCTGACGAAGCCGTTCGCTTTCGTCGAACTGACCGCTCGCATCCGTGCACTGCTGCGGCGGGAGGCGGGCAGCGACAAGCTGACCATGACAGTGGGAGGGCTCACCCTCGATTCGACCGCGCTGAGGGTCTCGATGGGCGATCGCCAGGTGTCGATGAGCCCCAAGGAATTCGCACTGCTGCGGCTCCTGGCGACTCGCATCGGCAGCACAGTGAGCCGGGTGAGCATCCTCGAGGAGGTCTGGGGCTCCGCGGAGAACATCGACCACAACATCGTGGAGCAGTACGTGAGCTACCTGCGCCGCAAGCTCGATCCGGATGAGACCGGCGTGCAGATCGTCACCGTCCGAGGCGCCGGATATCTCCTGGAACTGATCGGATGAGGATGCTCGCCAGGCTGACCATCCGGTGGCGGATCGCGCTCGGGTCGCTGCTCATCGCCGCGCTGTTTTTCGGCGTTGCAGGCATCACCTTCCGCGCCCAGGTCAGCTCAATCCTGAATCGAGCGGCCACGACCCTCCTCGCGAACGACGCGGAACAATTCGAGAGCGCGATTCTCGGAAGCAACGGAGACTCCGTCGACCAACCGGGCAGGGGGCAGCTCGTTGCCGTCATCGATCCTGCCGGCAAGACCAAGGTGAACACCCTGCCGGTTTCTCTCGCCGCTCGGCTGGCGACCCTTCGCAACTACGACAGCTCAGTGCACACCATCGCGACGGCGGACGACACCTACCTCGTGCGCAATGAGACGTTGGCAACAGCCAGCGGGACCTGGCACGTCATCACCGCTCGCAGCCAGGAGACGTTCACTCTCCTGCTCGACCAGCTCACGGTGGCGTTGTGGATCGCCGTGGTGATCCTGGTGATGGGATTCGGAGGGGCGTCCTGGCTGCTCACCGCCGCCGCACTGCGCCCGGTGACCAGGATGCGCAAGCACGCAGAGGAGCTCAGCGCCCGCGGCTCGGCTGAACCGCTCGTGGTCGGGGTCGCACGAGATGAACTGTCCGCACTCGCTGTCACCCTCAACGAATTCATCCTGCAGCTTCGCGCCGCCTCTGAGCGAGAACGCCAGATGGTGTCTGACGCGAGCCACGAACTGCGGACACCGATCGCCGTATTGAAGACCCAGCTCGAACTCGCCCACCTCGCCACCGGCGACGCCGTCGCAC
The DNA here is from genome assembly GCA_025464895.1 of Microbacteriaceae bacterium. Taxonomy (GTDB): domain Bacteria; phylum Actinomycetota; class Actinomycetes; order Actinomycetales; family Microbacteriaceae; genus Parafrigoribacterium_A. The sequence goes on along the minus strand of JAODMG010000005.1, from coordinate 7,869 downwards.
TGGAAGCGGAGATCGCGGCGGCCGAACGATCGGTCCAACGGCTTGCCGGGCTGGCCAATGGGTTGCTCGAGCTGTCCCAGGCGCAATCCGAGGCATCGGATGTCCCCAGCACCATCGGCGACCTCGCCGACGAACTTGCGCGGTCGGTCGACCACGCTCGCTTCCTGGCAGCGGCGAGGGACATCACGGTGGACTTCGATCTCGACGATGCGGTCGACTCAGGGCGTTTTGCGATCTCGGCCGGAAACTTCGGTCGCCTGGTGAGCAACCTGACCGACAACGCGATCAAGGCGCTGCCCGGCTCCGGCTGGGTGCGTCTCGACCTTCGCCGGGCTGGAACGGCGCTCACCCTCACCGTCAGCGACAACGGCCCTGGGATGCCGCCCGGGTTCATCCCGATCGCCTTCGACCGGTTCTCCAGGCCGGATGAATCCCGCAACGTGAACGACGGCGGAAGCGGCCTCGGCCTCGCGATCGTCCACGCGATCGTCGTCGGTGCCCAGGGAACTGTGAGGTTGGAAAACCGTGGGAGCGGTGGGTTGCGAGTGACCGTGACGGTGCCGGAGATCCGCTGACGCGCACGGCTCCTGGATGCTTTCTGTGTGAACTCTCATCGCCCACATCCCTATTCCGGCGCGATCCCAGGGATGCCTGGGGACCATTGAATAACGCGGCGATCGAACGGATCGCTCTAGTTCGGACATGGAGGCAATGATGGGTGCGGTCACGGCGGGGGTGCAGCGACTCGGCTTCGCGGTGTCGCACATCTGCCCAGGTCGAACGACTGTTTACGAGCTCAGCAGGGAGCCATCATGAACCACACTCTCGTCATCATCCCGACCTATAACGAGCGAGAGAACCTCGAAGCAATGGCCGACCGCGTATTGCGAAGCGTGCCGACCGTGGAGTTGTTGATCGTCGATGACAACTCGCCTGACGGCACCGGCGCTCTGGCGGAAGACCTTGCGGCAGCCCAATCGCGCGTCCACGTGTTGCATCGCCCGGGGAAGCAGGGGCTCGGAGCCGCATACCAGGACGGGTTCCGTTGGGGTCTCGATCGTGGCTACACCGAACTGGTGGAGATGGATGGCGATGGCTCCCATCAGCCGGAGCAGCTCCCCCGCCTTCTCGAGGGTCTGCGCGACGGCGACATGGTGATCGGTTCGCGCTGGGTGCGTGGTGGAGCCGTCGAGAACTGGCCGCTGCGCCGGGCCATCCTGTCCCGCGGTGGCAGTCTCTACGCCAGACTGGCGCTCGGCCTGCCCATCCGGGACGTGACCGGCGGCTATCGGGCATTCCGTGCCAGCGCGCTGACCGCCATCGATCTTCGCCAGGTGTCGAGCCAGGGCTACTGCTTCCAGATCGACATGCTCTGGCACGCATATCTTGCCGGGCTTCGGATCGTCGAGGTGCCGATCACCTTTGTCGAGCGCCGCTTCGGCGTCTCCAAGATGAGCGGGGGGATCGTTCGGGAGGCGATGCTGAAGGTGACGGAGTGGGGAATCACCGGACTGCCTGCCCGCCTTCGCAGGGCGGTCCGTCCGCACACTTCCACCAGGCCACAGGAGGATTCCCATGTCGCGCGAGTCTAAGGCCGCCTTCGTCAAAGAACTGATCAGTTTCGGCCTCGTCGGAGGGGTCGGACTCGTGGTCGATATCGTGGTGTTCAACGCGTTGAGGACGACGATCCTCTCGCCATCGGTTCACGGTGGCCCGTTGATCGCCAAGTTCATTTCGACGGCGCTCGCCATCGGGTTCAACTGGCTCGGTAACCGGTTCTGGACCTACCGCGACAGGCGTCGCAGCAACATCCTGAGGGAAGGGATCGAGTTCGTCGTTGTCAGCGCTGCCGGCATGATGATCGCCCTCGGCTGCCTGTGGGTCTCTCACTATGTGCTCGGCTATACCTCACTGCTCGCGGACAACATCGCGACCAACGTCGTCGGCCTCGCTCTCGGTACCGCGTTTCGTTTCGCGCTGTACCGCTGGTGGGTATTCGGTACCGCACGCTCTACCGCGGCGTCCCGGCTGACATCCACTGCTGCGTCGACCAGGCTTCCCAAAGAGCGCGTCTGAGCCCGGTTGCCCTGGTGCGGTGACACGCCGGACGGATGTCGTGGGCGATTGACATAATCGAACGTATGTTCGAATATGGAGAGATGTCCTCCTCCGCAGCCGCTCTCGTCTCCCCCTGGCCGGGTTCTCCGGTCTCGGCGAACGATACCGTGCGCGAGTTGCAGGCCAAGATCCGCCAGATGCAGGCGACGAAGCTCGACAGCAGAAGCATCGCGACCCATCCGGCCATTGCCGAACTGTTGCCTGGCGGCTCTCTCAAGCAGGGGTCGAGCTACTCGGTCGAGAGCTCGACGACCCTGCTGATGGCGCTGCTCGCCGGCCCATCCGCCGCCGGATCGTGGTGTGGGGTTGTCGGTGTGCCGGAGTTCGGGGTCGAGGCCGCTGCCGGGTTCGGAATCGATCTCGGCCGGCTCGTGCTGGTGCCGCATCCTGGTGAGCACTGGCTCGCGGTCACCTCGGCGATTGCCGATGTTCTGACCATCGTGGTCGCCCGGCCGTCCAAGAGGGTGAGCGAGGGCTCGATCGCCCGTCTGGCTGCCCGGATCCGCCAACGTGGCGCCACCATGATCGTGCTGGGATCCTGGCCGCAGAGCGAAGCGATGCTGAGCGTGTCTGGCAGCAGTTGGGAGGGCATCGGCAACGGTCACGGGTACCTCTCCGCCAGGCAGGTCACCGTCACGGTCAGCACACGCAGCGGCGGGCGCCCGCGCAGCACCCGGCTGTGGCTTCCGGATACCGAGCAGCAGTTCAGACCGGTCAATGCCTATTCAGGCGCCACCTTTTCGGCGCCGGCCGCCATCGATGAGAGCTTCCACGAGGCAGCAGGATGACCAGGCCGCAGACCCGAGCGGTTGCTCGGGCGCAACCGGTCAATCGGGTCATGGTGCTGTGGTGCCCCGACTGGCCCATCTCCGCGGCGCTCCTGGCCTATGGACTTCCGAGGGATGCCGCGATCGCCCTGGTCGACCGCGGCGAGGTGTTCGCCTGCTCTGCTGCGGCCAGGCGCGAGGGGGTTCGCCGCGGCCTACGACTGAGGGAGGCGCAGGCCAGGTGCACGACACTCCTCGTCTTTCCCTACGATTCCGGGCTGGACAGCCGCTCATTCGAGCCGGTGCTCGCGGCGATCGAGGAGACCATGCCCGGCACCCAGCTGATCCGTCCTGGCACCTGCGTTCTCATGGCGCGAGGTCCCGCCCGCTATTACGGCGGGGAGGAAGAGGCCGCGCTGTGGCTGCTCGATCGGCTGGACTCGATCAACGTCCACGGTTCTCGGATCGGCATCGCCGACGGCCCGTTCACGGCCGAGCGCGCGGCGCGCCAGCAGAAGCGGCAGCGGATTCAGATCGTTCCGGAAGGCGAATCGGCGGCCTTTCTCGCGCCATTGCCCATCGGGCTTCTCGACCAGCCGCCGTTGGTCACCCTGGTGAGGAGGCTCGGCATCCGAACGCTCGGAGACTTCGTCGCGCTTCCGGCCGGTTCCGTGCGGGATCGCTTCGGCGAAGACGGGGCACGGCTGCACGCCCTGGCGGGTGGTCTCGACTCCCGTCCCGTCATTCCACGGGTGCCACCGGAACAACTCGACAGCAGCGTCGACTTCTGGCCACCACTCGATCGGATCGATCAGGTGACCTTCGGCTTCCGGGCATCCGCCGATCGGTTTATCGAAGGACTCGTCGCGGCGAAGCTGGTCTGCACCGCGCTCCGGATCGAGGTGGAGTCAGAGGCCGGGGAGATCTCGGAGCGTGGTTGGCTGCATCCGCGGTCGTTCAGCGCGGCGGATGTCGTGGATCGGGTTCGCTGGCAGCTTCAGGGCGGCAGCGGGCTGAGCGGCAGCGGGCTGGGTTCGGCCATCACGCGGGTGCGGGTGATCCCCGAGAGCATCGATTCCATCGGCAATCACGAGGATGGGCTGTGGGGCTCCGGCCCGGACGAGCGGGTTCACCACGGGCTTTCTCGCGTGCAGAGCATGCTGGGTCACGGAGCGGTGCTCACGGCGGTGATGGGCGGTGGACGAACCATCGCCGACCGGCAGAACCTGATCGCCTGGGGGGACACACCGGTGAGCACGAAGCCGGAGGCGCAGCCGTGGCCCGGTCGGCTTCCGCCGCCAGCTCCGACGACGGTGTTCCCGATCGCCAGCCAGGTCTCTGTCACGGCATCATCTGGAGAGCAGGTCGATCTGAACGATCGGGGGATGCTTTCCGGGGTTCCGGACAGATTTTCGGCAACCAACTCCCTGCGGGACTCCCGGCCGGTACGAGCCTGGGCGGGGCCCTGGCCCGTCGACGAACGCTGGTGGGATGCCGATACGCATCGAGCGGCGAGCCGGTTCCAGCTGGTCGATGCCGATGGCACCGCCTGGCTCCTGCTGCTCGAGGACCACCGCTGGTGGGCAGAGGCGAGGTACGACTGATGGGCTGGAACAACCCCCCGATCCCCTGGTCAGAGTTGGAACGCACGCTCTCCGGTCGTCGTCGGCCCGGGCCGGTCGGGGACGGTGGTGACAGTCCGGCCTGGTCTCACAAGCGCGCGCCGTATCTGCCGCCGGCGATCCCGGCTGCCAGCACGGATGTCGTCCCATACGCCGAGTTGCACGCCCACTCCAACTTCAGTTTCCTCGACGGAGCGAGCTCTCCGGAAGAACTGCTGGAGGAGGCGGTGAGGCTGGGGTTGCACGCCATCGCCCTTGCCGACCATGACGGTTTCTACGGCGTCGCGCGACTGTCCGAGGCGGCGGAGGCGCAGAAGCGGGTCGCGACGATCATCGGGGCGGAGCTCTCCATCGGGTTGAGCAAGCCGCAGAACGGCTCGGCCGATCCGGAGGGCAATCACCTGCTGGTGCTCGCCCGCAAGGCGGAGGGCTATCACCGATTGGCCGGTGCCATCACGTCTGCCCAGTTGGCAGGCGAGCAGAAGGGGCGTCCGCTGTACGACCTCGCGGAACTCTCCGAGCGGGCGGGCGGTGAGTGGCTCGTGCTCACCGGATGTCGAAAGGGTGCGGTTCGCCGAGCCTTGATCGAGGGTGGGCGGCACGATGGCGGCCAGGCCGCTGCCCGCGAGGTTGACCGGCTCATCGACCTGTTCGGGCGGGACAACGTCGTCGTCGAGCTGCTGGACAACGGCGGGCCGCTCGACAGTGGCTACAACGATTCCCTCGCCGCGATCGCAGCGTCCCGTCGACTGCCCGTGGTCGCGACCGGAAACGTCCACTACGCGACTCCGAAGCAGCACCGGCTGGCCACCGCCCTGGCCGCGGTGCGAGCCAGGCGGAGCCTCGACGAACTCGACGGCTGGTTGCCGGCATCCGGTGCGGCCCACCTGCGCTCAGGGGCAGAGATGGCTGCCCGTTTTGCGCGCTACCCCGGCGCCGTCGAGCGGACGATCGAGGTGGCGGACGACCTGAGTTTTCGACTGAGGAGTGCGCGTCCCGGGCTACCGAAACAGCAGATCCCTGACGGTCACACACCGATGAGCTGGCTGCGACAGTTGGTCTGGGAAGCCGTCCCGGTCAAATATCCTCACCTGACCGAGGAGAACCGCCAACGCATCGACCGCGAACTCGAGGTGATCGAGAGCCACGACTTTCCCGGCTACTTTCTGATCGTTCACGACATCGTGCGGTTTGCCCGCAGCCGCGGCATCCTCTGCCAGGGGCGGGGTTCTGCCGCGAACTCCGCCGTCTGCTACCTGCTCAATATCACCGCGGTCGACTCGATCTTCTATGAGCTCCCGTTCGAACGCTTCCTCTCGAGCATGCGGGAAGAGGAACCGGACATCGACGTCGACTTCGATTCCGATCGCCGGGAAGAGGTGATCCAGTACGTCTACGACAAGTACGGGAGGTACAACGCCGCGCAGGTGGCCAACGTCATCCAGTACCGACCCAAGTTCGCGGTCAGGGACATGGCGAAGGCACTCGGCTATGGTCCCGGCCAGCAAGACGCCTGGTCGAAGCAGGTCGAACGCTGGGGCGCGCTGGTCTCGAGCGACGACCACGATATCCCGGATGCCGTGGTCGACCTCGCGGGAGAGGTCCTCTCTTTTCCGAGACATCTCGGCATCCATTCCGGCGGCATGGTGCTCACCGATCGTCCGGTCGGGGAAGTATGCCCGATCGAGCATGGACGCATGGACGGCAGGACGGTGCTGCAGTGGGACAAGGACGACTGCGCCTGGATGGGGCTGGTCAAATTCGATCTGCTCGGTCTCGGCATGCTCAGCGCACTGCAGTACACCTTCGACCTGGTGCGTGACGGGCTCGGTGAGAAATGGGAACTGGCGACCATCCCCAAGGAGGAACCGGGCGTCTACGACCAGCTCTGTCGCGCCGACTCCATTGGAGTGTTCCAAGTGGAGTCCCGCGCGCAGATGGGGATGCTCCCCCGGCTGCAGCCGCGCCGCTTCTACGACCTCGTGGTCGAGATCGCGATGGTGCGGCCGGGGCCGATCCAGGGTGGGGCGGTGCATCCGTACATCCGGCGAAGAATGGGAACGGAGGAGGTGACCTACCTTCATCCGCTCCTGGAAGAACCGCTCAAACGCACGCTCGGCATTCCCCTGTTCCAGGAACAGCTCATGCAGGTCGCGATGGCGGTCGGTGGCTGCAGTGCAGACGACGCCGATCTGCTGCGCCGGGCGATGGGGTCGAAGCGGGGTATCGAAAAGATCGCGTCGCTCAAGGACAAGCTCTACGCGGGCATGGCGGACAACGGAATCACCGGGGAGACCGCGGACGACATCTACGGCAAGATCCAGGCGTTCGCGAGCTTCGGTTTCGCCGAGAGCCACTCGCTCAGCTTCGCACTGCTCGTCTACGCGAGTTCCTGGATGCGGCTGCACTACCCGGCCGCCTTCCTGGCCGCGCTGTTGCGCGCCCAGCCGATGGGCTTCTACTCGCCGCAAACGCTCGTTGCGGATGCCAGGCGCCACGGCGTCGAGGTGCGGCGGCCGGACATCCTGCGCTCGGGAGCGGATGCCGGGCTGGAACTGGTGGACGGCACGGAGCGGTCGGACGGCGGTACCGCATCGGTGACACCGGCCAGCGGTAGCGCGGACTGCCTCGCCGTCGACCAGCCGCCAGTCGGCGAGTTCGACCCGTCGATCCCGTTCGACAGCACCGCGCACCGCCGCGACGGGTCATTCGCGGTGCGCCTCGGCCTCGCCGAGGTCACCGGGATCGGCGCGGCGCTGGCGGAGCAAATCGTCGAGGAGAGGACCAGTGCCGGTCCGTACCAGACGATGGGCGATCTCGTCCGTCGGATCGGCCTATCGACCGCGCAGTTGGAGTCTCTCGCCGCCGCGGGGGCCTTCGACTCGCTCGGCCTGTCGATGCGCGAGGCGCTCTGGGCCGCCGGCGACGCGGCCCTGGATCGGGCCGAATACCTCAGCGGAACCATGGTCGCGGTGCAGCCACCGCTGTTCTCGATGCCGTCGGAGGCCGAGCGTCTGGTCTCCGACCTCTGGGCCACCGGGATCTCGACCGCGGATCATCCGATCCGCCATGTCCGCGCAGCACTCGCCGAGCGTGGGGTCCTGAGTTTCGCCCAGCTGGCGACTGCGGAACCCGGCCGCCGAATCGAAGTGGGCGGCGTTGTCACCCACCGGCAACGTCCGGCGACCGCGAGCGGCATCACCTTCATGAACCTCGAGGATGAGACGGGGCTCGTGAACGTCATCTGCAGCGTCGGGGTGTGGACGCGCTATCGGCGGCTGGCCAGGGACGCGCCCGCTTTGATCGTGCGCGGAATTCTGGAGCGTTCGCCTCAGGGCGTCACCAACCTGCTCGCCGATCGC
>JAODMG010000208.1 GCA_025464895.1 Microbacteriaceae bacterium | reverse complement strand
TTCTCCAATCGGAATTGCAATATGCGATTGCAGAACAGTACGACGAATGTCGCGAAACTTCATCCTCCTTGGAGTTAGATGGGAGCACTACAATCTGTAGAACAGATCGAAGGAGAGACATGGAATTAAGGCAGCTCCGCCACTTTCTTGCGCTGGCGGAAGAGCAGAATTTCACCCGCGCAGCCCAGCGGGAGCACATCGTGCAATCGGGCCTTTCCAACTCGATCCATGCGCTTGAACGCGAACTGGAATCCCCTCTTTACGTGCGTGGTAGTCGACCGATTCGCCTGACCGCCGCGGGATTCGCGCTCGAGGGTCCAGCCCGCCGCACGGTCAGCAGTGCCGGGTATGCCCGTCAGGCGGTGCGCGATACGCGTGAGGCGATTACCGGCATCCTGCGCGTTGGTGCGATGCAGTTAGCAGAGCACGTCGTGCCCCTGACGGAGTACGTGGCCAGGTTCACTCGCGACTACCCGGGAATCACGGTCGAGATTCGTCAACTCGCTGCATTAGATATGTTGGCGATGGTCGAGGCCGGGGAATTGGACTGTGCAATTGTTCCAGCACCACCCAGCCGCGGTCACCGCCTGCGCCTCGTGAAGTTGGGACGGGAGCCCATGAAGCTGGCAGTCAACCCAGCCCATCCGTTGGCCGGCGAAAAGACTGTGCGTCTATCGCAGCTCGAACACGAGAGATTCGTTGAAGTCCCCCCGAGCTGGACTTCGCGACTTCTCAACGACGCAGCGTTCGCCGGGCGGGGCATCGGTCGAAGGGTCGTCTGCGAAGCTAACTCATGGGATCTCGTTCTGCAGCTCGTTGGCGCCGGCGTTGGCGTCGGGATCGTTCCCGGGGAGCTCAGCCACACCACAATCGCGGACCCCACGCCGTCCGTTCTCCTTAAGCCTCTCGCCGACGTTCAGCTCGAGCGTCATCTCCATCTCGCATTTTCCTCGGTCGGCGAACTCGCGCCCGCAGTGACCCGGTTCATCGATGAGATCGCCCAGATCCGCAACGACAAGCTGCCGCGGCCCGCGACAGACTCCATCTCGAACTCAGATGAAGACGACTGATGTGCCACGACAGGTCAGGTCAGTTTTCGCTCAGCTCGGCTGGCCCGGTCTCCTGGTTCCGTGATCACGTGATTCGACGCTCGCCAATCAGCGACGAGTGGTCCGGCTCGGCGATACCGCTGAATGCGATCGCCTGGGCGGTGACTCCGCCTGGTAGTGACAGCGGAGGTGTGACGCGGGCAAACCCGCATCACACCTCCGATATGCACCTACGTCTATAAATAGGACGTCTTCTAATGGTGGTTCGAGATCACTCCGCCAGGAAGGCGACGGTCTCGGCCGCTGCCTCGGTTGCGTACTGGAAGATCGAGCCGTGTGAGGCGTCGGGGTAGATCGTGATGCGAGCATCAGGGATGAGATCGGCAAGCGTGTGGCTCGCTGCCGTGGGGATCATGATGTCGTTGTCTCCCTGAAGAATGAGCGTCGGCTGCGCGACGTTCGCCAACCGCTCGGCAACCCGCGCGTCTGGCTCGCCCCAGGCGAGGATCGCCTCGTACTGTGCGTCCTTCGCCTTGAGCGAGACACCGGTGTCGCGTCCCTCCTGGCGCTGGAAGATCCGACCGAGGGACGCCTGGCCAGCACCCTGGCTGGATCCGGTGTGGGCGTAGAAGACATAGAGGAGGTCCTCGCCGCCAGGCTCCGCCTTCACCACGAGACGATCGGCGACATCCTCCAACCAAGCACCCATGCCCGCGGCACCCTTGGCGCCCGTTCCGGCGAGGATCAGGCGGCGTACCAGCGATGGACGGCTGAGGACCGCCGCCTGTGCGACGAATCCGCCGAGAGAGAAGCCGAACAGGTCAATCTGTGCGAGGCCGAGTGCCTCAATGAATGCAATAGCGTCCTGCGCCATCTCCTCGACCGTGCTCGGCACTGTGCCGGAGGTTGATCCGATGCCGGCGTTGTCGAACAGGATCACGTCGCGTTCCGCACCGATCGGGCTAACGAGTGCCGGATCCCAGTTGTCGATGTCCCCGCGGAAGTGCTGCAGGAAGACTAGTGGCACTCCCTCGCCGACTCGGCCGAATCTGCGATACGCGTAGCTCACCCCGTTCGCTCCTTCCACGTGCTGGAGCTCGGCCTCTACCAAATCGAGAGTGTTCGTCATGTCGTTACTTCCTTCTATATCCTGCTGTTCGTAGTTCCGATCAATATGACCGGTCGTCTTGAATCATAGACACAACATCTCCGGCCGGGCAACCCCAGGGATGACTACTGAAGAACCGTCCCGAAGGTCACCGCGAGGAAGTCGCGAATCGGCTTGTCCATCCGCTGCGTCTTCGCCTGCGCGATGGCGCCCTCGAAGCTCGACACGACATAGCGCGCCAGCGTGTGAGCATCCGTGTCGTTTCGGATCTCGTTGGCGCGCTGAGCTCGAGCGATCGCGGATGCCATCGCATCCGTCCACCTGGCGAAGCCGGCTGTCACAGCTCCCCTGAGCCCCTCGTTAAGCGCCACAGCGTCGGTGCTGAAATTCCCCAACAGGCACCCGTATTCAATTCCGGCAGCTTCCCGCGCCGCAATGTTCGCAGTGAGATGCCCGCGGATCTGCTCGAGCGGGGAACCGCTGGGGTCAGCGAGTTCGCGAAGCCCGAGGTCATCTACGTAACGCCCCAACACCTCGACCGCTAGCTTCTCCTTGCTTACAAAGTGGTTATAGAACGAGCCCTTGGGTACCCCGGCGGCCTGAACGATGTCGTTGACGCTCGCCGCGTTGAAGCCGCGTTCGAGGAACACTGGCGCGGACCGGGTGACTAATTGCTCTTTCACACTCGCACGTGCCATTCCCTGAGCATATATGACCAGTCATCTTGAAGGTGACACTAGCGGTACTCGCCGCCCAGCAGTTCCAGAGTGTCAATGACGCGGTTGGAGAATCCCCACTCGTTGTCGTACCAGGCGACGACCTTGATGTGGCGACCGTCGACCCGCGTTAGTTCCGAGTCGAAGATGGCAGAGGCGGGATTGCCCGTTATGTCGGACGACACCAGTGCGTCGTCCGAATATTCGAGGATGCCGGCAAGGGAGCCGTCTGCCGCCGTGCGGTAGGCGGCGAGCACTTCGTCGCGGCTGACGTCGCGGCTGACCGTGGTGTTGAGTTCGACAAGTGAGCCGACCGGTACAGGAACGCGGATCGAGTCACCCGACAGCTTCCCCACCAGACCAGGCAGCACAAGTCCGATCGCTTTCGCAGCTCCGGTGGTCGTCGGCGCGATGTTGACGGCTGCCGCACGTGCACGGCGTGCATCCCGGTGCGGCCCATCCTGCAGGTTCTGCTCCTGGGTGTACGCGTGCACGGTGGTCATGAAGCCGTGCTCGATCCCGGCGAGATGGTCGAGCACCGCCGCGAGAGGTGCGAGGGCGTTGGTCGTGCACGACGCGTTTGAAACGATGGTGTGGATGTCCGGGTCGTATGCGTCTGTGTTTACGCCAAATGCCAGAGTGACGTCGGCGCCATCGGTCGGCGCGCTAATTAGCACTCGTTTTGCACCCGCGTCTAGATGGGCATGTGCGGCACCGGCAGACGTGAAGCGACCGGTCGACTCCAGCACGATGTCGATGGCGAGATCTTTCCACGGGAGGTTTGCCGGGTCGCGTTCGGCAAGCACACGGATGCGACGACCGTCGACGATGAGGGTGTCGCCATCCACGGAAACCGGCCGACCCAGGCGTCCGCCGGTGGAGTCGAAGGCGAGCAGCCGGGCGAGCGCGGCCGGCTCGGTGAGGTCGTTGACAGCAACGACCTCGATATCGCTGTCGCGCTCGATGAGTGCGCGGAGTGAATTTCGGCCGATGCGGCCGAAGCCGTTAATTGCGATGCGGGTCATGAGAGAGGTCCTTTCGATTCCCCTTCAGGTTCGCTCGCATCGTCTCCGCGTGACAGTGGCGCGGGCGTCATGGTTCGCGAGGATCGCGCCAACATTGCGTCTACTTGCGGGGTGCGAAGGTGCGTCGGTACTCGGTAGGCGTTGTGCCAATCGTGTGCTGGAAGTGCAGCCGAAGGTTCGCGCCGGTGCCGAGCCCGACACCCGCGGCGATCTGCTCCACGCTCAGCTCGGATCGCTCGAGAAGCTCTCGCGCGACATCGATGCGGGCGCGCGTTACCCACTGCATCGGGGTGTAGCCGGTGTCATCCACAAAGCGCCGGGAGAACGTTCGTGACGACACGGCAGCATGGTCCGCGAGAATCTCGACGTTGAGGGGATCGCCAAGCCGGGTAAGCGCCCACTCCCGTGTTGCCGCGAACCGCTCACCCAGCGGGTCCGGAATGTCGCGTTGCACGTACTGAGCTTGACCGCCGCTCCGATAAGGGGCTGCGACGAGCCTTCGTGCTGCGTGATTCGACGCGGCCACTCCGAGGTCCCCTCGCAGGATGTGCAGGCACAGGTCGATTCCGGATGCCGCTCCCGCCGACGTGAGCACGTCGCCTTCGTCGGTAAAGAGCACGTTCTCATCCACGCGGACCAGTGGATACTTGGCCGCGAGCGCTCTCGTGTAGTGCCAGTGGGTCGTCGCGCGCTTGCCGTCGAGCAGTCCCGTAGCGGCGAGCGCAAATGCTCCGGTCGAGATCGCGGCGAGACGAGCGCCTCGCTCGTGTGCAGCAAGGAGTGCCTCGACGACCGACTGCGGTGGCTCGTCGCGATCTGGGAAGCGGTAGCCCGGGATGAAGACGATATCGGCCCAGCCCAGCGTCTCGAGTCCGAATGCCACGTGATAGGACAGGCCATCGCCACCGGTGACAAGTCCCGGATTGGGTCCGCACACTCGAACCTCATAAGGCATGCTCGCGCGGGTGGTGAACACCTGGGCGGGAATTCCGACATCCAGCGGCTTTGCGCCCTCGAGAATGAGGACCGCAACACGGCGTACGGAGGTGGTTGTCACGCGCAGTGAACCGCTCAGGAGCGCTGGAGGACCGGTCGACGTTCGACCGCATCCACCGCAAGCTGCAGGATGCGATCGCGCTGCGCATCGGATCCGAACGGTGAGCTTGTGACGCCGATGATGTACCTCATCACGTCGTCGATGTTCACGTCGTCCCGCGCGAAGCCGGCGCCCTGGGCCGCGACGAGCAGCGGGCCGCCGGACTCATACAGGGCAGCCTTGCACGCCAGGAATGCACCAGAGTCGCGATCCAGCGCGGCAAGAAGCGCACGCTTAGTGGCCATGTAGGTGACAAAGCGGCGAATCCATAGTTCGAGTGCTTCCCCCGGCTCGTGGTTCGCGGCGAGCTCGTCTCCATAGGTGCAGAGCGAATCGACCTCGGCGACATAGACCGCCTCGGCAAGATCCTCGCGGGTGGGGAAGTGCCGGTACAGCGTCGCAATTCCGACGCCCGCCCGAACCGCAACATTCGCAAGAACGACGTTGGTCCCGAACTCGGCGAACAGCTCGCGAGCGGCGCTGAGGATGGAATCGAAGTTGCGGGCGGCGTCGGCCCGATGGGGCCGATGCGCCGCGAGGAGATCTCCCACGCGAGTAGTCATTGGGGGCCGCCTCCTGGATTCGTGCTCGTGGATTTCCACTATAGGGATGCCGGGCACGCGATTAGTCACACATCCTCGGGGGCCAGCGCCGTGATCGTGGCGACCTCGTCCCCATCCAGTCGAATGCTCGCTGCCGCGACATTCTCCTTGAGGTGCCCGAGGCTCGTCGTACCCGGGATCGGCAGCGCGTTCGGGGTGCGGTGAAGCTGCCAGGCGAGCGCGATTTGCTGCGGGGTCACCTGGTACTTCTTCGCGATCGGGTCGATGACTGCGTGGAACGGAACGCCCTCGTCACCACCGGGAACAGCACCGGGGTGCCACGGCGAAAAGACGAGGCCTTTTTCCTCGGCGACCTGCCGCACCGAGGCGCCAAGGCGAACGGCCACGGCGTAGTGCACAGTGACAGCGGCGATGTCGGTGATCGAGAGGGCAGTGTTCAGCTGATCTGCGCTGACGTTGGAGAGACCAACATTCCGGATGATGCCGTCCTGCTTCATTCCGGCGAGGGTTTCGATGATCTCCTCGAACGGGGCATCCGTCATCGCCGGAGTGTGCAGGTAATAGAGGTCGATGCGCTCGCGGCCAAGGCGGCGCAGGCTCATGTACGCGGCCTGCCGGAGGTAGGACCGATTTCCCACCGCACTCATGTCGCTGTACTCGGGGCCACCGCGAACGAATCCGCCCTTGGTGGCGATCACGAGATCGTCCGGATACGGGTAGAGCGCTTCTCGGATGAGTTCCTCATTCGAATGCGGGCCGTAAACATCGGCGGTGTCGATGAAGTTCACACCCTCGTCGACCACCTTGCGGAGCAGGTCGACGCCTTTTGCGTGGTCGGGATATTCGCCCCAAACCTTGGGGCCTGTGAGCTGCATGGCGCCGTAGCCGACGTTTCCGACGGTGAGGTCGCCGCCGATTGTCACGGTGGTGGTGAGGTCGAGTTGCGTGTTCATGAATGTCTTTCGATGTCTTGTGACCAGAAATGGAATCTGACTCTCATATTACCGATAGTCGTCCTCCGTTTCAAGCATTGAGCACCGCAGCCCTGCGGGTAACGCCGCGACCACGCCGAGGAGCTCGACTGGGTCGACATCGTCGCGCACCTGCAGATCGGCCTGCGCTTTGTGAATCGGCCGCGCGAACGCCTCTTTCATCGGAATACATGCGGTCGAAACCGCTGACGAGTCGTCCGCCAGGGATTCGCCCACTCGAGCGGTCAGTCCGCCGAAAGCGCTCGGGAATTCGATCGAAGCTGCGCAGCCACATATTGACCGCGTTCGAGGGCGACGTTGAGATCAGGAGTTCGTCGGCTTCGTCGGCGAGCTGGTCGAATCGTTGCCTGAGCACTGCCGCGATCAAGTGATCGCGCGTCGGAAAATGGCGGTAGAGCGTGCCTTTACCGACGACGGCAACTCGGGCAACTTCCTCGAATGGGAGATTCGCGCCGTCTTCGGCCAGCAGGTCGGCGCCGATAGCGAGAAGCGCGTCACGCTCGACGGTAGCCATTGCCGGCTCGGCAGCTTAGGCCAGCTGCACCGGGCCAACTCATCGGCACATTTAGCGGCGCAAGGCCTTCCTGGCGAGCGCGTTTCCGAGGAACTGCCCCAGCTGCACGAGGATGACAATGACGATGACGGCCACGATCGTGACCGGGTAGTTGAATCGCTGGTATCCGTACAGGATCGCGAAGTTTCCGAGTCCGCCTCCGCCGATCAGCCCGGCAAGGGCCGACATGTCGACAACGCCGACGAAGATAAAGGTATACCCGAGGATGAGCGGCCCGAGAGCCTCGGGCACCAGGATGGTCGTGATGATCCGCAGCGGACTGGCGCCCATCGCCCGAGCAGCCTCGATGACGCCAGGGTCGATCGTCACGAGATTCTGCTCAACGATTCGACCGAAGGCGAACGATGCGGCGATCGTCATCGGCACGATGATCGCCGGCACCCCGATCGACGTTCCGAGGAGGCCGAGGGTCACCGGCTGGATGAACGCGATGAACACGATGAACGGAATCGGCCGGACGATGTTGACGAGCACGTTCAGCACGGTATTCACCGGTGCGTTCGAGAGGATGTTGCCTTGCCTGGTCGTGTAGAGCACGGTGCCGAGAATGAATCCGAACAGCCCGCCGAGCACCAACGTGACGGAGACGGCCCACAGGGTCTCGCCGATCGCCTGGACGAGGACCGGCCCAAGAAGGCCCCAATCGGTCGTCATGCTGCGACCTCCTTCACTGTGGTGACCTTCCTGAGATCCGCGAGCAGGGCGTCCACTCCATCCGGCTCGCCGACGAGCTCGAGCGTGATGCTGCCGAACGAGCGATTCTGAAGCGCGGAAATGCCGCCGAAGACGATCTCGAATCGCACGCCGTAGGTGCTCATCGCGTGGGAGAGGACGCTGCCGATGCGGCCGGCATCGATGACCTCTGCCGTGACGATGCGGCCTGGATGCGACATCCGCAATCTCTCCAGATCGCTCGTCGTCGGCTGGTCGCGCAACACCGTGCTGACGAAGGACCTGGCGGTCGGCGTTTTCGGCCTGCTGAACACCTCGAACACGGTGCCGTGCTCGATTACCCTGCCGCTGTCGAGGACGGCGACCCGGTCGGCGATGGAGCGCACGACCTCCATCTCGTGCGTGATGACGACCACCGTGATCCCGAGTTCGCGATTGACGCGCTGCAGTAGTCGCAACACCTCGCTGGTCGTCTCGGGATCGAGGGAACTCGTCGACTCGTCCGCGAGCAGGAGCTTCGGTTCGGTGGCGAGCGCCCTCGCTATCCCCACCCTCTGCTTTTGGCCGCCGGACAGTTGCTCAGGGTAGCTCGTCGCCCGATCGCCGAGCCCGACGAAATCGAGGAGCTCCGCGACCCTGGCGTCACGTCGCGCCTTCGGCCATCCGGCGATTCGAAGCGGGTACGCGACGTTGCCGGCGACGGTTCTGGACCTCAGCAGATTGAACTGCTGGAAGATCATCCCGATGCCCCCTCGAACCCGACGAAGCCTGGCCTCCGACAGGGCGGTGATGTCCTCGGAGTCGACCAGCACACGCCCGCTGGTCGCGCGCTCCAGGCCGTTGATCAGGCGGACCAGCGTGCTCTTGCCGGCGCCGGAATAGCCGATGATGCCGTAGATCTCGCCCTTCTCGATGGTCAGGCTGATCCCGTCCACCGCGGTGACGCGTCGCTTTCCCACCTCGAATACCTTCGAGACTGAATCGAACTGCACCATCGCGCTCATCGTTGACTCCCTGTGGCCGTGTTGCCGTGTTGCCGAAAACACGACGGGGCCGCCTTCACGGCGACCCCGTCGAACTCTCTATTTCTTGCTGGTGATGTTCTTCTCGACCCTGGCCAGAATCGCCTCGAGGTCGGCGTTGGATACGTTTTTGACGACGACAGCGGTGTTCTTGGATGACGCCTCAACCGCATCCAGGACCGGCTTCGTGTGATAAAGCTTCACGATCTCGGCGAACGTCGGATTGTTCTTGTCTGCGGCGCGGGAGACGAAGGTGTTGATGTACGGCTGGGCGGCCGGACTCGACGGATCGTCCTTGTACAGCGCGGACTTCGGGTCGATCTTCGCGTCCTGCACGAAGTTGTTGTTGATGATCGCCCCGGCAACGCTCGGAAGGGAGGCAACGGTCTGCGAGGCGTCCACCAGTGTGACCGTCACCCTGGACTTTGCGGCGTCGATGTCAGCCTGGGTCGGTTGCGCCGGGTTGCCCTTGAAGGTGACCAGCCCGGCGGACTTCAGCACGTTGAGTCCTCGCGCCAGGTTCGCCGGGTCATTCGGAATGGCGATCGTGTCGCCCTTGCGGATCGCGGAGACCGACTTGTATTTCTGCGAGTAGAGGCCGAGCGGCACGATCAGGGTCGCGCCGATCGGGGTGAGATCCTGGTGAGCCGAAGTGTTGTAGGTCCCCAGGAACTGCAGGTGCTCGAACAGGCTGAGATCGATCTGCTTCTGCGCGAGAGCAGGATTCGCCTGGTTGTAGTCGGAGAAGTTCACGGTCTCGATGTTGATGCCCTTGGCCTTCGCCGCCTTCTGGAGGATCGGCCAGTAGTCGTTGCTGGCATCCGTGGTCCCGATCTTCACGGTGACGACCTTCGTCGCCACCGAACCGGACGCTGGGGTGCTGGCGCAGGCGGCGAGGAGTGCGAGAAGTGGAACGATGGCGAGGCCCGCCAGAAGTTTCTTGTTCATGTTGATTCTTCCTTTCACTGTGTTTTTCGAAGCTAGGCGACAGCGGGAGGCGGCCGCCGACCGAGACGTAACACGGCGGAACACGACGAAACATGGCGAAGGATAGGAGTCATGACAAAGCAGATCCATTTCAATCTCTTCGAGATGAACACGGTCGGGCACATCTCCCACGGCCTGTGGGTGCACCCCGACAACACCCGTCATCGTTTCAACGACCTCGACTTCTGGACCGACGAGGCGAAACTCCTCGAGGCCGGGCTGTTCGACGCTGTATTCCTCGCCGACGTGATCGGTGCGTACGACGGGTATCGAGGGGGACCCGAGACCGCGGTGCGCGAGGCGGTGCAGATCCCGAGCAACGACCCACTCCTCGTGGTGCCGGCGATGGCCGCGGTGACGAAACACCTCGGATTCGCGACCACCTTCTCGACCACCTACGAGCCCCCGTTCCCGTTCGCGCGCCGGGCATCCACGCTCGACCACCTCACCAAAGGCCGGTTCGGCTGGAACATCGTGACCTCATACCTGCCGAATGCCGCGCGCAACTTCGGCCTCGACGACCAGATCGCGCACGACGACCGCTATGCGATCGCGGACGAGTATCTCGACGTGCTCTACAAGCTCTGGGAGGGATCCTGGGATGACGACGCGGTGATCCAGGACCGCGAGAACCGGGTGTACACCGATCCGGCGAAAGTCCGCTACATCCACCACGCCGGCGACCACTACAAGGTGGCAGGGCCGCACCTCACCGAGCCATCCATCCAGCGCACCCCGGTGCTGTTCCAGGCAGGGGCGAGCGCGGCGGGCAAGGCGTTCGCGGCCAAGCACGCCGAGGGCATCTTCGTCGGCGGGACGACCAGGGAGGATTACCGGGCCAATGTCGCGGATGTGCGCAGACTCGCCGACGAGAACGGGCGGGGCGCGGATGCGTTGCGCACCTTCGCGAGCGCCGTCATCGTCGTGGACAAGGACCGCGAAACCGCGCTGGAGAAGGCGGAAGACTACAAGCGCCGTTCGAGCGCGGAGGGCTACCTCGCCCACGCCGGAGGCGGCGGAATCGACCTGGCCGCCTACCCCGCCAACGCGCTCATCACCGACATCATCGCGGCCGAGAACAAGCCGGGACGCGACAACTCGGCCGGTAATCGCCGCTACGCGCCGGGAGCCACCGTCGCCGATGCGCTCGAGGCGCTGACCAACTTCGACCGGAGCGCCTTCTACGTCGCCGGATCCCCGACGGATGTCGCGGATGCCATCGAGTCCTGGGTCGATGAGACCGACCTCGACGGCTTCAACCTGCGCCAGTTCATCACCCCTGCCAGCGCCGAGAACTTCATCGAGCACGTCGTCCCCGAGCTGCAGAAGCGCGGCCTGTACCGCACCGCGTACGAGGAGTCGACGCTGCGCGAGCGCCTGTTCGGCGAGGGCAACACCCGGCTGCCGGAGTCGCATCCCGGAGCCCGGTACCGCGGAGGGGCGCACCTCTCCGACTGATCGCCTAGAGCTTTCGCCCGGCCTTGCGGGCCCGGTCGGCTCGTGGAACGGGACTTTCGACACTGACCCGCGCTCGTGCGTCATGGTCGAGTTGCACCATGAGCGAACAGGGAACGGCCGGGACCGGTGGCGAACGCGCACGGACTGCCGCGGCATCCGGAGCGCCCGAAGTCCCCGAAACTACCGAGACCACGGCTCTCGCCGAGAATTCGCAACTTCCGGTCTCGAGCGGCACGATCGTCGTGGGGCACGACGGTTCCATCGGCTCGAAGGATGCCCTCCGGCTAGCCATGACCCTCGCCGAGAAGTTGGCAGCGCCGGTGGTCGTCGTCCGATCCTGGAGTATCGACAGGATGCCCCGGGCAGCGAACCACGAGTTCGGCTACGTGTCGTCGTTCGCCGAGGTCTCAGCCACCGTGCGCGAGCAGCTCCTCCGGGACGTGTCCGCGACCGTGGAGCGGCATCCGGATGTCCCCGTAGAATGCCGCGTGGCCATCGGACAGGCCGCCGTCACACTCGTCCGCATTGCCGAGGACGCGCTCATGCTGGTCGTCGGATCCCGCGGGCTCGGCGGATTCTCCAGCCTCATGCTCGGCTCGGTCGGCGACCAGTGCGTGCGGCATGCCACCTGCCCGGTGCTGGTGGACCGGCCGCGCAAGGCTCAAGCGCAGAGATAGAGCGGCCACCGAGCGGAGCCTCCGCGGCCTTGGCGGTACGGTCGGTCAGCCTTCAAGCCAGGCACGAACATGAGCGGCCAGGAATTCGAGGTCGGCGGGAATCGTCCTCGGATTTCCCGCCCGGTGACCCCAGATGCTCTCGATCGGCGTGAGTTGCGCGTGCGGCAGATGCTCGAGCTCCGCCGCGTTGTCCGCCACCCGGAAGTACAGATCGGTCGTGGATGGCATGAGGAGCACACGAGCGCTGATCGCTGACAAAGCTGCGGGCAGGTCACCGCCGTGCAGCGAATTCGCGCTGATGTCGGACTCCTGCCAGGTCCGACCCTGCGCGTAGAGATTGGCGGCCCGCTTGAGAGCGAACGAGTCCTCCCAGTCGGTACGGAGGAACGTCTCGAGGTCTGGCGCGCCGAGGACGGTCTCGAACAGGCGCTCGCGATAGAAGTCCTGACTGAGACCCCAGCCGGCATAGATGTGCGCAAAGGCGCGAAGGGCGGCATGGGGCTCCGCGCTGAAGTGACCACCGCCGAGGTGTTCTGGCGCCGCCTCCAGGGTGCGCAACAGACCCGAGAGAAAGACGCGATTGTGCAGCGACGTCTTCGCGCTGCCGCAGACGATAATGGCGCGCTCGACCAGATCCGGGTACAACGCTGCCCAGTGATAGGCCTGACCCGCACCCATCGAGAAGCCATAGGATGCCGCGATCCGGGTGGCCCCGAATTCCGTGACGATCAGGCGATGCTGGGCTCGCACGTTGTCCGGCATCGTGACAATGGCGGGAAACTCGTCGTCGTCCACGGCGCTGGATGACAGCCCGTTGGAGAACATGTCGGGGATGACGATGAACCACTTCTCCGGGTCGAGCACGAGGTCTGGGCCGATCAGCCAGGACAGGTCCGCCTGCGTTGCCCCGTAGCTGCACGGGTAGACGATGACGTTGTCCCTGGCCGCGTTGAGCGTTCCGTGGGTCTGCCAGGACAGCTTCGCGTCGCGGATGACGCCGCCGCGCTCGACCTCGAAATCCCCAAGCGAGAAGGTTCCGTTGACGACCGGCCACGATGTGTTCGGCGTGGGTTCTAGCGGATGAGTGGTCACTACAGTGATCTCCTTGCGAGGTGGATGACGGTGTCAAGCAATACGTTTGCGCCGTTCTCCACATCCGCCCACGCGGTGTTCTCTTCGGGGCAATGACTTCGGCCACCGATACTCGGAACGAAGATCATCCCGGTCGGTGCGATCGTGGCCATGTTCTGCGAGTCATGTCCCGCACCGGATGGAAGCGCGCTCCAGGCGAGACCCCGACCTTCCGCCGCGGCCGAAATTATCGCGCGAATGCCTTCGTCCATGGGCGATGGCGCTATCGGCACTCCAAAATCGAATTCAACCGTGAGACCGTACTCTGCAGCAATGCTCTCCGAAACCCGGATGATGCCCGCCTCCAGCGCCTCCAGCGCCTCGGCATCCGGTTCCCTGAAGTCGACGGTCACCTGCGCCGATCCGGGTATGACATTTGACGCACCTGGCTCAACGGCGATGATGCCAGAGGTCACTACCGCGCGCTCGCTTACGGCAGCCGCGACGGCCGGCAGTGCAACCAAGAGAGCACCCGCCGCAATCGATGCGTCCTTCCTGAGGCGCATCGGAGTGGTTCCGGCGTGGTCGGCCCTTCCGAGGAATGTCACCACCCCTCCGCCGAGAGCAACAATGCCGGAAACCACACCGATCTGCTCGTTGCGCTGCTCCAGCAACGGACCCTGTTCAATATGGAGTTCGACCGTCGCGTGAACCGCTCCCGGCGCAAGCGTGACTCCGAGTGCATCCTCGACGCTGCCTCCCACCGCCGCGAAGGTCTCAACAAATTGGTCGCCATCGCGCCCGGTCATCGATTCCAGTTCTTCCCGGGTGAAACCGCGCGCCAATGCGCTTGAGCCGAGCAAGTGTGAATAGTTGCCCTCCTCGTCCGCGTAGATGACGCACTGCACCGGACGCTCTAGCTGAATGCCCTCCTCGTGTATGCGTCGGAGGCACTCGAGTGCCGCCAGCACTCCAAGGGGGCCGTCGAAGGCACCGCCGTTCGGCACGGCGTCGATGTGCGATCCTGCCCACACCGGCGCGAGACCCGCAATGGCGGGGTCGATCGCGGGAGAAGAAACCATGATGTTGCCGATACCGTCGGTCCGGACGGTCAGTCCCGCATCCGCGCAACGCCCGAAGAACCACTCGCGGGCTTCACCGTCAGCGGGCGAAAATGAGGCGCGCCCCAATCCCCCGGTTGGCAGGCGCCCGATTTGACGGAGTTCCTCAAAATCCGAGATCAATCGCTCGGCGTTGATTGACAATGAGGATGCCGACTCGCCTGTTTGACCCATTTCCCCTAATTCCATTGCCGGTGTCGATGTCTCTTGCTGGAAAATCCACGACGCGTTCGGTCAGTTCAATTCATGCTACGTCTGGCCGGATGTGACCCTGACCGTCCCGTTGGGTCAGGGGGCAAAACGACAGCAGCCGCGACCGACGAAGAACTCGTCAGACGCGGCCGCAAACTCGGTTGGCTCAGCCTCAGGCGATGGTGGCGCCGTCGATGACGAACCGGTAGCGCACGTCAGACTTGAGAACGCGCTCGTATGCCTCGTTGATCTGGTCGGCGGAGATCAGTTCGATCTCGGAACCCAGCTTGTGCTCTGCACAGAAGTTCAGCATCTCCTGCGTCTCGCGGATTCCTCCGATGTTCGAGCCCGCGAAGGACCGACGTGCACCGATGAGGGTGAAAGCGTGGACGGGCAGCGCCTCGGGCGGGGCACCGACGTTGACCAGTGCCCCGTCGAGAGCAAGCAGGTTCAAGTAGGCGTCAACGTCGATCGGTGCGCTGACCGTATTCAGGATGAGGTCGAACTGGCCCGCAAGCGCGGTGAAGGTTTCGGGATCCCTGGTGGCGTAGTAGTGGTCGGCGCCGAAGGCGATCCCGTCGTCCTTCTTGCTGAGCGTCTGTGAGAGTACGGTCACCTCTGCGCCGAGCGCGTGCGCGATCTTCACACCCATGTGGCCGAGACCGCCGAGGCCAACGACGGCCACCTTCTTGCCGGGGCCGGCGCCCCAGTGGCGCAGCGGCGAGTAGGTGGTGATGCCGGCGCAGAGCAGAGGTGCCGCAACGTCGAGGTCGAGACCATCAGGCACATTCACGACGAAGTTTTCAGTCACGACGACGTGGGTGGTGTAGCCACCTTGGGTGATCGAGCCATCGCGGTCGACCGAGCCATAGGTGAAAGTCGGGCCCTGCAGGCAGTACTGCTCCTCGCCCGCTCGGCAGTTGGCGCATTCGCCGCAGGAGTTCACCATGCAGCCGACGCCGACCCGGTCTCCAACCTTGTGCTTGGTGACCTCAGAGCCGACCTCGGTGACGATTCCGACGATCTCGTGCCCGGGAGCGAGCGGGAATTGCTGGGGGCCCCATTCGCCACGGACGGTGTGGATGTCGGAGTGGCAGATGCCGGCGTACTTGATGTCGATGAGCACATCGTGCGCTCCGACGTCGCGTCGCTCGATCGTGGTCTTCACGAGGGGCGCCGCGGCGGAGGGAGCGGCGTAAGCGGTAACAGTTCTAGACATGAGTTCTTCCGTTCGGATGGATCGGGTGATTCGAATGTGAGCTAAGGGGTCGATGCGCACCTTTGAGCGCCAATCGGTCGCCATCGCCTGGTCGTCGGCTGGCGCCTTGTGGGGCTGACGGTCGGTGAAGAACACGACCTCAATCGAGCTTAACGGCGAGGTGGCTGGGAGTTTGCCCTGTGGGCGACGCGGATGCGAAGGCTGCCAGTCAGCGCGGGCTTCGCTTTGCGGGTCTAGTGGATTGGTCATGTTTCAGCGCACGGGAGGCGCAAGAATTTCGCCGTGGCACTTCAGCCAGTACCCATCTCGCGACCGGAACGGGTAGCGTCGGGATCATGGATGTCGGGGTGCCAACTTCTATCGGCCCCGGCCGGCTGGTCGTGGATGAAGCCGATGAACCACGCGCGGTGCTGTGGCTAGGTCACGGGGCAGGCGGCGGGATCGGGACACTCGACCTCGCTGCGCTGGCCGCAACGCTTCCGAACCATGGCATCACCGTGGCACGGTACGAGCAGCCGTGGCGAGTGGCCGGGCGCAAAGTGGGAGTGCGGCCGGCCGGCCTTGATGTCGCCTGGCGCGAAACCGCGCCGCTGGTCCGGCAGATCGCCGGCGGGCTGCCGGTTGTGGTGGGCGGCCGCAGCGCGGGCGCACGGGTGGCCTGCAGGACCGCGTCATCCGTCGGTGCCGTGGCGATCGTCTGCCTGGCCTTCCCGCTGCATCCGCCCGGCAGCCCCGACAAGTCGCGGCTTAGCGAACTGCTCGCCCCCGAGGTACCGGTACTGGTACTGCAGGGTGAACGCGACACTTTTGGAAGCGCCGCGACGCTGGCGGCCGAGGTCGGCGCGCGACGGAGCATCCGTGTCATCGCCGTGCCGGGCGCCGATCACAGCATGAAGGTGCTGGCGTCGTCGCCGCTGAACGCGAGCGCGGTTGCTGAGCTAGTGACGTCGTCGGTTGCCGATTTCATCGGCGAGGTCGAGAACGCGGGCTGAGACTATTTCCGACTACAACGGTATCGACGACAATGATCCAAGGGCATCCGATGACCCACCAGACGGAGAAAAGCCATCCAGCGCTCCGGGGACGTTACTTACCGTGGGCCTTTTGATTGTCTATGGTTTGCTCTCAGTTGCCTTGACGATTTCGGCATTCTTCAACCGGATTCAATTCGAAGGCTGCGGACACCTAGGCTCCAATCGTGAGTGCAACTATGCGCTCAGCACTGGCGCCCTCTATAGCGTTGCGCCCGGGGAAATCTTGCTCTTTGCCGCGGCCGTCTCGCTCGTTGTGCGTGCCTACCGTGGAGGCAAGCCCAGTTGGCCAATCCCGCTCATGGGGTCTGCATTCTCATTTCTGGCCTACCTTGCTTACGTTTGGTTGATGGACGCTGCAACCCGCTAGATGCGCGACGCCCCTGCTGTCCAGACTCAATGGCGTGGTTGCTCGCCGTCAGTTGCAGCAGCTGTCCGAATCGCGGAAATCGCCCCTGCGATTCCGCCGTTCCACGGTGCGCCGTGACCAGGCAGCACCCAGGTTGCCTCAACCTCGCCCAGTCGCCCCAAAGATTCCAGCGCCTGAACTGGTACATCCGTGAACGGTGCGGGCTGCGGACCGGTCTTGCCGTTGAGCACATTCCGGGTAGTCAAAGCATCGCCAACGAAAACGGCGTCGACGGCTGGGACGAACACCGCGATGCTCCCCGGGGAGTGACCGGGCATGCCAATGATGCGCGGATTCCCGGGCAGATCCAAGACGTCGCCATCATGCAGAGTGTGCACTTCCGTGAGGTAGCGGGTACGCACCCCGCCCTTACGGATTACATAAGCGAGAAAACCCGCAGTCGCAGCGATCGTGAACTTGCCGAATGATCCGCTGCCCTTCTCCTCGCCGCGTGCGCGCTTCGCATCCGCTTCGTGAATGTAGAGCGGTACGCCGTATTCGTCACGGAGCTTCTCTGCGAATCCCAGATGGTCTGAGTCGCCGTGGGTGATGATCACCCCTCGAACGTCTCCCAGCTGGCGACCCATGATCTCGAGCTCGCGAATCAGGTCGCGCCAGTGACCGGCTAGACCAGCGTCGATGATGGTCACTCCCGATTCATCCTCAACCAGGTACGCCGCGATGATGTCATTCCCCACGCGGTGGAGCGATGGCGCCAGTTTCATGATCAATCCCCCTTCGGCTATTTCTTTCGGCTACTTCGGATAACTATATCCGTTAGCTATGATAGCTAAGAACGATAGCCAATGGAGATAAGCACTATGACGCCGACGCCCGACCGCACCTCGCTTCCCGAAATTGTTGCCGCGGGGCGGAACATCATTGAGGCTCGGGGAATTTCGGGTCTCACGATGCAGTCGGTCGCCGAGCGCGTCGGAGTGCGAGCCCCTTCGCTATACAAACGGATTAGCGGGAGGGACGCGTTGATAGCCCTCGTTGCCGAAGCGGTGGCCTACGACCTCGCCGAGGCGCTGAATGCGGCGAGCACCAGCTCCGCGGATCCTCTTGCCCAGCTCGCCGCGCTTGCGCATTCGCTTCGGGCGTTCGCGCATGCCAATCGCGATGGGTACTCACTGGTTTTTGCGCCGGCGTCCGAGGCCGCCAGGGCGGATCCGCGCGCGCTGGCCGCGTCGGCAGAACCTGTTTTCCGGGTCGCAACGCAACTTGTCGGCTCGCAGGATGCTCTCGTCGCGGCGCGCACCATCACCGCATGGGCGAACGGATTCATCACCATGGAGTTGGGCGGGAACTTCCGGCTCGGGGGAGATGTCGACGCAGCATTCGAGTTCGGGATCGCCAAACTCGGCGCCGCCCTGGCTCATCACGACTCGGTGTAGTTATTCGGTGCGCTACTTGAAACGA
>JAODMG010000197.1 GCA_025464895.1 Microbacteriaceae bacterium | reverse complement strand
AGCCTCGCAACGACGGGCTACGGCGCCACGACACTGTTTGCCCACACCGTTGCGCACAAGCTAGCGAGACCGGCGTCGAATCAGACACCTGGAGCTGTTGTTCCGAGTGCGACCCCCACTGCCTCGTTACCTTCCGCTGCACCCACGCAGGCCGCGACCCCGAGTCCCGCTCCTGCGGCGACGCCTGCACAACAGGTGACGGCGCCTCCAGCGGCTCCGGTCAATCCGGCCCCGCCTGTTGCGACCTCATCCGGTTCGTAAGCACAGGGCCTGACTCTCAGCAAACTTTGGGATTCGCACAGCTCATATCCAGTCCAGCTAAACAGTCTCAAAGAAACTTGGCGGAACGTAGTTCATGAAGTAACTCACGCAAGCAAATGAGGTAACAACATGGACATCAGAACCACCGGAAAGCAGCTGGCCGCCAACCTCACCACGACCGTCGCCCTCCTGAGCTTGGGAACGGCCGGGATCGCATCGCTGATGGTGTGGGGCACGACATCGACTAGCTCGTCGTCGGCAACATCATCCACATCCACTTCCACCTCAACCGGAGACTCCGGGCAAGTGCCTCTCGTCGGCCCGAACACGAGTATCCCCAACCAGGCGACGACGTCGGGATCCTGAGATGACCGGGACAGCTCGGGAAGACTGGACGGTCTGGAGTTGCGACGCGTCGGTGGTGGTCACATCGCCGACCGACGTCGCCGCAGCATCGGCGATCGTTCGAAACGTGGTTCGCCAGGTCGACGATGCCTGTAGTCGCTTTCGTGCAGATTCCGAGCTGTCACTCCGCGCCGCAGACTTTGCCCGCGGAGCTGCTGCCAGTCCCATGCTGGTGCGCCTGGTGGAAGGCGCACTCGAGGCAGCGCGCCTGACCGACGGCGATGTCGACCCGACCCTGGGTGTGGAGCTCGCGCGTCTGGGCTACGACCGGGATATCTCCGCGCTGGATGTCGGCCCGGAAGTCGAATCGGCCTCGGCAGTGGTCTCGGTGCAGCGTCGACCGAGCGTGTGGAAGGAAGTGCACCTCGTCGACTCGATCCTGACAGTGCCAGCGCGGGTTCAGCTGGATCTCGGCGCGACCGCGAAGGCCATCGCTGCGGATATCGCAGCTGCCGCCGTGGCCTCTGAGTTGGGATGCGGCGCGCTGGTCAGCCTTGGTGGCGACATCGCCACCGCCGGCGCGGAACCAGTGGAGGGATGGGGCATTCTCGTTCAGGACACTCCGGCCGATCCACGCCAGCAGGTAACGCTGATGGCGGGGGCGGCGATTGCAACTTCGAGCACTCAGAAACGTCGATGGATGTCTGGCGGCTTTGTTCGGCACCACATTCTCGATCCGCAATTCGGGCTGTCGGCCGAGACCATCTGGCGCAGCGTGACGGTTGCGTCCTCAAGCTGCCTGCACGCAAATGCACTGAGTACCGCCTCGATCGTGCGAGGGTTTCGTGCGGTGCAGTGGCTGGACGGCCTCGACATTGGAGCGCGTTTCGTTGATCTGCGGGGGCGTGTCGTGACGACCGGTCAATGGCCCATGCCTGCTGAAGAACCCGTGCTGGCGGGAGGGGCACAATGAGCGACGCCATGTGGGCATTTGGGCGTGTGAGCGGCATCGTCGCCCTGATGCTGCTGACCGTGTCCCTTCTGCTCGGTATCCTGACGCGATCCGGGCGCCCACTCCCTGGGCTGCCGCGCTTCTCGATTTCCCTGCTGCACCGCAATATCGCGCTGCTGGCGAGTGTCTTCCTGGTCTTCCACGTCGGCTCGCTGATGCTCGACTCCTACGCGAAGTTGAATGTGGTCGACATCGTGGTGCCGTTCCTCGGGTCGTTCAAACCCTTCTGGCAGGGTCTCGGCACAGTGGCCTTCGACCTCCTGCTCGCTATTGTCATCACCAGTCTGTTCCGCAGGCGCCTCGGTGTTCGGCTCTTCAAGGCACTGCACTGGCTGACTTATGCCATGTGGCCGATCGCGCTGGGTCATGCCATCGGCAATGGAACGAACGGCACAAGCGGCTGGTTCCTGGTATTCGCCTTCGTCTCGGTTGCCGCCGTATTCGGCGCGGTCATCTGGCGCACATCATCGCGATTCATCGAGACATCCAGAACACGAGGGGCAATCTCCAAATGACACAGCTCGCCGAAACCCTGACGGGACCGCGGATGAACGCGCCAGCCGGCGCAAACCGGCTGTTCGCCGCCGGCGCCCGCGCGTCCTATCGCTCTCATGTTTCCACCTACGGAAGCCTCAACGTCGCCGAGATCGGGCCGGACCTCATCAATCAGCTCGACCGATCCGGGCTGACCGGGCGCGGTGGCGCGGGATTCGCTGTGGCAAGAAAGTTCGGTGCGATGCCGCAGCGTCGTCGGAGCAGTCTGTGGCAGTCGAGCGCTGTGGTCATCGCCAACGGTGCCGAGGGAGAACCGCGCAGCCTGAAAGACGAGACCTTGATGCGCGATTCGCCGCACCTGGTGATTGACGGTCTATTGGCGGCAGCTGCCGCCGTTCATGCAACCACGATGTACCTGTACACGACAGGCACCTCGCTCGAGTCGGTGGCGAGCGCGATCGCAGAACGTCGCGATGCCAGCGCGATCCGGCTAGTCGAGGCGCCAGAAACCTTCATCTCTGGAGAGGCAAGCGCCGTTGTCAACGCCATCCAGACCGGCGCGGCGGTGCCAACGGACCGCGTCGCGCGATTGACCGCGTCGGGGCTCAAACAGAGGCCGACACTTGTCCACAACGTCGAGACGCTCGCACATGTGGCGCTCATCGCGCGCTATGGGAGTGAATGGTTTCGCAGTGCCGGAACCGATCGCGATCCGGGAACCCGACTGGTGACGGTTTCTGGAGCGGTTGCCCGCGACCGTGTCTTGGAGGTGCCGGGCGACGTTCGGATCATCGACATTCTGACGTTCTGTGGGGCAACCGAGTCCACCATCGCCGGGGTGCTGGTCGGAGGATTCCACGGCGCATGGCTGAAGCGCGAACAGCTGGGGGTCAACCTCTCGAACGCAGCTCTTGCCCCGTACGGCGCCCAGCCCGGTGCTGGCATCCTCTATGTGCTCGGCGTGAACAGGTGCGGCCTGCAATTCTCGGCTGAGATTGTGCGTTACCTCGCTCGCGAATCGGCCCGACAATGCGGGCCATGCATGTTCGGCCTCCCCGAAATGGCGACGCTACTCGAGCGAATCGCCTCAGGAGACCGTGACCCGCGGCTCGCCCAGGAACTCGCGACCCTCAGCGAATCCGTGATTGGCCGCGGATCCTGCCATCATCCGAACGGCACATCGCGGCTGGTCATGAGTACGCTTTCGGCGTTCGCAGAAGACGCGAAGGCGCACCTGCGCGGTCAATGCCTGCGTGTGGAAACACGATAGGAACCAGGATGGCCATCACACCGAATCGCTACCGCCTGCACATCGACTGGACCAAGTGCGATGGACGAGGCCTCTGCACGGAACTGCTGCCGGATCTACTCGGCCGCGACAAATGGGGCTACCCGGTAGCGCTGATGGAAGAGCGCGGATCCCGGTCCGATGTCTTCGTTCCCAGCTCTCGCCTCGAGGCCGCGACGGACGCGGTCAACCTGTGTCCGCTAATTGCGTTGGCACTCATCGCTCCGGCTACCAGCGGCCGCGATGCTCCGGCACGAGACGGATGAGCGGCAGCACGCACACCAGGATGGCGGCGAAGACGATGAACGACACCGCGAGCGTCTCGCTCTGATCCTGGCTGCGCGCGAGCAGCGCCGTCGTGATCGAGACAGCCATGATCGCGCCAGACTGCCGGAACATCCCGCGAAGTCCGGCAATACCGGCCAGCTGGTGCGGCGCGAGTTGCATTGTCGCGTTGTTCGATGCCGGCACCGAGAGTCCCATACCGATTCCCGTCGCAGCTCCCGCCAGTGACAGCCAAAGATAGGGGGAGACGGATGCCGGCGTCAGCGCCATCGCGACGAGGCCGCCGGCGATGATGGCGAAGCCCACGATCATGGGCAGACGATAGCCGGTGCGACGGAGTGCGAAGACGGCAAGACCGGCGACGGCGATCATACCGACGGCGCGGGCGGTGAGCAGCGTTCCCGCCTGCAGGATCGGAATGTGGAACCGGTCCTGCGCATACAGCGGCACGAGCGCTCCGAAGCCGAGGGCCGCGCCACCGTAAAGGAAGTTGATGAGGTTCATCACCCCGAAGCCGCGGCCATGCAGCAGGTTCATCGGGATGAACGGGGCATCCGCGTACTTCGTTCTGAGCAGAAAGAGCACGAGAGCGACGGCGGCGATCAGCTCCGGAACGATGAACCCGATGCTGAGCATCGACGTGCGCGGGCCGCCGAGGTAGGTGATGCCGAACATGGCCGAGAGGATCAGTAGGCCGAGCAGCACGATGCCGGGCACATCCACCCTCTTGCTGGGGTGAAGGCTGCCGCGGGGGATAAAGACGAGGCCGAGAATGATGAGCAGGATGCCGATGGGAACGTTGACGAGGAAGATGCCGCGCCACGACCATCCGGTCACGAAGATGCCGCCGATGATCGGACCGACGATGCCGCCGATCGGGAAGATGCTCGTGAACATTCCGAGGGCGCGGTCACGGTTGCGCCCGAAGTGATCGGCGACGATGCCGGTCGCCGACGGCATGAAGGCGCCGCCACCGATCGCCTGGATGGCACGCAGGATAACGAGGATGTAGATGTTGGTCGCGAGACCGCAGCACAGCGATGCGACGGTGAAGATGACCGCGGCGATCATGAAGATCTTCTTGCGGCCGTACATATCGCTCAGCTTGCCCGCGAGCGGCATCACAAGAATCTGACCGAGCGCGTAGATGGTGATCGTCCAGCCGCTCCACTCGATGCCGGCATGGAGTTGGCGTTGGATCGTCGAGAGGGCCGTTGCCACGATCGTCTGATCGACGGATGCCATGAACAGGCCCATGGAAACGATGAAGAAGACAAGACCTCGTCGGGGAAGCGGCTCGTCGTCGGCCGGGTTTCGCGCGGGGCCGGGAAGGTCGATCTCCCCCGTCATCGTCGACAACGGCTCCTCGGTGAGGGGCTTTCGACCGATGTTCAGGCGAGACATGCTGTGCGCAGACTTTCTGGCTATCGTGGTGGCGTGCGGGCGGGCAACGGCACCGCCACAGCATTCACAATACATTGCTTGCCGGCAAGCAAGTAAACTGACGGTACGCGAGCCTGGGAGAGAAATGGATGTCGACGTCACGGCGCGCCTCCGCGGCGTCATCAACAGGTTGTCTCGCCAGTTCAACGCCTCCGCGACCGGCGAGGGACTCACGCCGTCGCAGGCATCCGCTCTCGGACTCATCGCCTGGCGCGGGCCGCTGAGTCTTGCGGAACTCGCGGACATCGAGGGACTCAACCCGACCATGGTGTCCCGCGTCGTCGGCAAGCTCGATGAGGCGGGGCTCGCCCGTCGCGTACAGAACCCGCAAGACCTGCGCGCCGGTCTCGTCGAGATCACCGAGGCAGGCGCGTCGATGCACGAGCGCATCAAGGCCGAGCGCGGCAAGGTCGTCGCGGAGGGCCTTGGCCGGCTGCCCGAGGCCGACCGCGAGGCGATCATCGATATTCTTCCGGCGCTTGAGGCGCTGGCGGGTGCGCTCAGATCGGTGCCGACTCCGCGGGACTAGTCCTCAGGGACGGATGTCGTGCGATTCGCCATGATCGCGTTAGCGTCCTGCACTCAGCGAATGAATTGCTCCGCGAACGAGCCGGATCTCGATCAGATTGTCGATGTCGGCATCCAGCTTTCGCGCTCCGTCCGCCTCGAAACCGTTTCGTCGGTAGAAGGCGCGCGCCCTCGGGTTGCTTTCCGCCACCCAGAGCTCCGCTGGTTCTGTTCCCAACGCCGCTTCGAGGAGCGCCTGCCCTACGCCCGACCCGTAGTTCTCCCGGGTGATGTACAGGGCGAATAGCTGCAGAGCGCAAGCCGGCTCGTTGTCTTGCGAATCACCCGCTAACGCGAAACCGATGATCCGGCCGTTCACTTCGGCGACCGACACCCGGCGACCGATCGGGAGGGGCTTGTCCAACAGGGATCGCCACATCCCTTGGCGCCGCAGCAGGGCGGCCTCGCCATAGAAGGCCTCGGGGACGAGGTCTGAGTACGCCTCCCGCCATCCTTGAACGTGCACTCTCGCGATGTCATCAGCGTCCGCGGCGACCGGGGCTCGGACAACGAAGTTATTCAGAGCGGACATCCTCCGAGCATATTCAGCCATGTGGTTCCACCGATCTAATGGGGCGGCCGGTCCTGATCGTCGCACCGCGGCGAGGCAGCGCCGGGCGACGCGGCTACACGATCGCGCCGAGGAGGCTCTCGGTCTCCTGGCGCCAGAAGCCGTGGTCGAGGCCGACTTCGACCAGAACGCCGGCGCCATCCTGATCATCCGAAATCGTCCAGGTCCTCGCGAACGGTGTCTCGACGCACTGCTGCACGATCCGGTAGCGGCCGCCTTCGATCCAGCCGCCCCTGGTGGCGACGGCAACCCGATCCATCTCCTCGTGCGGCCAGAACGTCGTCTCGCCTGGCAGCCAGTCCCCGCGACCGATCGGATGCGACTCCTCGTGTCCATCGAGGCCGGTGAGCACCAGCCGATCCACGGTGGCCCCCGGCTCGAGGCGAAGCCGAGCCACGCCGAGCAGGTTGGCGGGAAGGTTGACGGGCGCGCCGCCCGAGAACCGGGTGCTCGCGGCATCCGTCCCGAAGGATTCCACCGGCAGCGTGAGCCCGGACAACCTAGATCGAAGCCGGTCGACCCCGGCCGGGTCCTCAGGCAACTGACCGGCGGAGAAACCGGGAAGCAACTCATCCCACAGCGCATCGAGGACCTCGGGGGCGCGGCCGGTTCCGGCGGTGATCGCGATCACGGCATCCTGCTCCGGCAACACCAGGCAGAACTGACCGTGGGCGCCGTCCGCACGGAAGCCGTGCCGTGATCGCCAGAACTGGAACCCGTAGCCCTGATTCCAGTCCGGGTCATCGCGTCCGGTTGCGACGTGGGACACGGTCGCCTCGTCCACCCACCGCTCGCTGAAGATGCGGGAGCCGTTCCACTCGCCCCGCTGCAGGTAGAGCTGCCCGAAGGCCGCCAACTCCTCGGTGCGGAGGCGAAGCCCGGACGCCCCGAGGCTGATACCCCGAGGGTTCGTCTCCCATGGCGGCGTCGCCAGTCCCATCGGCGCGAAGAGCCGGGTCGCCAGGAACTCGCGCACAGTGAGGCCGGTTCGTGCCGTGATGGCGGCCGAGAGCATGAAGCTCGCGCCGGAGTTGTACAGAAAATGTTCCCCCGGCGGGTAGACGATCGGCGACTCGAGAAAGATCTCGACCCAGTCGTGGTTCGGCAGGGCTCGCATCAGTTCCATCGTGTCGACGGGATGACCGGTCGCCATGGAGAGCACGTGACGCAGTCTGAGATCCGCCGTGTTCGCTCTGGCGGTCTCTGTCGCGTAGCTCGGGAAGAAATTCAGGATCGGCTCATCAACCGACAGCAGCCCCTCGTCTTGGGCGATGCCGATCGCGGTCGAGGCGAACGACTTGGACACCGAGAACATGATGTGTGGCGTCTCGGCGGTGTACGGGCGCCACCAGCCCTCCGCGATCACGGAGCCGTGGCGCAGCACCATCAGGCTGTGGACTCGCAGATCCTTGGTGGCCAATGAGTCGAGGAGACGCTCGATGGCGGCCGGATCGACTCCCTCCGCCTGGGGAGTAGAGCGGGGCAATGGCATAAGGAACTCCTTCGCTTCTTCCAGCTTTGACATATCGCCGAAACCAGTCTTACTATAACCAAACTCAGATAAATCGATTTCACACGATGGGCTGACAATGCTGTCAAATACCAGAGGACTCGGTGATATACCGATTTCAGAACGAGCACGATTTCTCGCCTCCTCGCGCAAGCGGCGCCCCGGCGTAAGAGCCAGACGGGTTGCGGTCGCAGCCGCCGCCCTGCTCGCCGCCGCCTTGGTCCTCGCGCCGGCTGCCGCGTTCGCCGCACCGTCGTCGAGCTCCGGCGGCTACCCGCCGAACACCTTCCCGGCGACCGCGCCGAGCACCACCATCACCTGGTGGACCTTCACGGCGAATGCCAAGAGCCAGGTCGCGGCCTTCAACAAGGTCTACCCCAACATTCACGTCGACACGCCCCTCGTGGGCAGTGATTACACGAAACTCACCACGGTGGTCAAGGGAGGCAGCGGCGGGCCGGATGTCGCGGAGATCGAGTACGAGTACCTGCCGAAGTTCATCGCCACCGGCGGCATCCTCGACATCTCGAAGTACGTCGACAAGTACAAGAATCTCTTCTACCCGTGGACCTGGACCCAGGTCAGCCAGGGCAGCGCCGTCTACGGCGTGCCGCAGGATGTCGGACCGACGGCTCTGACCTACCAGCCCGCCGTCTTCGCCAAAGACGGACTCACCGTGCCGAAGACCTGGGCGGAGTTCGCTGCCGACGCGCGCGTCATCCATGACAAGAATCCGAAGCAGTACATCACCTACGTGCCGCTCAACGACGGCGCCTGGTGGACGATGCTCTACTGGCAAGCGGGCGCCGTGATGTTCAAGAACACGTCACAAGGCTGGCAGGTCGACCTGAACAGTTCCGTCGTGAAGAAGGTCACCGACTATTGGGCCGGCCTCATCAAGGATGGGCTCGTCGACCCCACCCAGGACTGGACCCCCAGCTGGGAGAACTCGGTCGGCCAGGGAACATACGCCGCCATGGCCGGCGCGACCTGGACGCCCGACTACATGGTGCATCCGTTCTCGAACGCCGCCACCGCGAACGCCTGGCGGATGACCGACTTCCCGCAGTGGTCGACGGGTGACCCAGTCGGGGCCAACGTCGGCGGCGCGAGCAACGTCGTACTCAAGCAGAGCAAACATCCCGCGGCCGCCGCACTCTTCGCCGCCTGGATCGACGGCAGCCAGCAGGGCGTGACCACCAGGATCACCTCGGTGGACAAGGGCGGCCAGGGCATGACGGCTGCGGCGTCGAACTCGGATCTCCTGCCGGCCTTCTCCGCACCGTCGAGCGCACTCGGTGGCCAGGACCCATCACCGGTCATCAGTAAGGCCGCGGCATCCGTCAACCCGAATTACCAGTGGAGCCCATGGTCTGACTACGTCTTCAACGAGATGACGATCGAGTTCACCAAGGCGGCCAACGGCAACGAGACCTGGAACCAGGCGCTCGACAACCTGCAGCACAACGTCTCGGTGTTCGGGGCGTCGATGGGCTACACGATGGCGCCGGCCCCGTCCGGGCAGTCGTCCGGGAGCGCTGAAAGTGCACCGTCACCCGCGCTCTGGGTGGTCATCGGCCTCGCTGTGCTGGCTATCGCCGCGTTCATCTACAGAAGGCGCCTGACCGCGGAATCGTGAGCCGCGCCACAACGACACCTTCGATGAAGAAGAAAAGAGTAACCATGTCAACAAGCTCCGCAGTGCCGGCAAGTCTTGTGCGCAGAAGAATCGCGAGGATTCCGCTGGGGCTCCTCATCCCGTTCGCCGTCGTGTTCGTGCTGTTCTTCCTCGGCCCGTTCCTCTACGCGCTCTGGCTGAGTTTCTTCGTGGAAAGTGGCGACAAGAGCGTCTTCGTCGGTCTGCAGAACTATGTCGTGGCCTGGCAGGACACCGAGTTCTGGACCTCGTTCCTCCGGGTGGCCTGGTACGGCGTCACCGCCGTCGTCGTCATGCTGGTCTTCGGGCTCGGCCTCTCGCTGCTGCTCGACAGCCCGTTTGCCAGGACGAAGACGCTGTTCCGGCTCGTGTATTTCCTGCCGTACGCGGTACCCGGAGTCATCGCGGCGCTCATGTGGGGCTTCCTGTACTCGCCGCAGCTCAACCACCTCATCGGTGCGCTCTCGGCGTTCAACGGCGGGCACGCGGTCAATCTGCTTAGCTCCGGAACACTGCTGTACGCGATCGTCAACATGGCCGCATGGGGCGGAACCGGGTACACGATGACCATCTATTTCGCGAGCTTGACCTCCATCCCGGTGGAGCTCTACGAAGCTGCCCGTCTCGACGGCGCGAGCGAATGGCAGATCGCGAGGATGATCAAGATTCCGATGATCCGCTCGACCATCCTGATGACGGTGGTGCTGAGCCTGATCGGTTCCCTGCAACTGTTCAACGAGCCATACGTGCTGAAGAGCATCACCGATGTGCCGTGGAACTACACGCCGAACCTCGAGATTTTCAACATGGCGTTCACCTATGGCAACTTCACCTACTCCGCGACCTTGTCGATCCTGCTCGCGGTGACCACATTCATCCTGTCGCTGCTGTTCATGCTCGTCACGAGCGAGACCCGCACCCGCCGGAGCAAGGCTCCCGTGGTCGAGGCCGCGGCCGCGCGACCGACTACCGACCACCAGGGCGCCCGCCCGATCCAGATCGGAGTGGACGCGTGATGACGCGCGCCGCTCAGGATGTCCAGAGGGGACGAATTCGATGACCAGCACCTCCGCCGCACGCCGGCTCGGGGTTACGCCCCAATTTCAACGCGATCGCCACGCGAAGGGCGCGGGACACAAGGGGACGACGAGCACCATCATCACGATGCTGCTGCTCATCCTGATGGCCGTGTACTTTCTCACTCCACTTTGGTGGCTGCTCGTGTCGACGACCAAGTCGACCAACCAGCTCTACAACTCCCAGATGTTCTGGTTCACCGGCAAGTCCAATCTGTTCTACAACATCGGCTGGTTGGGCTCGTACCAGGGCGGCGTCTTCTGGCGCTGGGTGCTGAACTCGGTGCTGTACGCCGGGATCGCCGCAGCGCTCGCGACCATGATCAGCGCGATGGCAGGCTATCTCATCGCGAAGTACGCCTTCCGTGGCAAGAGCGCTCTCTCAATGACCGTTCTCGGAGCCCTCATGGTGCCGACCGCCGCCATGACCATCCCGGTGTTCCTCGTCGTTAAAGACCTCGGACTGCTCAACACCCCGATCGCGGTGATCCTGCCGATGCTGTTCAACCCGTTCGGCGTGTACTTCATGATGGTGTACATCCGCGAGGCGATGCCGAGTGAGCTTCTCGACGCCGGTCGCATCGACGGGGCGAACGACTACGGCATCTTCTTCCGAATCGGGATGCCGCTCATCCGTCCCGGTGTTGTCACGCTGTTCCTGATCAGCTTCGTCGGCGCGTGGAACAACTTCTCGCTGCCGCTTGTGATGCTCACCAATACCAATCTCTACCCGGTGACCCTTGGCCTTCAGATTTGGTCGGCCAACCTCCAATCGGCTGGGGCAGGACAGCCGCTGTATCCGCTGATCGTGATCGGCGCGTTCATCTCGATCGTGCCCATGCTCGTGCTGTTCCCGATCTTCCGCAAATACATCGTGTCGGGAATCGCGCTGGGGAGCGTCAAGTCCTAGTGTCGAGTCGCGCAGGAGTGTCTAGTCGCACAGCGGATTCGATTGGCAGAGAGAAGAGGCGATCGAGGTGACAGGCGTGAAGGACAAACCGCCTGTGCCTTCCGCGCACAGGCCC
Source organism: Microbacteriaceae bacterium (assembly GCA_025464895.1). Taxonomy (GTDB): domain Bacteria; phylum Actinomycetota; class Actinomycetes; order Actinomycetales; family Microbacteriaceae; genus Parafrigoribacterium_A. The sequence goes on along the minus strand of JAODMG010000197.1, from coordinate 18,538 downwards.
GCTCGCGCCACCATCTACGAGGTCGCCACGCTGGCCGGCGTCTCGCCGGCAACGGTGTCGAGGGTGTTCAACGGTTTCAACGTGTCTGCGAAGTACGCGAACGCCGTGAAGAAGGCGGCCTCCGAGCTCGGATTTCGACCCAACAGTGCCGCGCGAACACTGCGCACCCGCACCTCGGAAGTCATCACTCTCGTCATCGCCGACATCGAGAACCCGTTCTTCACCGCGCTAGCCCGCGGCGTCGAGGAGGTGGCGAGGGCATCCGGCTACTCCGTGGTGCTCTGCAACAGCGACGAGGATGAGGAGCGCGAGAAAACCTACCTGGCAATGGCAGCGGCCCAGCACATGGCAGGCGTGATCATCACGCCGGCCACCGACCACACCGACGTGAGCGAGTGGCTCGCGCACGGGACGCCGGTGGTCTCAGTCGATCGCACTCTCGCCTACGCCAACGTCGACGCCGTGATGGTCGACAACCAGGCGGGCGCGCGGGACGCAACGCGTCGGCTCATCGAGCGCGGCTTTCGACGGGTCGCCTGTGTCACCGGCCCGAGCGGCACTGAGACCGCCGACGAGAGGACGAGCGGATGGCGCGACGTCATGCTCGACCACGGAGGAGTGACGCCTGAGCGTTACCTGGTGCGCGCCCTGGCCAAGGACTCGGGTGGACGGGAGGCGATGGAGAAACTGCTCGCGTTGCCGGAACCTCCTGACGCTGTGTTCGTCGGGCAGAACCTCATGGGCATCGGCGTCCTGGAGGCGCTCGCCTCTGCTGGGATTTCGCCGGAGAAGTTCGGGGTGTCCATCCTCGGCGACCTGTCATTCGCGGCAACGCTCATCCCGCCGGCCGTCGACGTGTTCTCGCTGCCGGCCCGCGAGATGGGAAGAACCGCGGCGCAACTCATCCTCGAGCGGATTGCCGGTGACAAGCGGCCGCCGCGCACCGTCGTCGTGAGGCGCTCCGCCGAGTAGCACTCGCCCTAGGCTGACTCCATGTACGTCGATCTTCCCGAGCGCGAACTGCGCCAATACGTTTCCGAACAATCCGACCCAGAGGACTTCGACGAGTTCTGGGCCTCGACTCTGCGGGAAGCCCGCCTCCTCGATTGGGCACCCGAGCTCAGTCGGGTTGACACCGGACTCGCCACCATCGACGTGTTCGATCTGACCTTCGCCGGATTCAACGGGGAACGCATCCGCGCCTGGCTTCGCGTTCCAGCCGGCAGCGCGGGGCCATTGCCGTGCGTCGTGAGTTTCGCAGGATACAGCGGCGGTCGTGGCCGCGCCCAGGACAATCTGTTCTGGGCGTCCGCGGGATTCGCGCACCTCCAGATGGACTCGCGCGGGCAGGGCTCCGGCTCAAGTGTCGGCGACACTCCAGACCCTCACGCCTCCGGCCCCCAGGTGTCCGGTTTCCTCACGCGGGGGATCGAGACGAAGGAGAGCTTCTACTACCGCCGGTTGCTGACCGATGCCGTTCGCGCGGTCGACGCCGCTCGTTCCTTCGACCTCGTCGATGAGCAGCGGATGGCCGTAGTCGGAGCAAGCCAGGGCGGCGGTATCGCGCTCGCCGTGTCGGCGCTCGTCCCCGAGGTGTCGGCGCTGATCGCGTATGTGCCGTTCCTGTGCGACTTTCCTCGCGCGACGGTCATGACCGATCGCGATCCGTACAAAGAGATCGGCACCTACCTTGCGGTGCACCGGGATCGCGTTGCCCAGGTTCATCGCACCCTGAGCTATTTCGATGGAGTCAACTTCGCAAAGAGAGCGACCGCGCAGGCCTCCTTCTCGGTGGCCCTCATGGATGAGGTCTGCCCGCCATCCTCCATCTACGGGGCAGTGAACAACTATGCGGGGCAGAAGCAGCTGACCGTTTGGCCGTACAACGGTCACGAGGCCGGCGGCATCGACGACGACGTGCTTGCGCTGAATTGGCTCCTCGACCTGTTCGGCATGCGCGGCCGCGGAATAGATTAGATCTATTACTGCATCTGTCCCGAAATCGTTGATGAATCAGCCTCGATTCCCTGGACCCTACTTCATAAACCAAATCTATTGCACTCGACCGCCGTCATATGCAATACTTCTTGCGAAGTAAACCAGATTCTTTCAGCGTCGAGGAGATAGACATGGCAGCCGGGTCAACCCAACCCACGCCCTCGCAGCCGGATGGCGAAGCCTCCGTCGAGCGCTATCGTCCTGGCTACGAACTGGTCGCGGAGAAGCTGCTCCAGTACATGGCGGAACAGAATCTGCGCCCGGGCGACAGGCTCCCGACCGAGCAGGGTCTTGCAGAATTGCTCGACACAACGCGCAACGTCACGCGCGAAGCGGTCAAGGTTCTCGCGGCGATGGGCCGCTTGACCGTGAGGAAGGGCGCCGGAATCTTCGTGGCTGCCAGCGGCAACGAAATCGCGGACGAGCTCCTCGCGCACTTCCAGCCGACCGCGATGGAGCAGGTTCTGATGCTCCTCGACTATCGGCGCCTGATCGAATCAGACACCGCGCGACGTGCCGCAAATCTCGCCACCCCGATCCAGGTGCGGGCGATCCGCCAGGCGGCAAAAGACTCTCGAGTGGAGTCCACTCCGACCAACCGCGACGACTTCGCCAAGGCGGACGCTCTGTTCCACGATTCGATCGCCATCGCGGCAGGCAATGTCTTCCTTCAATCCAACGTTGTCGCGCTCAGGCGATTCGCCGGCCAGTCCGATCTTTTGCTGTTTCACGGAGACGTCACCGGTTCGTTCGAGGTGGCGGGCGAACAACACATCGCGATCGCCGATGCCATCGCCTCCGGTGACAGCGACCTCGCATCCAAGCTCATGATCGAGCACATCGACACTGTTCAGCATCAGTTCGAGCGCAAGATCCGTGACCGACTGTTCAACCTTGACCGAAAGCTCTCGCCAACCCTCGACTAGCACCACGCAACCCTGACGGATCCGTCTTCGCACGCCGGTCTCACGACGGTTCAGCCTGCTCGTCCGGCGATTCCGTCGCGCCATTTTGCCCGCCACTATCCGAAAGCACGTATGAAAATCACCTCCGTCGAATCCCATCGGGTTCGAATACCGGCCGCTGACCCTCCCTTCGCCTGGCGTCACGGGCTGGGCGGCAGCGCGCCAGCCGGTGACGGCGCAGTGCTGAAGATCGGCACCGACGACGGCGCAGAAGGCGTCGCCCTGTTCTCCAGGCCCGGCGCAGCCACCATGCTCGACGATCTCGTCGAGCGGGTCTTCCGCCCTGAATTGATCGGGCAGGATCCGTACCAGCGCGAATGGATCTGGCACCGGATCTGGGAGCTCGACCGGATCGAAGAACTCCCGTTGCCATCGCTCGGCCTCATCGACACCGCGCTCTGGGACCTGGCCGCCCGGGCATCGAATCAGCCCGTCTGGCAGTTGCTCGGAGGCTACCGGGAATCTATCCCGGCCTACGCGTCAACCTCCACGTTCGAGACGACAGAGGAGTTTCTCCACGTCGCCGACCAGTGCCTCGAGCTCGGATACACGGCGATCAAGCTCCACGCCTGGGGGGATGCCCGTCGCGACGCCAAGCTGTGCGCCGCCCTCCGCGCCCACGTCGGAGATTCGGTGCCGTTGATGTACGACGGATCAGCCGGATTCGACCTCCCGGACGCCGTGTACCTCGGACGTGCACTCGGCGACCTCGACTACCTCTGGTACGAGGAGCCGATGCGCGAGTTCAGTATTACGGCGTACCGGCGGCTGGCCGAATCCGTGAACGTCCCTCTGCTCGTGGCGGAAACCTCCGACGGAGCACACATGAACTCGGCGGATTTCATCGCAGCCGGTGCCGCCACATTCGGAGTGAGAGCAGGAACAACACTGCGGGGTGGAATCACTGGGGCGATGCGGACGGCACACCTCGCCGACGCGTACCGCCTTCGCGCCGAAGTGCACGGGTCGGACATCCCGAACCACCATCTCTGCATGGCCATCCCCAACACGACGTACTACGAGTCCCTCGTCACCTCGAGCACCGTTGTCCGCGAGCGTCACGTCGACGCGAGCGGGCTCGTTCATGCACCCCGCGGACCAGGAATCGGACTTCCGAACACCCTCGAGTACGGCAAAGAACTGCAGTCGTTCATCGAGGTCTCCTGACCTCATGATCGGCTCAGCTGGACCAACAGATCGTCCGTTGCCCCAGGAGTACACAGTCACCACCCCCCAAAGACAGGTAAGACAATGAAGTCATCCAGCCCATTGGCTCCGCGCCGTCGAAAGACGGCGCGCGCGGCCATGGTCGTGATCGCAATGTCTGCACTCGTCGCCCTCGCCGGCTGCGCAAGTGCAACCCAGTCGACCTCGGCCGCCTCCGGCACGTTCAAGCCGGTAACGCAAGACAACAGTTCAACCATCACGGTGTGGGCGGACTCCACTCGCCTGCCGGCGGTGCAGGCCTACCAGAAGGCAAACCCGAGTGTGAAGATGAACATCGTCACCTACGACGGAAGCGCGGACGGCTCGACCTACCTGCAGACCAAGGTGCGGCTGTTCGACCAGACCGGCAAGGGATGGCCGGATGTCGTATTCGCCAGCCCGACCGACGTCACCTGGGCGTCGCAGCCCACCAGCCCGTCGGCCCAGGCATTTGCCGCCCCTGTCGACACGCTGGTCTCCAAGTCCACCATCGACAACTTCGCGACGGGCTCGTTGAGCGCATGCCAGTACAACGGGCACACCTACTGCCTGCGTAACGACATCGCACAGGTTGTCCTCTGGTACAACAAGACCCTCATGGACCAGTTCGGATACACGGTCCCGACGACCTGGGAACAGTACGAAGCACTGGGTGCGAAGGTTGCCCAGGAGCACCCCGGCTACCTGCTCGGCGCGGTCGGCGACACCAACTCGCAGGAGTCCTACTTCTGGTCGAGCCAGTGCCCGGCGTTCAGCCTGACCGGTACGAACAAGCTTCGGACCGCCCTCAGCGACCCGAATTGCACGCGCATGGCCACGCTGCTCGACACCATGATCGCGAACAAGACGATCTCGACGCAGGGATTCTTCAGCGCCGACTTCGCCAAGACCAGCGGTGACAAGGTGCTGATGGCCAACGGCCCGTCGTGGTACGGCCAGTATCTGTTCAACTCGGCATTCAAGACGCCGGCCGGACAGATCGCCGCGGCCAACCCGCTGACCTGGGACGGCGAGTCGAAGGCCGCGACCGGAAACGTCGGTGGCGGTGTGTGGATGGTCTCGTCCCACAGCAAGAACCTGAAGGCGGCGACGGCAGTCACGGAGTGGCTGACGACATCCGACGCAAACCAGGGAAGCGCTCCTACCTACCCCGCGTATGCACCGGCCGCGAAGACCTGGTTGGCCAACCCGGCCAACACCAGCTACTTCGCCGACGATGTCAGTGGCCCGTTCCAGACGGCAGCCAACGAGATCTGGACCGGATGGTCGAACACCAAGTTCAGCGACGCGACCGCGTGGTCGAGCGTCGTCCTCCCGGGTCTGACCGCAGGAAAGACACTCACCTCCCTCCTCCCCGAATGGCAGGCCGCCATCGTCGATGAAGGAAAAGCGGTTGGATACACGGTCACCACAAAATGACTGAACTGAAATCCGGCGGGCGGGACACCTCGCTCGCCGCCACCAAGTCGGTCCGTCGTCGCGATTCTTCGCGGCGCCGGGCCGGCCTGGCCGGGTACGCTTTCGTCTCCGGCTACGTGGTGTTTCTCGCTGCTTTCGGGATCTTTCCCACTCTGTATGCGTTCTACCTCGCCCTCACCAACGACCATGGCCAGTTCGTCGGCCTCGGCCAGTTCGCGAAGGTCATCCAGGACTTCCGGTTCGCACCCGCTTTCGCGAACATCCTCATCTACCTCGTGATGTGGCTCGTCGTGCTGGTGGTTCTCACCGTCGTCGTCGCCGTCATCCTTCGAAGCCGGATCAAGCCAGGCCTCTCGGCCGTCTTCCGATTCCTCTTCTACATACCGGGGGCACTCGCCGGTGTGGCGAGCGTGCTGGTCTGGCTCTTCATGTTGGCCCCGGGGCTCAGTCCTGTCGGCGGACTCCTGAACGCCATGGGGTTCACCCAATTCGCGCAAGTGATCGCGCCAGGCAACCTCCCCGTCATCTTCGTCTTGATCGCCTTCTGGACGGGTGCCGGCGGCTGGATCGTCGTCATGTACGGCGCCCTGAACAACATTCCAGACGAGATTCTGGAAGCAGCACGGATGGATGGCGCTGGACCGTGGAAGTCGGCCTGGCACATCCAGATCCCGATGATCAGAAAGTGGATCGCCTACATGACGATCCTCGCTTTTGCCGCGGGCACTCAACTCTTCGTTGAGCCACAACGTCTTCAGAGCGCCAGCCTCGGTCGACTCGATCCGACCTGGTCGCCCAACCAACTGGCATATGTGCTGGCATTCCAATTCGGCGACTTCAACGGAGCAGCAGCCGTGTCTATTTTTCTCCTACTCATCGGGCTAGTGGGCGCGGGAATTCTCGTGACCCGATCCGGACTGTTCAAGGTGGACGGCGAATGACATCTGCACCACTCGGCCGCACCGCGCGAAATGGCCGCGCGACTCGCTTCGTAAGCACGCTGGTAATTGTGCTCATTCTCGGGCTACTTCTGGTCTTCTTCGTTCTCCCGGTGATCTGGGTGCTGCTCGCGCCAACCAAGACGGCGGACGAGCTGGTGCACGATTGGCCGCTGGCGTTCGGGTCATTCTCGAACATCGGGCTGGCATGGAGCCACCTCGTCTCATTCCAGAACGGAGTGCTCTTCGTCTGGCTCAAGAACTCGGCGATCTACTCGGTTGGATCGCTCGTGCTCACACTGCTCACGAGCGTCCCGGCCGGATACGCACTCGCGCTCACCAAGTTCCGAGGGCGCAAAGTCCTGCTCACGATCACTCTCCTGGTGATGATCATGCCGTCGGCGTCACTCGTGCTTCCGCTGTTCCTCGAGCTGAACCTCTTCGGACTGATCGGTACGGCCTGGTCGATCATCCTGCCATTCTCGTTCTTCCCGTTCGGCGTCTACCTCGTGTACATCTACTTCGCGACGAGCCTGCCTTCCGAGATGCTCGAGGCGGCCCGGATCGACGGGGCCTCAGAGTGGCGGGTGTTCACCAGCATCGCCCTGCCGCTCGCCAAGCCGGTTGTCGCCCTGGTCGCGTTCTTCAGCTTCGTTGGCAACTGGAACAACTTCTTCCTGCCCTATCTGGTCCTCCCCTCGAGTGACCAGTTCCCGATCCAGGTCGGGCTGAACCAGCTGCTGTCCTCGACGCCGTCGTTCAACCCCGTGGCGGGAGCCGGCCTCAACATCACCAGCCCGGAGCTCGCCCTGTCCGTCATCATCGCGATCCTGCCCGTACTGATCGTCTTCCTGTTCTCACAGCGCGCATTGGTGTCCGGAATGCTCGCCGGCGCGACGAAGGGCTAGCCATGAAATTCATGACACTCGGACCTGCAGGAGACATCGACGGTCGGCAACGAATCGCCCAGGGAGTCGCATAAATGTCGCGGGAAGAATATTCGGGGATGGTCGCTGCCGTGACGGGGGGTGCTTCAGGACTCGGTCTCGCAATCGCCACGGAACTTCATGCTCGTGGCGCGATCGTCTACTGCCTCGATCGAGATGACGACAAGGTGCATTCGCCACTGATCGGCGTCCACTGCGACGTCGCCGACCGCTCGAGCGTGCACACCGCGATGGATTTCGTCGCGGCGGATGCAGGCAGGCTCGACGTCGTCGTCGCCAACGCGGGCATCGGTGCGCAGGGTGACATCGAGGCGAATGACGACGACGAGTGGATGCGCGTTCTGAACGTGAACGTGATCGGCTCGGCGCGCACGGTCCGGGCGGCGATGCCGTACCTCAGGAAGTCTCCGGCGGCCGCAGTGGTCTTCACCTCGTCGATCGCCGCCTGGGCCGGGCTGCCAGAGCGGGCCCCCTACTCCACGTCGAAGGGCGCGATATCGGCCATGACACTCGCCGTCGCGGCGGACCGCCTTCCTCTCGGCATCAGAGTCAATGCCGTCGCGCCGGGGACCGCAGACACCCCGTGGGTCGGCCGACTCCTCGAGGGGGCGTCTGACCCCGAACGAGAGCGGGTGGCGCTCGAGGCGCGACAGCCGAGCGGGCGTCTCGTTCAGCTGCAGGAGGTAGCGGACGAGGTCGCCTACCTCGCCTCACCGAACTCCGGGAGCTCCAACGGCGTGATCCTGCCAGTCGATGGCGGAATGTATTCGCTGAGACCGCGGCGACCAGAGTGAGCCAGCAGCCACCGCCCGTCGCGTGTAGGCAATAGGAGAGCACGTGATCGAGGAGACGCGCGCGCTCGGACGCACGGGACTGAGGTCTGGCCCGATTGCGTTCGGCGGCGCCCAGATCGGCAATTTCGCGGTTCCCGTCAGCTCCGATCAGGCCATCGAGACGGTCGAGGCCGCCTGGGATGGTGGCATCCGCTACTTCGACGTCGCGCCGCACTACGGGCTCGGCCTCGCCGAGGAGCGCCTGGGGATGGCACTGGCCTCGCGGCCCAGGAACGAATTCATCGTGTCGACCAAGGTGGGTCGACTGCTCGTGCCGAACCCCGACGGCCCGACGCCGGACGACCAGGGATTCGTGGTGACCTCGCCGCTGATGCGGATTTACGACTTCAGCCGAGACGGGATTCTCCGGTCCATCGACGGCAGCCTCCGTCGGCTGCAACTGGATCGGATCGACGTCGTGTATGTCCACGATCCTGACGAGTACTACCCGCAGGCGCTGAACGAGGCATTCCCCGCCCTCGAGGAGCTCCGATCGCAGGGGGTGATCGCGTCCTACGGTGCCGGGATGAACCAGGCCGAAATGTTGGCCGATTTCGTTCGGTACACCGACGCTGACGTCATGATGGGGGCCGGTCTCCTGACCTTGCTCGATCAGTCTGCCCTCGAGGATCTTGCGCCGGAAGCGGAGCGGCGCGGTGCGTCAATCGTCGCGGCCGCGCCGTTCAACTCCGGCCTGCTGGCGACAGCGCATCCGTCCGCCGAGGCGACCTTCAACTACGCGAAGGCGCCAGCGGGCCTGGTCGATCGGGCCGACCGGATCGCGGAGCTGTGCATGTCCCACGGAGTGACGTTGCCCGCCGCGGCGTTGCAGTATCCCCTTCGCACTCGCGCGGTGTCCTCCGTCTGCGTCGGCATGCGATCGCCGTCCCAGGTGCGCGGCAACCTGGAGCTGATGGCGACTGGCATCCCTGAGGAATTCTGGGCGGACCTGGATGCCTCCGGGCTGCTTCGCCCCGCGCCGTGATCGCTCGGCCATCGCTAGGACGTGATGCTGAAGAAGTGCGCGGTCGCGCCAGGGTGTTCGACGGTGATCGCCGTGTCGAGGTCCCGGTATTGCGCATCGACGGTGTGCCCGACGCACTTGATCGCGATCGTGCCATCCGCAGCCTTGTCCACCTGGGACACCACCATGGTGTGATCGACGCCGTTGTTGTTCTGCGGATCCCAGTCGAACATCACCACATCGCCGACCTTCACGTTCTGTCGCTGGTTCACCGTGTAGTGGACGACATCCGGGCGTGAACTGAGGTAGTCGAACATCGGTGTCCCGCGAACCCAACTGAGGCTGTAGCCACCCTTGGTCGCGTAGGTGCTGTACCAGTCCGCGTTCTGCACCCATCCTCGCGCCACGAGGGTCTGGTTCACGAAGTTGCCGCAGTCGTTCGCCGTGAACACGCCCCATTCTGCGAGGTTGTAGTTCTTCCAGTAGGTGAACGCATAGAGCATCTGCTTGTCGACCTCGGTGACGGCGACGAAGGCGTACTGCTGTGGCGAGCCGATCGGATGCTGCGCGGAGTCGAGCACCTGCACGGCGACCGATGCGGCCGCATAGTCGACGGATGTCGGCGTCGTGACGGTCACCGTCGTGTCGTTGACGACCTTCAGGGCGGTGCCAGGCTGGGTTCCGAATGCAACCGAGCCGACCTTGCCGAGGTTCTTGCCGGTGATCGTGACGACGGTGCCACCACTGAGGGAGCCAGTGGCCGGAGACAGGCCACTGACGCTCGGCACGGCTGGCGTCGGACTTGCGGCGGCCTTCGCTGTCGCCGGTCCGGAGGTGCAGGCCGCGAGAAACAGGATCCCGCCTCCCGCGGCCGCGGTGAACAGGGAGCGGCGAGTGATCTGGGCGGCAGCGATGTTGGCCGCAGCATTCTGGGCCGAAGACCCGGCAGAATCGGAGTGGGGTCGAGGGCGGCGAAAAGAAATGATGACTCCAAATTCGTTCGAGTCATCACGCACTGTGCCGTTAGCGCATTGTGCGGGAGGCGCACAGTGCCGCAATCTCGATCCATTTCCATCGTAATCGCCGGCCGGATGTCCGAATGCACCGCACCGGCACGCGCGGCGTGGCATCGCGCTGGGCGCCGGTCATCGGCCGTCTCCCCGGTAAATTGGTGCCGGTGAGCACCCCATACATTGTGTCCGACGAGGTGGCGGCTGCCTTGGCAGCCGGCGGTCCGGTCGTCGCGCTGGAATCGACCATCATCTCGCACGGGCTCCCGCGCCCGCGAAACCACCAGGCGGCGCAGGAGTTCGAGCAGATCCTGCGCGACGCCGGCGTCACCCCGGCGACCATCGCCGTGCTCGACGGTGTCCCGCGGATCGGGTTGGATGCCGACGGTGTCCGCCGCATCGCCGAGGATGACCTCGCCAAGGCGAGCGTCCGCGACCTCCCGATCCTGGCGGCGGCAGGAGCATCCGGAGCAACCACGGTCGCGGCGACCGCCCATCTCGCGTCCCTCGCCGGGGTGCGGGTCTTCGCGACCGGCGGTCTCGGCGGCGTGCACCGGGGAGCATCGGGCAGCTTCGACGAGTCGGCCGACCTGTCGACCATCGCGATGACGCCGGTGACGGTCGTCTGCGCCGGAGTGAAGTCGGTGCTCGACATCGCCGCCACCCTGGAGCGGCTGGAGACGCTCAGCGTCCCGGTCATCGGCTATCGCACCACCGTCTTCCCGAGTTTCTGGCTCACCGAGTCCGCCTACGAAATCGACTGGTCCGCCGACTCCGCCGCGCAGGTCGCCGCAGTCATGGCGAGCCAGGACGCGCTCGGTCACGGCCAGGGGATCATCGTCGCCAATCCGATCCCGCGCGCGCAGCAATGGGATCCGGTCGAACACGATCGGGTGCTCACCGAGGCCCTCGCCGCAGCCGATGCCGCCGGTGTGCACGGCAAGGCCGTCACCCCGTTCCTGCTCGGCTTCATCGTCACGGCGTCCGGAGGCAGGAGCCTCGAAGTCAACCTCGATCTGGCCCGCAACAACGTGCGACTCGCGGCCGAGATCGCCACCGCCTGGTCCTCGCCGGGTCGCGGCTAACCATGGCGGGCGGGCGACGGATCGTCGTCTTCGGGGATGTCATCGACGACATCGTCGTCGTCCCGCACGGGCCGGTGATCGTCGACGACGACACCCCGTCATCCGTTCGCCATCGTGCGGGAGGATCGGCAGCCAACGCCGCGGCCTGGATGGCGTCGGTCGGGGCCGAAGTCGACTTCGTCGGGCTGGTGGCGGCCGAAGACATCGGTCGGCACAGCGAGTTGCTCGCGGCGGCGGGGGTGACGCCGCACCTCGGGGCGCATCCGAGTCTGCCGACCGGCGCGATCGTCGTGATCGTGGACCAGCAGAACCGCACGATGCTCACCGAGCGCGGAGCCAACGCCGAACTCGACCCGGACGCCGTGAGCGATGACCTTCTCGCCGATGCTCGCGTGCTTCACTTCAGCGCGTACAGCATCTTCTACGCGGCAGATCTCGATGCCTACCGCAGGATGATCCTGCGGGCGACGGCCCACGGCGTGACCGTGTCGGTCGATCCAGGATCGGCGAGGTTCCTGGCCGGGTTCGGGGTCGAGCGATTCCTCCGACTGATCGATGGCGTCAGCATCCTGTTCCCCAACCTGGAGGAAGGGCGCATCCTGACCGGCCGAGGCGACCCTGGCGAGATCGTCAGCGCGCTGTCTGCCCGATTCGAGCTGGTCGCGCTGACCCTGGGGGAGGCTGGCGCACTGGTCGGTCGTCGCGGTGCCGAGCCGCTGCGCACGGCAGCAATCGACACGTCAATCCTGGATTCGACCGGTGCGGGGGACGCATTCGCCGCGGGCTTCCTGGCCAGTTGGGCCGCGGATGGGCCGGCGGGTGCGGATGTCGCGGCCGCGGCAGCAGCGGGGGTGCGTCTTGCGGCGCAGGCGGTATCGGTCATCGGCGGGAGACCCCGTGCCCGCTGACTCGCGGGTACCATGGACGCCATGGGGGCAGGTCGCAGTGTCGGGGGTTGACGCAACCTCAGCGGGTGAGGGCATCACGAGAATCCGGTCCGACAAGGCCAGGATCACCGCCAACGTGTCCCGCCTGGCCAGCGAGCACGGAATCCGCCTGCTCGCAGCCGGTGGGCCGGTTTTCGTCGCACAGGGGCTGATTTCTCCCTGGGTGTCACGCTTCGTCGCGGTCATAGTCGATCCCGCCCGCTTTCACGATTTCGTACGGATCGCGTTGGAATCCGGCTGGACACTCGTTCCGCCAAAGAAGGGCGCGACACTCCTGCCGTCGGTCACTGTGAGCCTCAGCCGCAACGACTGGGCGGTCGACCTGCGCGTGTACTCGACGTTTCCCGGGTTCTACGCTCCGCCGCAAAACGTCTTCGACCTGCTCTGGAACCGCCGACAGACGATGCCTGTCCACGGAATCCAGGTGCGCACGGTCGACCGACTGGTCACCATCATGCTTGCCGTCCACGATCGGCTCGGCGACCAGCCGAGGAGCCCCAGAGCGCAGAGCAACAAGTCCTACTTACTCGCCCAGTTCCATTCCGGGCTCACCGAAGGAGATCGATCGCGACTTCGTGCGCTCACCGAGGAACTCGGCGCGGGGGAACCGATGCGCCAGCTATTCGTCGCCCTGGACATGGACCCCGGCGGGGTCGTGCTGCCTCCAGAGTCCTACGCGAAATGGCGGCTCGGACTACCCGCCGTCGGACCGGCGCTGATCGCGCTCCTCGCACTCGTCGAATGTCCTCCGAAGTCGCGCATGATCCAGACATTGTGTGTACTCCGGCAGTCGCCTGGCACAGTGATTCGCGCGGTGATCGGCTTTCCTCGCGCGATCTGGTTGCTCGCGGGGGTCCGTCGGCGACTCTGGAAGGACATCCTCGTCGACCAGGGCCTCTCGGAACACGAACTTCGGCGGTAGTCGGTAGTCGGCAGTCAGTAGTCAGCGTCGGCGGTGCCGGTTTTGGCGCGGCTGCCGAGTCGCAGCTTGTCACACAGCTCGACGAGCTGCTTCAGCTCCTCGGCGCTGAGGGCGGTGCCGACCCGATCCGTGATCGATCGCACGTGGCTCACGGCGGCCTGGCGAAAGACCTGGAAACCCTTGTCGGTGAGGCGCACGAGCACGCCGCGGGCGTCATCCGGATCATGGATCTTGACGACCAGCTCGCGGGCGGCGAGACGGTCGACCAACCTGCTGACGCTGGGCTGGGTGAGCAGGATGTGCTGGTTGAGATCTTTGATGCGCAATTGCCGGGCAGGCTGGCGCGAGAGATTGAACAGCACGTCGTACTCCGTGAACGAGATCTCGCCGGTCGGAAACTCCGCGTTGAGCTGCCGCATCACGGCGACTTGCGCCCGGAAGAGCGCCTCCCACGCAGAGACCGCTGTCGTCTTCTCGCTCACCAGTGCCCCTTCCTGCCGGTGCGTCCGGCAGGGTGGCGCCGGGTCCTGGCACAACTCTAGTTAGCCCCCGGAGGGCCAGCGAGCACGAGCCACCGGGTCGGCGAGGGATGGCCAATGCGTTGGAGCGGATGCCCGCGGGAAAATCCTCGCTAGCGGCCGCGTTCTTGCGCCTTAAATAGGACTGAGGGCCGGCTTCAGAGGCTAGAAGCCGACCCTCTCCCTTGCACCAAGAGTGTCCTGCAATCACATTCCGCAAAAGCTGCCACAGCAAACAACTTCCGCTTTCAAAACTATATAACGGTCCGGTAACGAGGCGCCAGTTATACAAACGTTATTTTACTGGGAGGTTGCCCAGAGGGTTCGGTCAGGCGAAGACGGGCTTGCGAGTCCGGCTGCGCTTGAGCTCGAAGAACCCGTCGTAGCTTGCCGCCGCAACGACACCATCCCAGAGGGTAAGCGCAATCTCCCCCGTCGGTGCCGGCGAGATGACGGGGCCGAAGAACGCGGTTCCATTCACGGAGATAACGGGTGTTCCAACGTCCTCACCCACCCGGCCGATGCCGTCGAAGTGACTCGTGCGCATCTCCTCGTCGTACTCATCACTGTCGGCGTAGGCGGCGAACTCCTCCGGGAGGCCGACCTCCTCGATGGCGCCCTTGATCACGGCGTCACCATCCTTGTTCCGCTCGAGGTGGATGCGGGTGCCTAAGGCGTCGTAGAGGGGTTTGACGATCTGCTGACCGTGAAGCATTTTGGCCGCGGTGACGAGGCGGGTATAGCGAAGCATCCGCGCGAACCCGGCACGGTACTCATCCGACACGTCGTTGTTCTCATTCAACACAGCGAGGCTCATGATGTGGAACGCGACCTCGAGATCGCGGTGCACCGCCACCTCGTCGACCCACCGGCTGGTCATCCACGCCCACGGGCATGACGGGTCGAACCAGAAATCCACGGCGGTCTTGGCAGGTATAGAAGAAACGATGTCGGTCATAGGGCGAGCCTAGAACGTGCTTCGCCGCGTTTCTTGGGAACGCATCCACCCGTGCGAGCGTGCACTATGTCGAATTGGGATGATGGACAGGTGGACAGCGTTTTTGTGAATGGAACCGTCGGGGTTGGGAAGACGACACTGGCGACGGAGCTCAGCGCGATCGAGGAGGTGCCACACGCGGTTGTGGACCTGGATGAGATCCGCCGGCTGAATCCTCCTTCGGCGTCCGACCGTTTCAATCACGAGCTCGAACTACAGAATCTGCGCAGTTTGGCCGCCAATTTCCGGCGTGCGGGTGCACAGCGGTTCATCGTCGCCGGCGTCATTGAAGAGCGTTCTGAGATCCGTCGCTATGTCGACGCGCTGGGATCGACCGGCATGTTCGTCTGTCGATTGGTGGCGAGCCCGGATGTGGTCGCAGACCGACTCTCGCGCCGTCATGACGGTGACCCAGAGGGTTTGGAATGGCACCTCGCGCGAGCCGGGGAATTGACGAAGATTCTCGATGGTTCGGCGCTCGACGATCTGGTTGTTGACTCGTCTGAAACCTCGGTGGTAGAGCTGGCCCGAGCCGTCCGCCGCGCTGCGGGCTGGGCCTAGCTGCTTGGACGTTGGTGTCACTCGGCTGATCGAGGCTTGCCTTTCCTCACCGGTTTGAGGTGGACCGGATGCCCGATGCCTCAGCCACCCGCATCCATCCTTCCGAGCGTGCATGCCTCAGATCGGTCCCCTCGGTCGTCGCTTAGCTCAAATGCAGGATCACAGCCCACGAGCGCCCCACTGGATCCCAGGATTCCGGCAACTGTCGCGCGGACGATCGGCTGTGGTCCTGCATTTGAGCCAGGGAAGGCGGGCGGGCGGGTGCGTTGGTCGTCGATGACCGAAGCCGAGCGGCCGATCCCGTCAATCACCGCTCGCGGAGAACCTCCCGCGCATCGGCAGCTCGGCGCGGAGCGGCGGTTAGAAGAGGTCGGGGCTCGGTGCGCCCGCGTGGCGGATGGAGACATCCGCATGACGATCGAAACGGTACCCGACGCCGCGAACCGTGCGCACGATGTCTTCGTAACCGCCGAGCTTCGAGCGCAGGCGACGCACGTGCACGTCGATGGTGCGCTCGTTCGGTGCATCCGCGTCCCCTGCCGCCCAGAGCGACGAGATGAGTTCTGCCCTGTCGATGGTGCGACCCTCGCGCAGCACCAGGTACTGCAGCAGCTCGAACTCCTTGTAGGTGAGCGCCGCCGTCTCGTCATCCAGGATGAGGCGCTTGCGCGAGAGGTCGACGACGACGCCGCCGCGCGACTGGTCAGTCGGCTCGGAGTGCTGCCGGTGCTTGGCGAGTGCTGACGGATCCTGCAGCGCGAGCCGCACGACGTCGACATCCCTTCCGCCGGCCCCTTCCGGGGCGAGGGCGACCGCGGCGTAGGTCTCGGCGGTCGGCACCAGTTCGCCGGTGAGTTTCTTCAGCGCCTCGACGATGTGGCCGAGGTCGGTCCCGGCTGCGGCGGCCTTGAGCTCGTCGACTCCGACGTAGAGCACGAAACCTCGTGGCTCGGTTCCGGCTGGGACGGCGCGAAGTCGTGGGGATGCGGTCTCGGCCGACGGTGTCGGTTCCGGCGCCGCGGCAGGAGCGACCAGGGACAGCGCATCACCCGGCGCGGCGAATGGGCCGATCTCGGGGTGCGGCGCGGAGGTGGGACGAACGAGGTTGGTTGTGGCGAGTGACATGAGTCGAATTCCTTGTGAGGGGTGAAGGGCCTCTAATGATGAGGGTGTGATCCTTCTGGCACTACAGGTGATGCGGGTGCGGATGCCACTCGTTATGAAGAGGGACGCCCGGGAGCCATGACCTCTGGATGGAGGTGCGGCTCGACAAGGATTGGCCGATTAGGCACACATTCGACAACACGCGACAGCACTGCTCGGCATCATGATGCCGGCATCCCCACGAGCCTCACGGGAGGTCAGGGTGTGCAAATCGAAAGTCATGACACCCACTATCTTTCAGAGCATTGCGGCTTGTCAAGTCGTTCGGATGTCACGGGCCATGGCTACAGCGCTCGCCGTGGGCACTTGGCTCCCGTCGCGAGGCCCGCTACTCGACGGTTCCGTACAGCCGATCCCCCGCATCCCCGAGGCCGGGAACGATGTAGCCCACCTCGTTCAGGTGATCGTCGAGCGCACCGAGCACGATGGTGACATCGCGACCCGCCGTCGCCCTTTCGACGGCGGCGAGACCCTCCGGAGCCGCGATCAGGCAGATCGCCGTGACATCCACGGCTCCACGGGCAAAGAGATAGTCGATCGCCGCGATGAGCGATCCGCCGGTGGCGAGCATCGGGTCGAGCACGAAGCACTGGCGGTTCGACAGGTCATCCGGCAGCCGCTCCGCATAGATGTCCGGCTGCAGCGTCGTCTCGTTGCGGACCATCCCGAGAAACCCGACCTCCGCGGTCGGAACCAGCTTGACCATGCCCTCGAGCATCCCGAGCCCTGCCCGCAGGATCGGCACGACCAGCGGTCGAGGCCGGCTGATGGCGAGGCCATTGGCCGACGCGACCGGAGTCTCGACCGTGACCGGTTCCACCCGGACACCCCTGGTCGCCTCGTAGGCGAGCAGCGTCACCAGCTCCTCGGTCAGCGCGCGAAAGGTGGGCGACGGAGTAGTTTTGTCGCGAAGTACCGTGAGCTTGTGGGTGATGAGCGGGTGATCAGCTACATGTACTCGCATAGGCTCAATCTACTTCAGGAGGTGCGGTGCAGGACTACGAGACGTGGATGCTGGACGCCGTCGCCGACGCGCGCCTGGCTCTCGACACCGGCGACGTCCCGGTCGCTGCTTTCGTCCTCGATGCCGCCGGTAACCGAATCGGCTCTGGGCGGAACGCACGCGAGAAGTCGAACGATCCGACCGCGCACGCCGAGATCCTCGCCATCAGGGAGGCTGCGGAGTCGCTCGGCGACTGGCACCTCGAGCACACGACACTCGTCGTCACCCTCGAGCCGTGCATCATGTGCGCGGGTGCCATCCTCAACTCGCGGATCCCTCGGGTCGTCTTCGGCGCCTGGGACGAGAAGGCCGGAGCGGTCGGCAGTGTCTACGACCTGCTGCGCGATCGCCGGCTGCCACACCGGGTCGAGGTCTTCGCCGGCGTCCAGGCCGATGCCTGTGCGACCCTGCTTCGGGAATTCTTCGAGGCGAAGCGCCAGAACGTCGGACGTCGCGGAGTGACCCGGGGCAGCGAGACCTAGTCCGAGGCCTTGATCACGATCGCCTCGGTCGTGATCGAGCCATCCGGGGGAGTCACGAACACGTCGGGCTCGATGTAGATCACCCGGGCGACGGGAACCGCTTCTCGCACCCTCGCCTCGAGTGCGTCGATCGACGCGGCGACATCCGCGAGGGTCCGCTGGCTCGCGAACGCGACCTTGGCCGCGACGAGGAGCTCGTCCGGTCCGAGATACAGGGTGCGCATGTGGATGAGCGCCTCGACCTCGCTGTCGGCGTTGATCGCGTCGCGGATGCGCTCGGTGTCGGCCGCGCTGGCACCCTCTCCGACCAGGAGGCTCTTGGTCTCGATGCCGAGGACGATGGCGACGAGCACCAGCAGAACGCCGATCGCCAGGGTGCCGATCGCGTCGAAGGCGGGATTGCCGGTGATGATGGTGAGCCCGACGCCGAGGAATGCAAAGACCAGCCCGGTGAGGGCGGCGATGTCTTCGAGAAGCACGACCGGCAGCTCGGGAGCCTTGGCGTGACGGATGAACTGGATCCAGGTCTCGTCGCCGCGCACGTGATTCGACTCGCGCACGGCCGTCCGCAACGAGAAC
>JAODMG010000052.1 GCA_025464895.1 Microbacteriaceae bacterium | reverse complement strand
TGATCAACAACGTGTCGTTCCTCGTGCTGTTCCCGCTCACCTTCATCTCGAACGCGTTCGTGCCGAGCCAGAACCTCCCGACTCCGCTGCGGATCTTCGCGGAGTACAACCCTGTCTCCGCGCTCGTGCAGGCGGCACGGGAACTGTTCGGAAACGTTCCGGCGCAGGCACCGGTCGCCGATGCCTGGCCGCAACAGAATCCGATCCTCACCGTCCTGATCGGAATCGTCGTCCTGCTGCTCGTGTTCGTGCCACTGTCGATCCGCAAGTTCTCCAGCATCAGCTCGCGCTGACGGCGCGGGCATCCAGATCGAGGCATCCGCAATCCACACCGGCATCGAGACTCTCGGTATCCGGCCAGTCGGATGCGACAGACTGATAGCAGTTGACGGAGGGAAGCACCGATGAGATTTGCCCAACTGGGAGAACGCGGCTCGGAGAAGCCGGTCGTCGAACTCGACGATGTGACCTACGACCTGAGCGGACTGACCGCCGCCATCGATGGGCGCTTTCTCGAGGGGGACGGTGTGGAGCACGCCATGGCCGCCATAGCCGCAGGGGACCTGCCGGTTCTGACTGACACCGCCGGGCTGCGTTTCGGCGCTCCGATCGCGCGACCGAGTGCTGTGATCTGCATCGGCCAGAACTACGTGGCCCACGCCGCGGAATCCGGATCGACGCCGCCGACCTCCCCGGTCGTCTTCCTGAAGCCACCGAACACGGTAGTCGGGCCGAACGAGCTGGCAACCATTCCGCGTCGAAGCGTGAAGACGGACTGGGAGGTCGAGCTCGGGGTCGTCATCAAACAGCGCGTGTCCTACCTCGGCTCTCCGGACGAGAGCATCGATTACATCGCCGGCTTCGTGACCGCGAACGACCTCTCCGAGCGAGACTTCCAGCGAGAGCCCGGCCTGCAGTGGAGCAAGGGAAAGTCGGCTCCCGGATTCTGTCCGGTCGGTCCATGGCTGGTCACCCCGGACCAGGTCGACTACAACAACGTGCGTCTCCGCAGCTGGGTCAACGGCGAACCGCGGCAGGATTCGACCTCGGCCGACATGATCTTCTCGGTCAACTACCTGGTCTGGCACCTCAGCCAGTACCTCACCCTTGAGCCGGGCGACCTCATCCTGACCGGGACCCCGCAGGGCGTAGCAATGTCTGGGCGATTCCCGTTCCTGGCAGCAGGCGACGTGCTCGAGGTCGAGGTGGACGGCCTCGGCCGGCAGCGCCAGGACGTCGTGCAAGCGGAGGAGCCGGCCGCCTAGACGTACCCGGCCGTGTGGTGTCACTCGGCCGATCGGGGTTTGCCTTTCCGAAGCGGTTCGAGGCGGAGCGGATGCGCGACGCATGCCCCAGCCGCCGCATCGGCCACCGACATTCGGCGCGCTGATCCGTCCCGCCGGACGTCAGTTAGCTCAAATGCAGGACCACAGCCCACGAGCGTTCCGCTAGACCCCCGGATTCCGGCAACTATTGCACGGACGACCGGCTGCGGTCCTGCATTTGAGCGATTCCAGGCGGGCGCGAACGACGAGCGGATCGGCAGGCGGGCGCGAACGACGAGGCTCGGGGCACGCCAGGCCCAGGCCCAGGCCCAGGCCCAGGGGAAACCTAGATCGCGCCCACCTGCGCACGAACATCGTCGATGGTGCGCATGAGCGAGATCGACTGCTCCAGCGAGTGCACCGGCGACTGGGTGCGGCCCTCGGAGACGTAGCTCGCGAGCGCAACGGCCTGCCAGCAGAGACCGTCGCGACCGCGCAGCCCGGAGGCATCCTCCCAAACCAGGTCAGACCCACTCAGCTCGGAGCCGCCGGAAATCACCCGGAAGCCCGCCGAGAAGACGAAGCTGTCGTCGAACTGCAGCCGGGCATCCGTACCGAAAATGGAGGCGATGCCCGGTGTGTTGATCAGGATGCTGGTCGAGACTGATGCCTGTGCCCCGTCCGCCGCACTGAGCGCGACGACTGTCTGTGCGTCGACACCGGTGGGGGCGAGGCTTCCGGTCGCGAACACCGCGGTCGGTGCGCCGAGCACGAACTGGGCGAACCAGAGGCTGTAGATGCCGGCGTCGAGCATCGCTCCGCCGCCGAGCTTCGGGTCGTACATGCGGCTTGTCGGGTCGTATTCGTTCTTCCAGCCGAGGTCAACCGAGACGAGCCTCACGTCTCCGAGCGCGCCATCGTCGAGCAGCTGGCTGATCACATCCGACTGGGGAAGGTAGCGCGACCACATCGCCTCCATGACGAAGACCCCGGCGGATGCGGCTGCCGCGGCGATGTCGCCTGCCTCACGAGCATTCAGCGCGATCGGCTTCTCGATCAGCACGTGCTTACCGGCGGCGATGGCCAACAGGGCGAGCGCGCGATGCTCGCTGTGCGGCGCAGCAACATAGACGACATCGATGTCCGGGTCGGCGACCAGCTGGTCGTACGAGTCGTAGTTGCGCGGGATGCCATGCTCCGCCGCGAAGGTCGCCGCGCGCTCGGAAGAGCGCGACGCGACCGCATGGACGCGCTGGTCGGTGTTGGCGTGCAGAGTCGTGACGAAGTCACGAGCGATGGCACCTGGCGCAAGGACGCCCCAGCGAAGGGCCGGGCCGCCACGCAGCGGAGTAACACGGGATTCTGGAAGGGAGTTCACTCACCCAGCCTACTTAGCCCGGCAGCTCGCAGACCTGCAGCTCGCAGCCCGGCTGACGCGGGTGCGGCGGGAGATACGGTCTCGCGGCGGGAGTTGTTGCCGCTGGCGGCGGGGGAAGTGTGCTCGTGGCGGGAGT
>JAODMG010000134.1 GCA_025464895.1 Microbacteriaceae bacterium | reverse complement strand
GAACGACTCGAGCACCATGGCGATCACCAGGACGAGAATCGGCAGCCAGGCGTTCTCCAACTCGTGCGGATGCTGCAGCTTGTCGACACCCTCATAGAGGGAGAACACCCCACCGATGCTGAACAGGATGATCGAGACGACGAACGCGTAAACATAGCGCTCACGCCCATAACCGAACGGATGCTGCGCGTCCGCGGCTTTGCGCGACTTGGCACCGCCGCGTAGCAGGAGCACCTGGTTTCCGGTGTCGGCGAGCGAGTGGACGCCCTCGGCGAGCATCGAGCTCGAGCCGGAGAAGCCCCACGCCACGAACTTGGTGATCGCGATGCCGAGGTTCGCGAGGAGCGCCGCGATGATTGCCTTGTTGCCGCCGGAAGTGCTCATCCCCACAGTCTAGGAGGCCGCGTGCGAGCTCCGGGAGTTGCCGCGGCGGCGTCATCCTGGTGCAGGATTGGACCATGAACATATCCTTGCCAGCCATCTCGATCCTCGGGGCGGGTTCGATGGGCGGTGCGATCCTGAGCGGCCTCCTGCAGCCGAACGTCACCGTTGACGGCGGCATCCGGGTCACCAATCGCACCGAGGCCAAGGCGGTGTTGCTGCGGTCGGATGCGGTGCTCAGCTATGCGACGGAGGAGGATCCGACCGCAAACCTGGCCGCGGTCGCCGGTGCGAAGCTGGTGCTCGTCGCCGTCAAGCCGGCCATGGTGCCGGCGCTGCTGAAGGAGATCGCGAGCGGGCTCGAGCAGAAGGCGATCGTCATCAGCGTTGCGGCCGGCGTGCCGATCTCAACCTTCGAGGCGAATCTCCCAGCGTCCGTCTCGGTGATCAGGGCGATGCCGAACACGCCGGCGATCGTCGGGAGGGCGGTGACCGGGCTGAGCGCCGGGCCGCGATCGAGCGACGAGGACCTGGCGCTCGCATCCTCCCTGTTCGGCACGGTCGGCGAGGTGATCGTCGTTCCGGAGTCGAAACTGGACGCGCTCAGTACTATCTCCGGGTCCGGACCGGCATACGTCTTCTATCTGATCGAGCAGCTGACGAGGACCGCGGTCGACCTCGGCTTCAGCCCATCGGATGCGGCCCTCCTGGTGAACGGCACATTCCTCGGGGCCGCGGAGCTGTTGGTCGCATCCGATAGGACGCCGGCGGAGCTGCGGCGGCAGGTCACCAGCCCGAACGGCACCACCGAACGTGCGATCGCGGAGCTGGAGGCCGCCGGGCTCAAGGAGCTGTTCGACCGGGCCACTGCCGCGGCGCTCGCCCGTGCGCGCGAGCTGGCCGTCGGGGCCTAGCCGTCCATCCGGCGGCGGCAACCGCGACCGCGGCTGAACGGCGACCAGGTCAGGACTGAATTGTCGCGAATTTCTCGATCCGGGCCGAATTGCCGCTGACGATGATCAGGTCGTGGTTCGAGACGACGGTGTCCGGGGTCGCGTAGGTGAACTCCTTGCCCGGCGACTTGACCCCGACGACGGTGATTCCGTATTTCCCATGCGGGTCGTGGTCAGCGTCAGTTTGACGTGGATCGACAGCCGCCCCGGCCGCCAGACGCGACGCGCCAGCGCGAAGATCACCGGAAAGCCAATGCTGCCGACGAACACACCGACGGCGATGACCGACAGCATCCACGGATCGGTCGCGAGCAGCCCGCCGATTTCGCCGAGTCGGATCGCCTGGGACTCCGCAACCGGGCCGGCGTGGATGCGACCGGCGTTGGAGTCGCTCGCCGCCATGAGCTTCGCGCGAAGGCCAAGCCGGCGCGCGACGATGAAGCCGAGCAGGCTGGCCAGGGTCAGGACACCGATTCCACCGACCTCGAGGCCGAGCAGGATCACGACGTTTCCGAACGGCGACCAGTAAGACGCCATGTTCACGGTGCTCAGTCCGGTGACGCAGATAGCGGAGATAGCGGAGACAGCGGTGAACAGCGCGTCGGCGATCGGCGTTCCGATTCGGGACGCCGTCGCGATCGGCAGCGACAGCAGTCCGGTGAACACCAGGATCAGCGTCGTGAATATCAGGATCGCAAAACGCGCGGGGGAGGAGGAGACAAACAGGTCGACGATGTCACGGAGCTCCGTGACGAACGAGCCGCGAGTCATCCGCTTCGCGCATCGTGCCTCAGTTCTCCCGCGTCATCGAGGTGGTCCGGCAGCAAAGTCATGGTACTCCAGAGGGGTGGGCCGCTAGCCTGTTGGCATGGCTGACATCTTTGACGTGATTGCGGACCCGACCAGGCGCGACCTTCTGCAGGTTCTGCTCGAACGGTATACGGCATCCGAGGTCGACGCGGACGTGGCAGGGGCGGGTGAGATCAGTGTCGGGGAGATCGTCGAGAAGATGGGACTCAGCCAGCCGACGGTGTCGAAGCACCTGAAGGTGCTGTGCGATCACGGCCTGGTGCACGTGCGCGAGGAGGGCCAGCACCGCTACTACAGCCTCGATTCCGCGCCATTGGAAGATCTGGAGGACTGGCTCATCCCGTTCCTCAGCGCCGACTTCGACGAAGCCGATGCCGCCGGCTCGACGGTCTTCGCCGCGTGGTCCGGGGTGCAGGTTCCCGCTCCGCTTCGCCGCGCGGCCGAGTCGCTCCAGCACCCTGGCGAGGCCGGCGCGGCCATCGGACGAGTGGCAGCGGATGCCTCGTTCCAGGCGATCAACGCCATCCAGGATGCCTCGCACGGGGTGGAACGCCGCGTCATCAGCCCGATCAAGAAGAAGCTGGGCAGGAAGGACGGATAACCGATAGTTGCAAGCGAGTCACATTAGCCCCTAAAGTAACGATCTAGCACTCCTGTAACACCCGTTTCGAGTGCGCGATGTTCCCGATTTCGACGGAACGCTAGGGGCCCGACCATGGCACGCGATCTCTCCGAGGTGAGGTTTCTCACTGTCGCCGAAGTGGCGGACATGATGCGCGTGTCCAAGATGACCGTGTACCGACTCGTGCACGCCGGCGAGCTGCCGGCGATTCGCTTCGGACGCTCCTTCAGGGTTCCGGAGTCCGCGGTCGAGGCGGCGATCACCTCGCACATCGCTGACAGCGACTCAGCCGCCGGTTGAGGCGTCGCTCGACGAGTGTGGCGCCGCCCTGGGGGCGAGTTCCGGGCCGTGCCCGATCCGCTAGACTGTCACGAGGCAATTTTCCGCTGTTCTGAACGAACGCGGTATTTCGTTCAAGAATCAGTGAAGCCAGAATTTAAGAGGTGTGTATGGGTTCCGTAATCAAGAAGCGTCGCAAGCGCATGGCGAAGAAGAAGCATCGCAAGCTGCTCCGCAAGACTCGCCACCAGCGTCGTAACAAGAAGTAGACGTATAAGAAGTAGCGCCGCGTCTGGGCAGCGCCGCCGAAATGGCTTCGCTCGAAGCCGTTTTCCGGGGACGTGGCCGTTTGTCGGCATCGAAATCGCCAGGCCGCAAGGTCTGGCGTTTTTTGTTGCCGCTTCTTGTTGCATAGGCTGGCACCATGTCCGCCACGGCAACCATCACCCTGATCGGCAAGCCCGGGTGTCACCTGTGCGACACGGCGAGGGATGTCGTGGCTTCTGTGGTCGCCGGGCTCGGCTCCGAGGCATCCGCCCCTTCGATCACCGTCGAAGAACTGTCGATTCTCGATGATGCCGAACTTCGCGACGCATACGCGGAGGAGATCCCGGTGCTGCTGCTGAACGGACGCGTGCACAACATCTGGCGAGTCGATCCGGCTCGCCTGCGTCAAGCAATACTGGAGGTATAAGGAATGCTCAGGCATGTCGTCGCGTGGAAACTCGCGGCAGAAGACCCGACGACGAAGCTCGAGCACTCGGCAGAGATCGCGGCGAGGCTCACCGCCCTGGTGCCGATCATTCCGCAGATTCGCACACTCACCGTCGGGCCGAACGCGGTGGATATCGCCGGCAATTGGGACGTCGTGCTGGTCGCGGATTACGACGACGCCGACGGCCTTCGCGCGTACATCGATGACCCGGATCACCAGGAGGCGGCGAGCTACATCCGTTCCGTCGTCGCCGATCGGGCCTCGGTCGACTTCATCCTCTGAGGCGCGCGCCAGTCGCGGGGTTCGCTCACCGGCTCGCGGGTCGTGGTTCACACGGTCTTCGTTCCCAGGGTCTTGGGTCACACGGTCGTGGGTCACGTCGCCGGGGCCCCCATCCGTATCTCCGGTCAGCTGACCCTCGCGGCGGGAGAAACGTACGCGCGGAGGGAGCTATACCTCCCTCCGCGAGCGTGGTTCTCCCGCCGCCGCTGACAATAACTCCCGCCGCGAGAGAGTAACTCCCGCCGCGAGAACACTCGATCGGCCAGACCACGTCGACCAAGGACTAATTCACGACCAGAAGAGAGACACCGTCATGACTCAGTACATCTAGCCGCGATTCGCGCCTTAGTCGCGAAGTTTCGCGGCGGCTTCCGCCTCGGCACGGGACTCGTAGATCGGCTCGTCGAGTGTGTATGAGAGCGTCTCGCCCGGGGCGATGAGCAGCAGGTCCGTCGGTTCGTCGGCGGTACGGAAGTCGTCGGCGGCGAGTGGCTCGTTGTTGATGTGGACGGTCAACAGGCCGCTGCCGGTCTCGAGCGATGCGACCTCGAGTGCGCTGAGCGGCTTTCCTCCTGCCCGCTCGAGGAGGCTGA